>DATBFS010000127.1:0-3203 GCA_036558385.1 Solirubrobacterales bacterium | reverse complement strand
GGTCCAGGTGCTCCTCGCCGGGATCGTGCCGATGGCGTTCGGGTTCCTCTGCGGGGCCATCCTCGACAGCTCGAGCACGGTGTATCTGGTGCTTCAGGTGCTCGCGGCGATCGGCGGCTACCTCGCGGGGTTCGACCACGATCTGACCCGCCACGCCCTTATCCGCGGGCTGATCGGCGGCCTTCTGTTCGGCGGCTTCGTCCTGATCGGCCACCACGTCGTGGGCGGCGAGGACCACGACCTGCTTCCCGACCAGGAGCTGGTGCTGCTCGTCTTCACCGCGGGCCTCGGCGCGCTACTTGGCATGCTCGGCGCCCGCACCCGAACGCGCATCGAGACGGGCGGCGACTCGGGCGGGGCTACCTAGGCAGGTAGAACCGCGCCATCGCGGCCCAGAGCGCCGGTCGCGTCAGGACGCCGAGCACGATCGGCAGCGAGTCCATGTAGGTGATCCGCTCGCGGACGAGGCCGCCCTCGAGCTCGATCCGGTCCACCAGGTCCCAGGCGAGCGGGCGCGAGCCCGCCGGCACCGTCATCCGCATCTCGATCATCAGCTCATTGCCCTCGGCGCTCCACCGCAGGACCTCGCCGTGGATCCCCGGGAAGAGGGCGAGCAGGCGCCCGAAGCCCTCGCGCGCGGCCTCGCGGCCGACCATCCGCGGCATCATCGGCTGGACCAGGACCGCGTCGTCGTGCGTCAGCTCCTGGAGCTTCTCGACCTTCGGATCCGCCCAGGCCGCGATGAACTTCTCGACGAAGGCCGCTGCCTCATCGCCCGCGGCCTTCTTCGTCGCCTTCGTCGTCTTCTCGGTCTTCGTCGCCATCGCGCGGAGGCTATCGCGAGCTGCCCATGTCCAGGTCCACCGCGATCGGCAGCGAGGACTCACGCCAGTCGGCGAGGTCGCCCGAATAGGTCGGCGAGTACTTCTCGAACAGGAGGCGGCGCGCCAGGGCCTGCTCGTCCCGATCTTCGACCACCCGCGCGCGCCCGTCGAAGGTTCGACCGGCGATCCGCACGCCGACCGCCGGCGTCTTGATCAGGTTCTTCACCCAGTCGGAGCGATCGCCACCGCCCGAGAGCATGTACAGCGTCTCTCCCTCGAGCCCGAACCAGATCTCGATCTCCCGCGGCTCCCCGCTCACCCGCCCCGTCGTGGTCAGGTAGCAGTAGCTCTCCTCCTCGAGCGCGTCCATTCGCTCCCATTCAAGCCGATCCCGCCGATCCCCCAAGCCGTCCGCTGCTACTGTGACTGGGTCGGCCACCACCAGGGCGGCCGAGGAGTTCAGTCCTTCCGTGCACTCATGAGTGCGTCCGGGTTTCAGGATTCCCACCACTCAGCAAGGAGTTGCACCACATGTCTTTCGCCGATCTCGGCATTTCGCGTCCGATCACGGATGCGCTCAAAAAGCGCGGCATCGTCGCGCCGTTCGCGGTCCAGGAGCTGGTCATCCGCGACGTCCTCGCAGGCCGCGACGTCCTCGTCCAGTCCCCAACCGGCTCGGGCAAGACCCTGGCGTTCGGACTGCCGATCGCCGACCTGCTCGAGCCCGGCGCCCGCAAGCCGGCCGCCCTCATCCTCGCGCCGACTCGCGAGCTCGCCACGCAGATCGTCGATGAGCTTCGCGATGTCGCCCGGGTCCGCGGGCTCACGATCGCTCCGGTCTATGGCGGGGTCGGGCTCGAAAAACAGGCCAGGCTCGCCCGCCGGGCGCACGTCGTGGTCGCCACGCCGGGCCGGCTCGAGGACCTGCTTCAGCGCAGGGCGCTGAGCCTCGAGCACGTAGGGATCCTGGTCATCGACGAGGCCGACCGGATGCTCGACATGGGCTTCAAGCCGGCCGTCGATCGAATCGTCGCGCGCACGCCGCGCGATCGCCAGACGCTCTTCTTCTCGGCGACGCTCGAGGCGGCGGCCGGCAAGCAGGCGCGCGCCTACACCCGCGACGCTCGCCGCCACGTCCACGAGCCGCAGACCGAGCACGAGGGCAAGCTGTCCCACCGGTTCGTCCACCTCCCCCACCAGGCCAAGGTGGACGCTCTGGTCAATGAGCTCCGCCACTCGGAGCGGGGGCGAACCCTCGTCTTCGTGCGCACCAAGCGCGGCGCCGACCGGCTGGTCAAGCGCCTCGGCAAGCACCGCCTCCACGCCGTCGCGATGCACGGCAACAAGTCCCAGCCGCAGCGGCAGAAGGCGCTCGACCGCTTCGCCCGGGGCGACGTCGACACCCTCGTCGCAACCGACGTGGCCGCGCGAGGGATCGACGTGGACGACATCACACACGTCGTCAACTTCGACTCACCTGGCGACCGCGACGCCTACGTCCACCGCACCGGGCGCACCGCCCGGGCGGGGCGCGACGGGACCAGCATCAGCTTCGTGCTGCCCGACCAGGCGCGCGACATGCGACGGATCGCCGCCAGCCTCGGCCTCTCCCGCGAGTTCGACCACTAGCGTCGCGGGCACGCGGTCGCCGACTGGTTTCGTGCCGAGGTGGGCCCTAGGCTTGCCAGGTGGCACAAACCGAGCAGGCACAGGCGACCCTCGCCCTCCAGGGGCTGGAGGGATTCGACGGCCCCGACCGCGCAGAACGCATATATGAAGGGCCGCGGAACCCGGACGCGCTGCTCGCCCACGTTGGCCACGAGGTGTTCCGGCCGGGACAGCGCGAGGGCGTCGAGGCGGCGCTCGAGGGCCGCGACGCGCTGATCGTCATGCCCACGGGCGGGGGCAAGAGCCTCTGCTACCAGCTCCCCGGCCTCGCCTCGCCCCAGCTCACCATCGTGGTCAGCCCCCTGATCGCGCTGATGGCCGACCAAGTCCGCGCCCTCACCGCGGCGTCCCATCCGGCGGTGATGGTGGCCTCGGGCTTGAGCGCGGAGCGAAACCGCGAGGCCCTCGCACGGATGCGCGATGGCAGGGCGCGGATCGCCTACTGCTCGCCGGAGCGCTTCGGCTCGACCGCGTTCCTCGACGCCATGAGCAGCCGCGAGGTCGACCTGATGGCCATCGACGAGGCGCACTGCGTCTCGGAATGGGGGCACGACTTCCGGCCCGACTACCTTCGGCTGCCGAAGGCGATCGAGCGGCTCGGCCGCCCCACGGTGATCGCCTGTACTGCGACGGCGACCGAAGAAGTCGCCCGCGAGATCGACGAGCGGCTCGGGCTGCGCAATCCGTTGATGATCCGCGCCGGCTTCGACC
>DATBFS010000126.1:0-28040 GCA_036558385.1 Solirubrobacterales bacterium | reverse complement strand
CCGAGTCGGGCTCGGACCTCGCATCGCTGAAGACCAAGGCCGTGAAGGAGAACGGCGGCTGGCGGATCACCGGCCAGAAGGTCTGGACGACTTTTGCCCACGAGGCGAAGTGGTGCATGCTCGTCGCCCGCAGCGACCCGGGCGCCCCCAAGCACAAGGGCCTCACCTACTTCCTGATGGACATGGAGCAGGACGAGGTGGACGTGCGGCCGCTTCGCCAGATCACCGGCGAGGCGGAGTTCAACGAGCTGTTCATAGAGAACGCCTACGTTCCGGACGAGAACGTCGTCGGCGGCGAGGGCAACGGCTGGATGGTCGCCATCACGACGCTCATGAACGAGCGAGCGGGCCTGGGCGCGTCGGCCGCGCTCGGCCTCGCCAATTCGCTCGACGAGCTGATCGAGCTCGCGAAGGAGCGGGACCTCGCCGACGATCCGCTCGTTCGCGACAAGGTCGCCCGCCTGAAGATCGCGATCGAGGGGCTGCGGCTCGGCGCCATGCGCGCGCTGACGGCGACGATGAAGATCGGGACCCCCGGGCCGGAGGGCTCGATCGCCAAGCTCCAGTGGTCCTCGACCAATCAGGCGCTCACCGAGCTCGCGCTCGCGGTCGGTGGCGTGGAAACGCTCAGCAAGGACAACCTCTGGTCGTACAGGTTCCTGCGCTCCCGGGCCAACTCGATCGAGGGCGGCACGAGCGATGTGCTCAAGAACATCGTCGCCGAGCGCGTCCTCGGCCTCCCCAAGCTCAGGTGATGAGCGCCTTTAGGCGCGAAACGAGGTTTGCCCCCCTGGCAAGGGAAGGTTTTTCGTGAACTTCGACTTCAACGACGAGCAGCGCGAGATCAAGACGACGGCCCGCGACTTCCTCGCCTCGCGGTTCACGCCGGAGAAGGTCCGTGAGCTGGCCGAGTCCGAGAGCCCCTATGACGATGGCCTGTGGGACGAGATCCGTGAGCTCGGCTGGGCGGGCATCGCCCTGTCCGAGGAGCACGGCGGCCAGGGCCTCGGCGCGATCGAGGCCGTGATCCTCGCCGAGGAGATGGGCTACGCGCTGGCGCCCTCGCCCTGGATCTCGAACCTCTCGGCTGGCATCTTGATCGACGCCGCGGGCAGCGACGAGCAGCGCGCCAGGTGGCTTCCCGGGATCGCCTCCGGGGCCGAGCGCGCCGCCGCCGCCTTCACCCCCGACGAGGAGCCGGTGGTCGGCGCGGCCGCCGGCGCGTCGGTCCTGGTCTTGAGCGAAGGCGAGGGGGCGAAGCTCACAGAGCCCGATGACGCCGAGCTCGAGCGGCTCGACCTGATCGACACCACACGCGCCTACTTCCGCGCCAGAGCGTCCGGCGGAGACTCGCTCCCCGGAGACGTCGAGCAGGCGGTGGAGACGTCCGTCGTCCTCCTCGCCGCCGAGCTGGTCGGGGTGGCGGCGCGAGCCCTGGAGATGGCGGTCGCCTACGCGAAGGAGCGCGAGCAGTTCGACCGCCCGATCGGCGCATACCAGGCCGTGTCGCACCGGCTGGCAGAGATGCTCTGGGATGTCGAGGAATCGCGCTCGCTCGTCTACTACGCCGGCTGGACGGCGGATGCGCAACCGGAGTCGCTGCCGCTGGCCGCTTCGATGGCAAAGGCCCGCGCCTCCGACGCGGCGACCTCGGTGACGCACAACGCGATTCAGACCTTCGGCGGCATCGGCTTCACCTGGGAGCACGAGATCCACTTCTTCTTGAAGCGCGCCCGGGTCAGCGCCCAGCTCCTCGGCACCGCTCGCCAGCATCGAGAGCGGGTGGCCGCGCTGTCGGGGCTGGGCTAGCTCGACTCAGACGACGTCGCGTACAGACGTTCCCGACCGGAGCAGTCCGATGGGCGGGAGGCGAGCAGGAGACCGCGTAACCAGCGTCATCCTGCAGAAGCCTTCGCGGCCTCCGCTTGAGTCGCGACGGCCTGTCGGCGTCGGCCAAAGCGCTGTGCCCACCGCCTGATCGGTTGCTCGAGGACCCGAGCCGAAAGGTAGCCGTACAGCACGGTCAAGGGGAGCACGATGGCCGCCAGACCGACGAAGGTCGCCAGGCTCCCATCTCCGTGCACGCCGAATGGCCCCTGGAGAGCCGTCGGATGCACAAAGAGACGTATCGCATAGTTGATGATCAGCATGTGGATCAAGAACATTCCGTAGCTGATGTCGCCCAGCCATCTCGCGAACGGGTGTGCGAAGGGTCGCTGCCACCTCATCTGCCCGAGGGCGGTTGTCACCATCAAGGCGGTCAGGGAGGCCGTGAATCCCAGGACGATGATCGGTGCATTGCGATCGAACAGCCCCTCGCCCACGTCTCCCCAGCCCCTTACGTAGCAAAAGAACCCCAGAGCCACGAGAGAGATCAGCTGTGGGAGTCCAACCTTGCTTGCGAGTTGAGCGGGCGGGTAGAGCTCACGAAGGCGGACATACGCCCACGCTCCGGTCATGCCTGCAGCGAATGAGAATGCGTACACCGGAAACTGACGACCCATTCGCAGCGCGACGAGACGTTCCGAGGGATAGCCGACGAGCGTCTGCGTGGTCGCCGCGTGCACCAGGCCTTCCTGCCAGATCGCCGTTATCGCAGCGGCGATCACGAGACCCAGTATGGGCCTGCGGAAATACCAGGCCGCGATGAACGGGAGAATGATGTAGAAGGTCACCTCCAATGACAGCGTCCAAACGGCGTCGTCCCTGCCGAAGCCGATCGGCCCGAAAGCGTGGAACATCCGGACAGCGCTCATCTGCAGGAAGGCAGCATGGATGCCGATGTTGGGAAGCGCCGGAAATGGAAAGTTCGGATGGATCGGAACGAGAACCGTGAGGACCATGATCGCCGCCAGCGCCAGCCAATAGGCGGGGACCAGCCTCGCCGCGCGGCGGAGCGCATACGAAGCGACGTTTCCAAACTCGCCGTGGCGGGCAACCGTCGGCAAGAAGACGACGAAGCCGCTGATGATGAAGAGGATGTCGGGAAAGTTGGCCAGCGTGCCCATGATGAGGTGCGCGAGCCAGTTATCTCCAAGCGCGACGACAACCCCCGAGATACCCAGGAGATGGACCACGACGAGGCCAAGGATCGCGTAAGCGCGATAGCCGTCGAAGGCAGCGACGACCGGAATGTGAGCCGCCACGCGGCTCTGCTTGCCAGGGTCGGACGCAGTGGCCGTTGCGTCCATCGGCTCGGAAACCGGCCGCGCTGACCGGCTATGGGTCACGAGCAGCCACGACTGGCCAAGATCCCCCCCAGGTGCGGATCCATCGTCGTGGAATCAGTCGCTCTCCGTCGGAGAGCAAGCCGATAGCGCCGTGCGCTCCCCCTGGCGATTCAGGGCGATCTCGGGTCTCCCGTGCTCGTTGAGAACCGCATCCGCTGAGCTGGACGTCCCGAGGTCGATACCGAGCGCCAAGGTCGCCACTGATACCGCACGCTATACGGATAGACACTATACGTCAAGTCTCTGGATAGACAGTCTCTGTGCTGCGGTGATACCGCTGCATGGCGAGAGCGCAGCGAGATCAGCGCCCAGGGCGCCGCGGCCGCAGGGCGACCGATCGAAAGGATCCCGAGCTGGTCGAGTTCGGGAGGCGGCTGCGCGAGCTTCGCGATGCGGCCGGCCTGACTCAGGAGGATCTCGCCGACGCAGCCGGCCTGCACTGGACCTACGTTGGCCAAATCGAGCGCGGCGAGCGCAACCTCACCTACAAGAACATCTTGAGGCTGGCGCGGGGCCTCGATGTCCAGCCCGGCGCCCTCATCGGTCCGTAGTCGGGCGCTTCGGGGAATTTCACAGAGAGGGCGCTGATTCGTGCGGGTTGTGTGTGCGAATTCGGCCCGGTGGGTCCGGCGAGCAACCTAACGTTGGCGAACATGCGTTCGTGCAAACACGAGTCATCTCCGGCGAGCGAGGACGATCGTCTGAGGGCGGCCGTGCTGTGGCTCCTTCTCACCATCCATCCCGCGCTGCTGACCCGAGATGAGCTCGTCAGGGAGATGCTGGGCGAGGGTGACGATCCAGACGGCTCCAAGCGGGACGCGGTCGAGCGTGCGATCCGGCACCTTGCCGGCGCCGGGCTCCTCAACGTTTCGGGCGAGCTGATGATCCCCAGCCGGACCGTGCTCGAGTTCGATCGCTTGGAGCTCGGCTAGCTCGAGGAGCGGTCCGCGGAGCTGCAATGGCCCGCAAGCCTCGTACTGATGCGGTAGGCGCTTGACGCCACCGGCTCAGTTGGGCGCGCGATCTCCAGTCGCTGCTCGAGCGCGGCCGAGGCGGGCGAGCTCCTCCGCGGCACCCGGCTCTACCGCGCGCGCCGGCTCGGTCAGGGGGAGTCAGTCCACCAGGATCGTGACGTCCGAGGCGAGCTTCACCTCGTCACCCACCCGGTACTCGACGTCCACCGTCTCGTGCTTGCGATAGGTGCCAAACAGGCCGAGGAACATGGCCAGGTAGCGCATCCCGCCGACCTGCTCCTTGACGATCGGGCGGCTGAAGGCGATCTCGTTGCCCTGAATCTCGTAGTCGTTTCCCTCCGCCTGCCGGATCCCGTTCACGTAGACGACGATCGGCGGCTCGGCGCCCGCGGGCAGCCGGACGCGCCTGCCCACGGCGACGCTTCCCTTCGGGACCTCGTGCTCGTTCGTCACTCGAGCGCCCCGCGAACAGCGTCGAAGGCGGACGCTCCATCCTCGGGTTCGAGGCGCCGTCTTTGCACGACTCCCGTATAGGGGACCAGGGCTCCGTCACCCATCACGTCGATTCCGACCTCGCGGCCCCGGAGAAAGCCACCGGTCGACAGCTCCAGTCGCGCGTTGACGCGCTGGCCCGAGTGGTAGTCGCGCAGGGCGTTGATGTCGCCGAGCGGCCCCTCCCGACGGATCCGGCGGACCCGCTCCTCCATCGCTTCGATGGCCAGTTCGAGGTCGTCGAACCGCTCCTTGACCACCTGCGAGCCGTGTCGGATGGTGAGGTGGTAGGCGGCCACGCCCCGATGCTATGGGCACGCGAGTACGACCTGCCGCCACGCAACAGGCCCTAGCCCGCCGAGGCCGGACGAATCCAAGCAAGCCTGGATCACCGGTCGCCTTGGGCTCCCTGGGACGACCTCGGCGGAGTTATCGCCTCACGCCCCCCGCCGCTGGCGTTTCGGCCGGCGGGCCGGCGGGCCGGTGATCTTCTCGGGCCCCTCGCGATCGTCGATCTTCACGTAGGTGCGCTCGCGCTCGCCGACGTAGATCTGGCGGGGCCGGGCGATCTTCTGCTCGGGATCGTCGTTCATCTCCATCCACTGCGAGATCCAGCCGGATGTCCGCGGAATGGCGAAGATCACCGTGAACATCTCGGTCGGGATCTGAAGGGCCTCGTAGATGATCCCCGAGTAGTAGTCGACGTTCGGGTAGAGCTTCCTGGAGGTGAAGAAGTCGTCGTCGAGCGCGCGCTTCTCGAGCTCGCGGGCGATCTCGACGAGCGGGTTGTACTCGGTCGCCTCGAACACCTCGCCCATGTGCTGCTCGATGATCCGCGCCCGGGGGTCGTAGTTCTTGTAGACCCGGTGGCCGAATCCCATGAGCCGCTCCTCCCGCTTCTTCACGCCCTCGAGGAAGTCCGGGACGTTCTCCGGCGACTCGATCCGGCGAAGCATCCTCAGCACGGCCTCGTTGGCGCCCCCGTGCAGCGGGCCGTAGAGCGCGGCGACGCCGGCGGCGACGGCCGAGTACGGGTCCACCTGGGACGAGCCCACTCCGCGCACGGCGTTCGTCGAGCAGTTCTGCTCGTGATCCGCGTGGAGGATGAACAGCACGTCGAGAGCACGCTCGAGCCGCGGGTCCGGCTCGTACTTCGCCTCGGTCTTCCTGAACATCATCGCCAGGAAGTTGCCGGCGTAGCTGAGGTCATTGTCCGGGTACACGTAGGGCAGCCCCATGTTGTGGCGATAGGCGAAGGCGGCCAGGGTCGGCACCTTGGCGATCAGCCTGATCGCCGCCATGTAGCGCTCCTCCGGGTCGTCGATGTGCTTGGCGTCCGGGTAGAAAGTCGACAGGGCTCCGACTCCGGAGAGGAGCATCCCCATGGGGTGTGCGTCGTAGCGGAAGGTCTCGAACAGGTTCTTGATGTCCTCGTGCACGAAGGTGTGATGGGTGACGTCGAACACCCAGCGCTCGAGCTGTGCCGCGGTTGGCAGCTCGCCGAAGACGAGCAGGTAGGCGACCTCGAGGTAGCTCGCCTGCTCGCAGAGCTGCTCGATCGGGTACCCGCGGTGCTCGAGCACGCCCGCGTCGCCGTCGATATAGGTGATCGCCGATCTGCACGACGCCGTGTTGGTGAACGCCGGGTCGTACGCCATGAGGCCGAAGTCGTCCTCCGAGACCTTGATCTGCCGCAGGTCCATTGCCTTGATCGTCCCGTCGGTCACCTCCAGCTCATAGGTCTCGCCGGTGCGGTTGTCGGTGATCGTGACCGTGTCGCCGCCGGCGGCGGCCACGGAGCCATCGCCTTGCTGCTGCTTCGTCTGCCGCTGGGTAGCCATCGCCTCTCCTCTTTGGTGCGGTCCTCTGTCACCACGAATTCTCGCACCGCCGGCCCGTGAGACGCCATTTCTGGAAGGGTTTCGCCGCGTGAGCACCGCGCACGCCGCCGCGACGGAGCGAAAGCGAGGGGCGCTGGCGCTGTTCTCCGGGCTGGGCCGGCGGTACGACCTGCTGTCTGGCGCGCTCAGCTTCGGCCAGGATCCGCGATGGCGCCGGGCCATGGTGGACGCCGTTGGGGCCGCCCCGACCGATCGCGTTCTGGACGTCGCGACCGGGACGGGGCTCGTGGCACGGGAGCTGGTGCGCCGGTACGGGTGCACGGTCGTGGGCCTGGACCAGAGCCCGGACATGCTCGGCGGAGCACGGCGTGCGCTGGCCCGCCGGCCCGAGCTGGCCGCGCGGATCGAGCTGGTTGAGGGCGAGGCCGAGCGGCTGCCGTTCGCCGACGCCGAATTCGATCACCTCACCTTCACCTATCTCATGCGCGACGTCGACGATCCGGGCGCGACGCTCGCGGAACTGGCTCGAGTGGTGAAGCCCGGGGGCCGGGTGGCCTCGCTCGAGTTCGGCCTGCCCGACCCACCGGTGTGGCGCCCGCTCTGGCGCCTTTACACCCGGGTGGGACTGCCGGCCCTCGGCCGAGCCTTCGGCGGCGACTGGTACGAGGTCGGCCGCTTCCTCGGTCCGAGCATCGAAGGGCTGTATCGAAACTGGCCGCTGGAGCGCCAGCTCGAGCTCTGGCAGGCCGCCGGGCTGTCCGACGTTCACGCCCGCCGCATGAGCCTCGGCGGCGGGGTGGTGATCTGGGGCACGCGGGATGGGTGACGTCGCCGACCGCCCGGCCTTCTACGCCCTGCGACCGGGCGGCTGGCGAGACCTGGTCACGATCCTGCACCCTCCGTACACCGCGTGGCACCTGAGCTACGTGGCGTTCGGCGCCGTGGCGGCGCCAGCGCTTCATCCAGCGCGCCTCTGGGCCGCCCTGGGTGCCTTCTTCCTGGGAGTCGGCGTGGCCGCGCACGCGCTCGACGAGCTCAACGGGCACCCGCTTCGGACTCGGCTGTCGGACCGCGATCTCGCCGTGCTCGCCGGGGGCGCGCTCGCGGGCGCGGTCGCGATCGGGGTGGCGGGCGTCATCGTCGTTTCCGTCACGCTGGTGCCGTTCGTCGCGGTCGGAGCCTTCCTTGTTCTCGCCTACAACCTGGAGCTGTTCGACGGGCGCTTCCACACCGATTTTTGGTTCGCCGCGGGCTGGGGCTCGTTTCCCGCCCTGACCAGCTTCTGGGCCAATTCGCTCGCCATCCACTCGGCCGGCGCGGCGGTGGCGTGCGCCGCCGTCACCCTGGCCTGCTTTTGGCTCAGCGTGGCGCAGCGCCGCCTCTCGACGCCCGTCCGCGAGCTGCGGCGCCGCACCGTCTCGGTGAGCGGTCAGCAGCGCCTCGACGACGGGGCCACGCGCGAGCTCACCGCCGCCCGGATCGCCGCGCCGCTCGACGCGGCCCTGAAGGGGATCTCCCTGGGCCTCGTCATGCTCGCCGTCGGGCTGGTGGCGATCCGTCTCTAACGGTGGCGACTTTCCTTCACCCGTTGGAGGAAACTCGACACCCTCCTCGCCCGGCAGGCGTGTCAGTCCAGCTCGAAGTGCGTCATCGCGCGGAGGGCGTCGTAGCGCTCGGAGATCTCGCCCTCGGAGAGGCTCGCCATTCGCTCGATCCCGAACTGCTCGACGTTGAACGACGCGAGCACGGTCCCGTAGGCGAGCGCCCGTCGGAGGGCTGCTTCGGTGGGGTGGATGCCCTGCATGTCCAGGTAGCCGAGGAAGCCGCCGGCGAAGCTGTCTCCGGCTCCCGTGGGGTCGCGCACGTCCTCGAGCAGGAATCCTGGGAGGGCGAAGAACCCGTCCGGGGTGAACATGACGGCGCCGTACTCGCCGCGCTTCGCGACCACGATGCGCGGCCCGAGCTCCATCACCTTCCGCGCGGCGCGGGACAGGTTCGACTCCTCGGTCAGCATCCGGATCTCGGAGTCGTTCAAGAGCACGCAGTCGACCTCCCCGATCGCCGCCAGCAGCGAGTCGCGGGTGGTGTCGATCCAGAGGTTCATCGAGTCCAGGGCCGCGAGGCGCGGCGTGCACTGAGCCCGCACGCGCCGCTGCAGGTCCGGCTGGATGTTCCCGAGGAACAGCACGTCGGCCTGGCTCGATGCCTGCGAGAGCTTGGGCTCGAAATCGGCGAACACGCCGAGCTCCGTCTCGTCCGTGTGGGCGAGGTTCATGTCGACCTCGTAGTGGCCTCGCCAGCGAAAGGTCTCGCCGCCGCCGACGCGCTCGATGTCGCCCACGTCGACCCCTCGCGAGCGCAGAAGCTCGACGTGCTCGTTCGCGAAGTCCTCCCCGACCGGGCCGACGACGTGCACTTGGGCGAAGAAGCTCGCCGCGAGCGCGAAGTGCACGGCGGAGCCCCCGAGCATGCCGTCGCGCTCCCCGAACGGGGTCCGCACGGAGTCCAGCGCGATCGAGCCGACGACGGTCAGCGACACGGGCGTGCATCCTAAGAGTTAGCGTTCCGGCCTAGATGGCAGTGGCGGCAAAGGGGCGCGGACGATGGGCGGGCGCCGCCGCGGACCGGTTCCACGCGATCGGTGACTACGGCTTTCTCTCCGACTGCCACACCGGGGCGCTGGTCGCCTCCGACGGAACCGTCGAATGGCTCTGCCTGCCGCGCTTCGACTCGCCGAGCATCTTCGCGGCCCTGCTCGACCGGGGCGCCGGCGCCTTCCGGCTGGGCCCCTGCGAGCTGCGGGCGCCGGTCGCTCGCCGCTACGTGCCGGGCTCGAACGTCCTCGAGACGAGCTGGATGACGGATACCGGCTGGATGGTCGTCCACGACGCGCTGGTTCTGGCGCCGAGGAGCGAGGAGGACGGAGAGAGCGTACGCGCTCGGGGGCTGGGCGCCCTGGACGCACAGCACATGCTCGTGCGGACCGTCGAGTGCGTCCACGGGAGCATCGACATCGAGGCCGTCTGCGAGCCCGCCTTCGACTACGCGACCGAGGAGGCGAGCTGGAGGCTGGTCGACAAGGACGGGCTCGCCGCGGACGCCAGCGGCGGCGGGGAGACGGTGCGATTGCTCGGAGACATTCCCCTGGAGGTCGACGGCCGGGCCGCCCGCGGCACGCGCACCCTCGACACCGGGGAGCGCGCATTCCTGTGCCTGACGTGGCGCGAGGAGCTCAGCGGGCCCAGCGACGCGGACGAGGCCGTCCGGCTCGTCTGGGGGACCGTGAACCTGTGGCGCCGGTGGCTGGAGCGGGGAACCTTCCCGGACCATCCCTGGCGCTGGACCCTCCAGCGCTCGGCCCTGGCGCTCAAGGGGCTCACGTACGAGCCGACGGGCGCCATGGTCGCCGCCCTGACCACCTCGCTCCCGGAGACGCCCGGGGGCGAGCGGAACTGGGACTACCGCTACACGTGGATCAGGGACGCGAGCTTCACCCTGTGGAGCCTCCACGTGATCGGCTTCGACGAGGAGGCGAGGGAGTTCATGGAGTTCGTCTCGCACCTCTGTCACGGGCGCGGCCCCGAGACCCAGATCATGTTCGGAATCGGCGGCGAGACCGAGCTGACGGAGAGGACGCTTGACCACCTGGACGGCTACGTTCGGTCGAAGCCGGTGCGGGTGGGAAACGCCGCCTACCGGCAGCGCCAGAACGATGTCTACGGCGCCCTTCTCGACTCGATCTACATCCACACGAAGACGCGCGAGGGCGTTCCGGAGGAGATGCTCCCGATCGTCTTCGAGCAGGCGGAGGCGGCCGCGGCCGCCTGGCGCTCGCCGGACCAGGGGATCTGGGAGGCTCGCGGCGAGCCGAAGCACTACGTCTCCTCGAAGCTGATGTGCTGGGTGGCCCTGGACCGCGCGACGCGGCTCGCCGCCGACCACGGACGCCCCGAGCTCGCCGACCACTGGGGACCCGAGGCGGATGCCGTCCGGGCCGACGTGCTGGAGCACGGCGTCAGCGAGCGGGGCGTGTTCCGCCAGCACTACGACACGGATGCGCTGGACGCCTCGCTGCTCCTGATCCCGCTGGTCCGTTTCCTTCGCCCGGACGACGAGCGTGTTCGCGCCACGGTGCTGGCGATCGCGGACGACCTCACCGAGCATGGGCTGGTGCTCCGCTATCACGTCGGCGAGACCGAGGACGGCCTTCGGGGCAAGGAGGGGACGTTCACGATCTGCTCCTTCTGGCTTGCCTCGGCGCTCTCGGAGATCGGCGAGCGGGGGCGGGCACGGAAGCTCTGCGAGCGAGTGCTGACCCACAGCACCCCGCTGGGTCTCTTCGGCGAGGAGATCGAGGCGCTGAGCGGAGCCCAGCTCGGCAACTACCCGCAGGCGTTCACGCACCTTGCCCTGATCAACGCGGTCTCCCACGTGATCGCCGACGAGCAGATGGGCGAGCGGACCGACCCGAGCGCGGTGTTCACCGAGCTGCGGTCGGCGGGCGCAGCCGGATAGCCCGGCACCAGCCCCCTCCGTACACTGCGGCGGCCATGCGCGCGATCCAGCTCGAGGAGTTCGGGGGCCCGGAGGCGATGCAGCTCGTCGAGCTGCCCGATCCGGAACCCGGAGAGGGCGAGGTCGTGATCGAGGTGACGCGCGCCGGGATCAACTTCGCCGACACGCACGTCACCAGGAACGACTACCTCGCCAAGCAGGAGCTGCCGCTGATCCCGGGCGGCGAGATCGCGGGTCGCACGCCCGATGGCCAGCGGGTCGCCGCGCTCGTCGCGAGCGGCGGATACGCGGAGAGGATCGCCGTCCCGGAGGCGGTCCTCGTTCCCGTGCCCGACGGCGTCTCCGACGACGAGGCCGCCGGCCTGCTGCTCCAGGGCCTCACAGCCCGCAGCCTCCTGCGAATCTCGGGGCGTCTGGAGCAGGGCGACTCCGTGGTCGTCCAGGCGGCGGCCGGGGGCACGGGATCGCTGGCCGTGCAGCTCGCCAAGCGCATGGGCGCCGGGCGGGTCATCGCGCTCGCGTCGTCCGAGGAGAAGCGGGAGCTTGCCCGTCGGCTGGGTGCCGACGTGGCCGTTGACTCCCGCGCCGAAGACCTGGAGGCGGCGATCGTCGAGGCCAACGGGGGCGAGCCGGTCGACGTGGTGCTCGAGATGAGCGGAGGAGAGGCGTTCGAGGCGTGCCTTGCGGCGCTGGCTCCGTTCGGCCGCCTGGTCACCTACGGACTCGCCTCGCGCGAGCCGGTGGAGATTCGGAACGTCGACCTCATGCGGACCAGCCGCGCCGTGGTCGGCTTCTGGCTCATGCACCTGTTCCGCCGTCCGCGCGAGCTGCGCGCCGGGATCGCCGAGCTCCTCGAAGCGGTGGCGAAGGGGGAGCTCGAGGTGGTGATCGGGGGCACCTACCCGATCTCTGAGGCCCGCCGTGCTCACGAGGCGATCGCGTCTCGAGCGACTCACGGCAAGCTGCTCCTGGACCCGACTCGGTGACCCGGTTCCGAGAGCTCGGGCTTTCCGAGGAGATCCTGACCGCCCTCGACGAGCTGGGCTACACGGATCCCTCGCCGATCCAGGAGCAGGCCATTCCGGAGCTCCTGGCCGGAAAGGACGTGATCGGCCAGGCGCAGACCGGCACCGGGAAGACCGCTGCCTTCGGCCTGCCGATGCTTCAGTACCTCGACTTGGAGTCGGACGAGACCCAGGCGCTCGTGCTCACCCCCACCCGCGAGCTCTGCATCCAGGTCACGCAGGCCCTGCGTGCCTATGCCGAGCACCTCCCGGTCGAGGTGATCGCGGTCTTCGGCGGGCAGGCGGTGGCGACCCAGCAGTCGCGTTTGCGGGAGGCGGCCCACGTGGTGGTGGCGACCGTCGGGCGGACCCTCGACCTGATGTCGCGGGGGTCGCTCAACCTGGCGTCCGCTCGATACGTGGTGCTCGACGAGGCCGACGAGATGCTCGACCTGGGGTTCATAGAGGACGTCGAGCGAATCCTGCGGATCTGCCCGGCGGGCCGGCAGACGTCGCTGTTCTCCGCCACGATCCCGCCCCCGATCGAGCGACTCGCCGACCGCTACATGTACGAGCCGATCACGATCAGGGTCACCCCGAAGCAGCTCACGGTGGACGCGATCGAGCAGGCGTTCGTGGAGGTGAGCCCGCGGGCCAAGGTCGATCGGCTGATCGACGTGCTCCGCGCCGAGGAGCCCGAGCAGGCGATCATCTTCTGCCGCACCAAGCTCGGCACCGCGCGGCTCGACGAGGCCCTGCGCGGCCGTGGCCTGCAGGTGAAGGCGCTCCACGGGGACCTGAGCCAGGGGCAGCGCGATGGCGTGATGCTCGCCTTCAAGGATCACCGGCTCAGGCTGTTGGCCGCGACCGACGTCGCGGCCCGCGGCCTGGACATCGAGCACGTCACCCACGTGATCAACTACGACGTCCCCGACACCACCGAGGGATACATCCATCGGATCGGGCGCACCGGCCGAGTCGGGCGCACCGGCCGGGCGATCACCTTCGTGACGCCCAAGCAGCGGGCCGAGATCCCCCGCATCGAGCGTGAGGCCAAGACGAGCATCGGGGAATGGGAGCCGCCCGAGGAGCGCCTCGAGCATGCGCCCCGGCCGCGACGTCGCGACCACGAGGGTGAGGGTCAGGCGGTGAAGCTCTTCGTCAACCGCGGCAGGCGGAGCGGGATCGACGACGACGACGTCCGGTGGGCGCTCACCGAGGGGGCGGTGATCCCCGAGGATGCGATCGGCTCGATCCGTGTCATGGACCGGTTCTCGTTCGTCGAGCTCGACGCCGGTCACGCCGAGCAGGCGCTCGAGCGCCTCGAGGGCACCAAGCTCAAGGGCAAGCAGATCCGGGTCGAGTACGCCCGCGGCTGACGGCCGGAGGACCGGCACATGGTGGCCCTCGGGATGCTCGCGGCCGCACTGCTCGCCCTTCTCTACCTGGCCTTCGAACCGTCGAGCGCCGACCTCGCAGCCCAGGCGTTTCGGTCCGACCTGTTCTCGGCCCACGGCTTCCTGATCTGGAACGACTACTGGTACTCGGGCCACTATCTGCCGGGCTACAGCCTCGTGTTTCCGCCGCTCGGGGCCGTGCTCGGACCGCGGCTCGTGGGGGCGCTCTCGGCGGTGGCCGCCGCCGGCCTGTTCGGGGCGCTGGCCAGGCACCGGTTCGGCTCCGAAGCCTGGCTGGCGACGGTGTGGTTCGCCGTCGGAACCGGCAGCCTGCTGATCGCGGGCCAGCTCACCTTCGCCCTGGGCGTTGCGATCGGGCTCGGCGCGCTGCTCGCCCTGCAGCGGGGGAGCCCGGCCCTCGCGGTCGCCATCGGGGCGCTCACCGGATGCGCCAGCCCGGTCGCGGGCCTCTTTCTCGCCCTCGCCGGCGTCGCGGTCGCGCTCACCGTCCGGCGATGGGTAGGGATCGCGGTCGCGGCCGGCGCTCTGGCGCCGGTCGCCGTTTTGGCGGTCGCGTTCCCCACCGACGGCTACTTCCCGTTCGTCGCGACCGCCTTTCTTCCCGTGCCGTTGCTGGCCGCGGCGGCGCTGGTGCTGCTTCCCGCCGAGGAGCGAGCCTTGCGCCTCGGCGTGCTCCTCTACGCGGGCCTGTGCCTGGCGCTCGCGATCGTGCACACGCCGGTGGGGGCGAACGCGGCCAGGCTCGGCTCCCTGTTCGGCGGGCCGGTCTTGGCGCTCGGCCTGGCCGGGCGCAGGCCCACGGCGCTGGCGCTCCTCGCGTTGCCGTTGCTCTATTGGCAGTGGGCGGCGCCGGTGCGCGACCTCGCGAACGCGGTCGGCGACCCGTCGGTCGAACGGGCCTACTACGCGCCGCTTGTGGCTGAGCTGCAGCGCCGTACCCACGGCGCGCCGGTGCGCATCGAGATCCCGCCGACGCAGAACCGCTGGGAGGCAGACTACGTCGCCCCGCGCTTCCCGATCGCCCGGGGCTGGCTGCGGCAGCTCGAGTCCCGCGACTTCGAGCTGTTCGCCGGCGGGCATCTGACGGCGGCGGCCTACCGGGCCTGGCTCCACGACAACGGGGTGGGGTACGTCGCGCTTCCCGACGCGGACCCGGACTACCTGGCGGAGGACGAGGACGCGCTGATTCGGGGCGGGCTGCCCTATCTACGATCCGTTTGGGCGAATCGGCACTGGCGCCTCTACGCGGTGCGCGGGACGCCCGGCCTGGTCTCGCCCGCCGACGAGCCGTCCGCGGCGGCGGGACCCGGCGCTCACCTGGTGGCTGTGGGCCCCGCGAGCTTCACGCTCGCGACGCGTCATCCGGGCTCGTTCCTGGTGCGCGTCCACTTCGCCCGCTACTGGACGGTCACCGGCGGGCACGCCTGTGTCGAGCGCGACGGCGACTGGACCCGGGTGGAGGCCGGGCGGGCCGGGGCGGTGAGCGTCGCGGCGCGATTCAGCCTCGGCGCCCTCCTCGGACGCGATCGGGAATGCTCGGGATAGCGCTGGGGCTGGCGTCCAGCGTCGCCTGGGGCGTCTCCGACTTTCTGGGCGGCTTGCAGAGCCGCCGGATCTCGGCGCTGACCGTGCTGCTGGTCAGCCAGCCGGTCGGGCTCGTCCTCGCGGTCGCGGTCGCGCTGCTGGTCGGCGGCGACTCGCTGGGTGCCCGGGACGCCGCGATCGCCGTGGCAGCCGGCGCGGCGGTGGTGCTCGCACTGGGCGCCTTCTACCGGGCCATGGCCCTCGGCTCGGTCACCATCGTGGCGACGATCGGGGCGTTGGGCGTCCTCGTCCCGGTGGTCGCGGGTTTGGCGCAGGGCGACCGGCCGGCAGCGGTCCAGGCCGTGGGCGCGGTGGCTGGCCTGGTCGGCGTGGTCCTCGTCGCGCGGGAGCCTGATCCTGAATGGCGGGCCGCCGGGCGGGCCGCCATCGGGCTCGCGGGCCTGGCGGCCCTCGGCTTCGGCCTCTTCTTCTTGGGGCTCGACGCTGCGGCCGGCGCCCGGCCCACCTGGACGATCGTGGCCGCCCGCGCGGGAGGAGTTGCGACCCTCCTCGTGGCCGCGGCCTTCGCCCGGCCCTCGATGAGCGTCGAGCGCGCGATGCTTCCGGCCTTGGTCGCGATCGGGTTCTTCGACGTGCTCGCCAACTCGCTGTTCGCGGTCGCAACGAACCACGGGCTGCTCTCGCTGGTGGCCATTGCCGGCTCCCTGTACTCGGCGGTCACCGTGTTGCTCGCCCGGTTCGTGCTCCGTGAGCGCCTCGCGCGGATGCAGCTCGTCGGCGTGGTCGCCGCGCTGACCGGCGTGGCCCTGATCGCGGCCGGGTCGTGAGGCCTCGCTAGGAGGACTCCGACGCGACCTCGAACCCGAGGAGCTCCTGGATCCGGGGGATCGTCTCCGCCGGATCCCGATGGAGGATCGCGGTCATCCCCACCGCCTCGGCGCCGGCGCAGTTGTCACGGAGGTCGTCGACGAACACACAGCTGGCCGGCACCAGTCCCAGCCGCCCCGCCGCCAGCAGGTAGATCTCCGGCTGGGGCTTGTGCATGCCGACCTCGGCGGAGATCACGACCGCGTCGAAGAGCTCGCGCAGCAGGTCGCGGTCGTAATGCGACGTGCTCCACGAATTCGACACGAGCCCGGTGCGGATGCGGGCCGTTCGGGCATCGCGCACGGCCGACACCATCACGTCGTCAGGGCGCATGCCCCGGAACATGCTGTCGATCAGGTCCGTTGCCTCGGCGAGCCCCAGGCGCTTCGCGAAGCGCTCCTCGAACTCGCCCTCGGAGAGCTTTCCCGTCTCGAGGCCCCTGAGATCGGCGAGGGCCTCGGGATCCTCCCGGAACAGGCGCTTGACGGCGTCTTCCTGGAGCTCCTTCTCGCGGCAGAAGTCCGCGAAGCTGTCCCAGACCGAGGTGGTGAGCACGCCGCCGAAGTCGATGAGGAGGCCTGTGTGCTCCCCCTCGCCCGGCATAGGATCTGCCGCCATGGGCGACGAGGCTATCGATCAGCCGAGCCTGGAGGCCTGGTTTGCGAGCAGCGTGCCGGGCGCCGAGCCCCCGCTCAGCTTCGAGCGGATCTCTGGGGGGCGGTCCAATCTCACCTACGCGGTGAGCGACGCCGCCGGCCGTCGATGGGCCCTGCGCCGCCCGCCCCTCGGCAAGCGGCTCGCGTCCGCCCACGACATGGCACGGGAGCACCGAATCATCTCGGCGCTCGAGAGCACCGAGGTGCCGGTCGCGCCCGTCGTCGGGCTCTGCGAGGACGACTCGGTGAACGGAGCGCCGTTTTACGTCATGGAGTTCGTGGAGGGCCCCGTGCTGCGCTCGCGGCCCGAGGCCGAGGAAAGCTTCGACGAGGCCGAGCGGCGCGCGATCGGCGAGCGCGTCGTCGACACCCTGATGGCGATCCACGCGATCGACCCCGACCAGGTCGGCCTCGGCGAGCTGGGGCGAAAGCAGGACTACGTCGCTCGCCAGCTCCACCGCTGGCACGAGCAATGGGAGAAGTCGAAGACGTCCGAGCTGTCGGTCGTCGACGACGTTCACCGCCGGCTCTCGCGGAGGATCCCGGAGCAGGGCCCGGCGACCATCGTGCACGGCGACTACCGCCTGGACAACATGATCCTGTCCTCCGACGGGCGGGTGGCCGCTGTCGTCGACTGGGAGCTCTGCACGCTCGGTGATCCGCTCGCTGACGTCGGCCTGTTGCTGGTGTACTGGTCGGAGGCGGGAGACGAGTTCACGCCGCTGTTCGAGGCCCCCACCACGGCCGCCGGCTTCCCTACGCGCCAGGAGGTGCGAGAGCGATACTCGAGCGCGTCCGGGCGCGACCTCTCCGGGATCGACTTCTACGTCGCGCTCGCGTATTGGAAGCTGGCGATCATCCTTCAGGGCGTCTACGCGCGCTACGCCGCCGGCCAGTACGGCGAGCCCGACGCGGGATATGAGCAGTTCGCGAAGATCGTCGAGCAGCTCGTCGAGGCCGCCGACGAGGCGGCGAAGCGACTGGAATGAGATCCGCGCCTCTGAGCTGAGCGAGGCCTACACCGGCTGCGTGAAGCATCAGGTCTTCTTCCGGGCCGACGACGGGATCCACGGCGCGGAGCTATGGCGGTCCGACGGCACGGCCGCGGGCACGCGCCTGGTGAAGGACATCAACCCGGGTCCGTCCAGCTCCGCGCCGGAGTGGCTCAGGTACGTCGACCGCACTCTCTTCTTCTCGGCCTCCGACCGGGCTCACGGCCGAGAGCTCTGGAAGTACGTCCCCTAGGCCTTCGCCGGCTGCGGCGCGGCGGCGGTCTCGGTCCCGTCCGAGGCCGGCTCGGCGCTCTGCTCGGCCTCCTTGGCCCAGTGATGCAGCTCGCGGCGGGCGATGACAACCTTGTGCACTTCGTCGGGGCCGTCGGCCACGCGCAGCATCCGCGAGAAGCGCCACATCCACGCGAGTGGCGTGTCGTCGGACATGCCGAGCGCGCCGTGGACCTGGATCGCCCGATCGAGCACGTCCATCACCACGTTGGCGGCAACGACCTTGATCATCGAGATCTCCTGCCGGGCCGCCCGCTTGCCGGCGGTGTCCATCTTCCATGCGGCGTAGAGGGTCAGCAGCCGGGCCTGGTCGACCTCCATCCGTGAGCGGGCGATGAAGTCCTGGACGAACTGCTTGTCGGCGAGCTTGCCGCCGAAGGTCTCGCGCTCATTGGCCCGCCGGCTCATCAGCTCGATCGCGCGCTCGGCCGTGCCGATCGCCCTCATGCAGTGGTGGATCCGGCCCGGACCGAGGCGGTCCTGGGCGATCACGAACCCGGCGCCCCGCTCGCCCAGGAGGTTGCCCGCGGGGACCCGGCAGTCCTCGTAGCGGATCTCGCAGTGCCCGGGCCCGCCCGCGTGACCCATCACCGAAACCGGGCGGACCAGGTCGAAGCCCGGGTTGTCGATGGGCACCAGGATCATGCTCGCCCGCGCGTACGGGTGGGCCTCGGGGTCGGTGACGCACATGACGATCGCCAGCTCGGCGCCGACGGCGCCGGAGGTGAACCACTTGTGCCCGTTGATGACCCACTCGTCGCCGTCGAGCTCGCCGAGCGTCCGCAGCGTGGTCGGATCCGAGCCGGAGACCTCGGGCTCGGTCATCGAGAAGCAGCTTCGGATCTCCCCCTCGAGCAGCGGGCGAAGCCAGCGGTCGCGCTGCTCGTCGGTTCCGTGCTCGGCGAGGATCTCCATGTTGCCGGTGTCGGGGGCCGAGCAGTTGAACGCCATCGGGGCGATCGCGGGGCTACGACCCATCTCCTCGCAGAGGACGCCGTACTCCCAGTTGCCGAGCCCGGCGCCGAACCGCTCGTCGGGCATGAACAGGTTCCAGAGGCCCTCCGCGCGAGCGCGGTTGCGGATCTCGACCACGACCTCGGGGTAGGCGGTGCCCGGTCTGACCTCGGCGTCGAGCGCCTGCATGGCCTCCAGCTCTGCGGGATACACGTGCTCGTCCATGAAGGCGCGTATCCGATCCCGCAGCTCCTCCACTTGGGGCGTGAGCTCGAAGTCCATCACGCGCAGCCTAGTGCAGAGGCGATGGTTGCAAGGGGTCGGGTGGAGGGAGCCTCGTCCGCCGCCCGGCGAAACCACCCGTGGGCGCTAGCGACGTTCGGGCGCTTACGCCCTGCCGCCCGGCGACAGGCCCGAACCCGCCGGGAACGTAGCCGAAGGCGAGGCTCCCGGCGGAGTTATTCTGGCTACCCCGCCGGCGCCGGGGCGTGCCGGGCCTTCTTCGCGAGCTCGCGCTGCCGCTGGCGGTGAAGGCCGATCTGGACGGCGAACAGGCTCGCGATGACGGCGGCGGCGACGCTGACCGACGGGATCAGGACAGCCTGCGGCACATGCTCCTTGGTGATCAGGGCGATCGACGACGCGATCAGCACCAGGCCGAGGGTGTTGCGAAGGAACCCGGTGGGCACCCTGACGGCGAGCTGGCTGCCGATCAGCACGCCTGGGATCGAGCCGACGAGGATGTTGGCGGCCAGGCCGAGGTCGACGTTGCCGCCGACCCAGTGCGCCAGGCCCGCGGCCCACAGCAGGATGGCGGCATGAAAGACGTCGGTTCCGACCACGCGCTGGGGGGTGAGCCGGAACACGGCGATCAGCACCAGCGCGATCAGTGTGCCGCTGCCGGCCGACGTGAGGCCGATCACGAAGCCCGTGATCGCCCCGGTGATCACCGCGGCCACGATGTGGCGACGGTAGAGGTGCATCGCGGATCGCTCGGGGATCACGTCGCGGAGGAACAGGGCCCGGATCAGGGTCGCGACTCCCACGACCAGCAGGGCGGACGCGACCATTCCGAGCACGACCTGGTTGACGTCGTCCTCGCCGTAGCTGTTCTGGAGGATCTCGATCAGCCACACGCCGGCGATGGCCATGGGGACGCTGCCGACCGCCAGCCAGAGCGCGATCCCGCGGTGGACGGTGTGATGCTTGAGGTGGCGCCAGGCGCCCGCCGTCTTGGTCACCGCGCCGTAGAAGATGTCCGTGCCGACGGCGGTCACGGGCTGGACCCCGAAGGCGAGGATGAGCAGGGGGGTCATCAGCGATCCGCCGCCCATGCCGGTCATCCCGATCAGCAGGCCGATGCCGAAACCGAATACGACGATTATGGGGTCCATGCCTGGGGGTGCTACGTGACGCGGCGGCCGAAGCGGCCGACCGGCAACTCAGACGTTCCAGTCTTTGTTGACCGGTTTAGTGACGAACGCGCAGGGATGGTACCGAATCGCTCGCGGTCAGCGGACTTCCCAGGCATCTGGGTCGTCGATCAGGTGCTGGACCTCGCGGGGGAGCTTGCCGCTCGTCAGGTCCGCGAGCGTCACGTGCTCCAGCACGGCCCGCAGGTTCGCGCGAACCGCGACCCATACGTCGCGGAGGTGCTCCGCCGGCCCGGGGTACTTCGTCGCCTCCGGCGCCGAGTCCTGGATGTTGGCCAGCGGCCCCTCGACGGCCCGGATCACGTCGGCCAGCGTGATCTCCTCGGGCGACCTCGCCAGCCAGTAGCCGCCCCGCGCCCCTCGCCGGGCGCGCACCAGGCGTGCGTGCTTGAGCTCGAGCAGGATGTGCTCCAGGAACTGGAGGGGAATCTCCTGCGCCTCCGCGAGGTGCTCGCCCTTGATCGGCTGTCCGTCCGAGGATGCGGCCAGCTCGACGGCCGCCCGAACGGCGTAGTCGGCTTTCGCGGTGATTCTCATCTCAGCTCGTTCCGAGGCCCGGTTTCGACACAATGGCCCGCTCGATGATCGATCTGCAGGCGCATTCGACCGTATCGGATGGACAGCTCGAGCCGTCGGCGGTCGCCGAGGCCGCCGCCGAGGCGGGCGTGAGCGTGATGTCGCTGACCGATCACGACGCGGTCGCGGGGGTGCCCGCCGCGGTCGACGCCGCCGTGGAGGCGGGAATCGAGTGCGTGCCCGCGGTGGAGATGTCCTGCGTGCATGCCTACTCGGACGACCTGCACATGCTCGGCTACTGGGTCGATCCGGGCGCCATCGCCGCCGCGTGCGAGCGGGCCCAGGGGGAGCGGGTCAACCGCGCCAAGGAGATCATCGAGCGGCTCAACTCGCACGGGGTGGAGGTCAGCTTCGACGCCGCGGTCGCGGAGGCGGGTGCCGCGGACTCGATCGGTCGCCCGCACATCGCCCGCGCAGCCGGAGCGGGTCCGGACCTCGGCCCCTTCTTCGAGGAGTACCTGGTGCCGGGCGCGAAGGCCTTCGTGCCCCGCCGCTGGCCGACCGCGGAGGAAGCGGTCGAGCTGATCCACGGCGCCGGTGGCGTGGCGGTCGTCGCCCACCCCTACTGGGACGTCTCCAAGCCCGCGCAGGTGCGAGACCTCGTGGAGAGCCTGCGCCGGGACGTCGGGCTCGAGGGGATCGAGACCTTCTATCCCCCGCACACGAGGGAGCAGACCGCGCACTGCCTCGAGCTCTGCGACGAGCTGGACCTCGTGCCGACGGCGTCGTCGGACTTCCACGGGCCGACTCACAAGACCTTCTCCCGCTTCCTCGCCTACGACACCTATGGGCTCGGCGAACCCCAAGTCCCCCCGAAGCCGTAACCGAGCCGCGAGACGCGGGGCTATCGCGGCTGAGCCGGCGGAATGAGGCTCTGAGCCTCGAGGTAATCGAGGATCTGCTGTGCGGACTCCTCCGGACTCTGCTGCTCGGTGTCGATCACCAGCTCCGGGTTCTCGGGCGCCTCGTAGGGGTCCGAGACCCCGGTGAACTCCTTGATCTCGCCCGACCGGGCCTTGGCGTAGAGGCCCTTGACGTCGCGCTCCTCGCACGTCTCGACGGAGGCCTTCACGTAGGCCTCGATGAAGCGGCCGTCCATCTTCGCGCGCGCCTCGTCGCGGATCTGCCGGTAGGGCGAGATCGCGGCGGTGATCACCGGTACCTCGTTGCGCGAAAGGAGGTCGGCCACGAAGGCGACGCGGCGGATGTTCGTGTCGCGGTCCTCCTTGGAGAAGCCGAGGCCCTTCGACAGGTTCTGGCGCACGATGTCGCCATCCAGGACCTCGAGCTTGGACCCGCGCTTCCGCAGCTCCTTGACGAGGACGTTGGTGATCGTCGTCTTGCCGGAACCGGAAAGCCCCGTGAACCAGAGGCAGAAGCCCTTCTCAGCCGCCATCGGTCGCTGACTCCCTTCTGTACGCGTCGATCAGGATCTCCGCAACCTCTTCCCTCGTGAACTCGTGGGGCGGTTTCTCTCCGCGCGAGAGCATCTCGCGGACCTTCGTGCCCGAGAGGAAGAGATGCGATTCGGCGGGGTGCGGGCACGTCTTGTCGGACGCCATCCCCTCGCAGTCGTGGCACCAGAAGGTGTGCTCGAAGAAGAGCGGCTCGATGCCCAGCTCGCTCGTGTCGATGTCGTCGAAGATCCGCTGCGCGTCGTAGGTGCCGTAGTAATCGCCCACGCCGGCGTGGTCGCGGCCGACGATGAAGTGGGTGCAGCCGTAGTTGCGGCGGATGATCGAGTGGAGCACCGCCTCCCTCGGCCCCGCGTAGTGCATCTTCGCCGGGTTGACGCCGAGGATCACGCGCTCCGGGTGGTAGTAGCGCTCCATCAGCACCTCGTAGCAGCGCATCCGCACGTCGGCCGGGATATCGCCCTTCTTGGTCTCGCCGATGAGCGGGTGCAGGAAGAGCCCGTCGGACACCTCGAGCGCGGCCTTGGTCAGATACTCGTGGGCCCGGTGGATCGGGTTGCGGGTCTGGAAGGCGACGATTCGCTTCCAGCCGCGGTCGGCGAACGCCTTCTTCGACTCCTCCGGGCTGAGATAGCGGCGCTGAAACGCCTCGTCGTGGTCGGGAAGCGCGTCCGCATCGATCGATCCCGCGAGGCAGCGTGAACCCTCACGCCGGATCGCGGCCACACCGGGGTGCTCGTCGTCGGTCGTCCGGTAGACGAGCTCCGCCTCCTTGTCGACGTCGCGGTCGAAGACCTCGCTCACCTTCAGGCGACCCAGGCGCTTGCCGTTGGGAGCGCTCAGCTCGACCACGTCGCCCGCCGAGGCCTCGAGGTCGGTGGCGAGGGTGATCGGGATCGGCCAGATGTCGCCGCTCACGAGGCGCATGTCCTCGCACACGGAGCGCCAGTCCTCGGCGCCCAAGAAGCCGTTGAGCGGGGCGAAGCCGCCGTTCGCGAGCAGCTCGAAGTCGGAGGCCTGGCGCGCGCTCAGGGTCAGCGCCAGCGCCGTTTCGGAGCTACCCATTAATTCCGCACTCGGTCCGGTCGGTTCCGGCCCAGCGGCCGGCGCGATCGCCTTCGCCCTCGCCGGGCATTGAGGTGCAGGGCATGCACCCGATCGACGGGTACCCCTGGTCGTGAAGTGGGTTGTACGGCACGTGGTGCTCCTTGATGTGGTTCCAGACTCGCTTGTCGTCCCAGTCCGCCAGCGGGTTCAGCTTCCAGAGCCCGAACCGCTTGTCCCAGCCGAACTTGGTTGCCGTCGCCCGGGTCTTCGAGTCGACCCTACGGATTCCGGAGACCCAGCACTCGGCGCCGTCCAGGGCCTCGCGCATCGCCTCCACCTTGCGGATCCCGCAGCAGGCGTCCGGATCGCGGCGCCAGAGGTTAGCGCCATAGCGCTCCTCCTGCTCGGCGAGAGCGATGCCGGCATAGCGATCGAACTCGATGCCGAAGTGCTCCGCGAGGGCGTCGCGCGTCTCGTAGGTTTCCGGAAACAGAAGCTCGGTGTCGAGGTAGAAGAACCGCGCGTCGGGATCGATCCGATGCGCGATGTCGACCATCACCGAGCTCGTCTTCTGGAACGACACGGCAAAGCGCAGGTCGGGGTGGAAGGTCGCGATCGCCCAGGCGAGAGCCTCCTCGGCGCTCATCGCCTCGACTTCCGCCGAGATCTCCTTAGGGTCGACCACGCGACCGTTGATCGTAGGGAGCTTCTCCGGACGCCCGTTGCCGTTCATGTCGTTGCCATTCGACGCGTACCGGTCGGCGTCCTCGTGCAACGGCCTCGGGCGATCGACTTCGGGGCGTCGGGTTGCGACCGGGGAGTCCATCAGATGGCGCACTCGCCCTCGCCGCGCTCGACCCTGTAGGGCTCCGAGCGGCTCCAGTCGATGAAGTGATTCATGGTCTCGAGGCTGAACTCGACCGGCATCGCGAGGTCCTTGACCCGCTCCTCGAATGGATCGGTGCCGACCCGCTCCACGAAGTCGTTGAACTCCTCCCTCTCGGCGCGCTCGTCCTCGTAGAAGCGAATCCAGCGCTCGACGGCGTCGGGGACGCGCTTGGCCGGCAGCCGCGCCTTGAGCCGGTGCCCGAAGACGATCTCGCCTCGCTCGTAGTTGCCCGACAGGTGGGCGATGTAGGCGGGCACCTGCCGGTCGCCGACTTTGATCGAGGCGCCGTAGAAGCCGATGTTCGCGATGTGGTGCTGGCCGCAGCCGTTGGGGCAGCCGCTCATCTTGATGTGGATGCGCTTCGTCAGCGAATCCGCGATCCTCATCGATTCCAGCCGCTCCTGGATGGCTTGGTTCAGCCCCATCGAGCTGGTGATCCCGAGCTTGCAGCTGTCCGTGCCGGGGCAGCTCACGACGTCGGTGACCTGACGCGGGCCCACGTCCGCGAGGCCGAGCTCGCCGAGTCGCTGCCAGACGTCGTACACCGACTCGTCGCGCACCCAGCGGAGGACGAAGTTCTGCTGCACGGTCGTTCGGGCATAGCCGCCCGTGAACTCCCGCATGATCTGCGCGATGCCGCGGAATTGCTCCGGCGTGAGGTCGCCGCGGGTTACCTTGACCTCCACCGAGCTGAATCCCCGCTGGCGCTGCGGCTTCACGTTCGCCTCGCGGAAGCGGTCGAACTCCGAGCGGTCGCCATTCGGGCTTCCGTGGGCGGGTGGGGGTGGGGGAGCGTTGGCCTCTTCGTCGTCGATCAGCTTCAGCCGCGCCACGTCGAAGTCCCGCTCGGCGACCCAGTCGCCGTCGAGCTCCTCGTCGACCATCTCCCGGAAGGCGTCGATCCCAACCTTGTCGATCAGCACCTTGATTCGGGCTCGGGCACGGTTCACCCGCAGCCACTCCTGGCGGTCGAAGATCCTCCAGCAGGCCTCCGCGACCTTCAGGTAGTCGCCGTTGTCGAGCTCGACGAAGTCGTAGAGCGTGGGGGCGATTCGCGGCATGATCGAGGTGCCGCCGCCCACCCGGACCTCGACCCCGCGGACGCCGTCGCGCACCTTGGGGATGAAGCCGATGTCGTGGATGCCGGTCATGGCCACGTCCTCGTCCGTCGCCGTGAAGGCCGTCTTGACCTTCCGCGGCATCAGCTGGGTCACCGGGTGGCGGACGAAGTAGCGGACGTAGGCCATCGCGTAGGGGGTGATGTCGAAGTGCTCGCCCTCCGAGATCCCGGCCCACGGGTCGCCGGTGACGTTGCGGATCGTGTTGCCGCAACCCTCGCGTGAGGAGAGGCCGGCGTCGCTGATCAGGCGGATGAACTTGGCGGCGTCGGGCAGCGGGACGTGGTGGATCTGGATGTTCTCGCGAGTGGTGATGTGGCCCTTGTGCAGCGGGGCCCAGCGCTCGATCGCCTCGGCGAACGCATCGAGCTGGTCGGGCGTGACGCCGCCCAGCGGCAGCTTGACGCGGATCATTTGGACGTCCGGCTGGCGCTGTCCGTAGACGCCCTGCTTGAGCCGGAAACCGATGAACTTGTCCTCCGGGGTCTCGCCCCGCATGAACTTGGCGGCCTCGGTGTCGAAGTCGTCGAACTCCCGCTCGATGATCGGGATCACGTGGCCGGGAACGTTCTCGTAGCGCTCCGGGTTCTCGAGCGAGCCGACCCGCCCCTTGCCGGGCTGGTCCTTCTCACTCACCTCGAGTTCGTGCTCGGTCGCGACCTTCTCGGCCGCGGTCCGACGCTCGACCGCCGTCGGCTCCATGCGACGGGATATTACACAAATCCCGACCGGCTTTAGGGCATTTAGCGGGCCAGCCCTCGTCGAGCGCCGGAACCTCGGCCGGCTGGGTAGCGGAAGAGTGCCCCTCTCGGCCGCCGAAGGCCGAGAAACGTCGCCTATTTCGACGCTATTCGGCCCTCGACGGCTCGACGGCTCGAGGGCGAGAGAGGAAGTGGCGGGTCAGGCGACCACGTCCTGCGTCCGGTAACGCGCCCTCACCAGGCGACACCGGACGCGAAGCGGAGGATGTCGCCGGAGTTGTTCCCTAGTCGATGTCGGTGCCCTCGATCAGGAACGCGACGCGCACGTGAGCGCGGTACTCGTCCAGGTTCTCGCCCCGGATGCCCGTGCTCACGATGTCCACGGCGCGGATGTTCCGCAGCGAGGTCTGCGCCTGCTTCAGCGCCTGCATCGCCGCATCGTCGCTTGACGTCTTGGAGCTTCCGACCAACTCGATGATCTTGACTACGGCCACTCTTCCCTCCTGTTCGTCGCTTGACGCGGTCGTTCTATCCGGATCGCGGACCCCAGGCAAGGGTCGACGATCTGGAGACGCCCTCCTGAAGCGCCGCTCGCTGCCATGGGCTCTGAGCGGGCCGGGGACGGGGGCGGACGGGTGCGGTCTCGGTCAGGAACTGCTCCAGCGCGGCGACCACCGCCGCGGCCTCGGTCTCGGAGGCCGGCTCCGTGAGGAGCTCGATGCTGGGTCTGGGGGGGCGTCGTTCGCCGTTCGTTCCCATCCCCGCAATCTAACCTCATAACCTCACCTGTCGTGGCAGATGTCCCGGTCCTCGACGCGACGGCGGTGTTCGCGGCCGTGGATGGCGCGGGAGCGATCGAGCGCGCACGGCTCGCTTTCGACAAGCACGCGCGGGGGGAGTGGGAGATGCCGGCCAAGGTCTACCTCGGGGCGCCGCCGGCCGGTGACTTTCGCGCCATGCCCGCACGGGGGGACGGCTTCGCTTCGCTGAAATGGGTGACCTCGTTCCCCGGCAACTCCGAGCGTGGCCTGCCGGTGGTCACGGGAGCCCTGCTTCTGTCCAGCGCCGAGACCGGCGAGCTGCTCGCGATCATGGACTGCGCGTCCGTCACGTCGCTTCGCACGGGCGCCGGCGCCGCCCTCTCTGCCCAGGTCCTGGCCGCAGACGGCGCAGCGTCGGTCGGCGTCATCGGGTGTGGCGTGAACGGCGCCTCGGCGGCGCGTTGCCTGGTCGCCGCGGGCTACGGCCCCGGGGTGTGCGCGGATCGACGACCCGAGGCCGCGCGGTGGCTGGCGGGCGAGCTTGACTGGGTGGTGGGGACGCGGGAGGAGGCCGCCGCCAAAGACGTGGTGGTCACGGTGACCCCGGGCGAGGAGCCCGTGGTCCTCGCATCGGATCTGCGCGCCGGCCAGCACTTCGCCGTGCTCGGGGCGGACGCGAAGGGGAAGTCCGAGGTCGAACCCTCCGCGCTGGAGCGGTGTCGCCTCTTTTGCGACGAGTGGGACCAGGCGGCCAACGGCGGCGAGCTCGCGACCGGCGTGACCGAGGGTCTCGTCGAGCGATCGCGGGTAGGGCAGCTTGGCGACGTCCTGATCGGACGGGCCGACGGGCGCCGCTCGCCGGCGGAGATCACCCTGTTCGACTCGACCGGTCTCGCGATCCAGGATCTGGGCCTCGCGATCGCCGTTTACGAGGCGTGGCGCGCGGGCGCGATCTCGGCCCAATCGGTGACGCTCTGAAGCTCCGCCGTGGCCGCCTGAACTTTGGTCCGGCCCCCGGACCGAACTTCACTCACCGGCCGTCTTCGCGCTCGGCCCGAGCAACCGGCGAATCTCGGATTCGAGCTCGTGCCCCTCGTTGATGATCCGCTGATGAGTCAGCCGCACGACTCGGTATCCCGCCGACTGAAGGCGAGCGTCTCGCCTGCGGTCTGACTCGAACGCGTTGCGAGTTCCGTGGTGGGACCAGCTGTCGAGCTCCACGGCGACGCGAGCCGCGGGCCAGAGGCAATCGACCTCGTACCCAGCCACGGGTACGTTGACGGCAGGGATCGGGAGACCGCGCTCCCGGCAATAACGCAGG
>DATBFS010000125.1:0-17250 GCA_036558385.1 Solirubrobacterales bacterium | reverse complement strand
CGTCGAGCTTGTCGATTAGTACCAGGACGTCCATGATGAGTGCGAAAGCTTACGCGTAGCGGGGAAAAGCCGAGCCGACGGGCCTGATTTCGCCACGGATATGCAAGCTCCTGCCCACCCCCTCAACGCTTGAGGCGCTCCGCGAGCGCGGTGGCGACACCCGCCGGGACTAGGTCCGCCACATCGCCGCCGAAGGTGGCCATCTCCTTGACGCCGGTGGACGAGAGAAAGCTGTAGTCGGGCGAGGCGATGATGTACACGGATTCGATCTCGGGCGCCAGCTTGCGGTTGAGCTGGTTCATCTCGAACTCGTACTCGAAGTCGGAGATCGCCCGCAGGCCCTTGACGATCGCGGTCGCACCGTGCTTCCGGGCCAGCTCGACGAGCAGGATCGAGAAGACCTCGACCTCCACGTTGCCCAGCCCGTTGCGCGATACGGCGTCGTGGATGAAGGCGCGGCGCTCCTCCGCGGTGAACAGCGTCGTCTCCTTGCGGGTCGGCTGGTTGACCACCCCGACCACGACCCGATCGAACACGTTCGCGGCCCGGCCGATGATGTCGAGATGGCCGTTGGTGACCGGGTCGTAGGTGCCCGGGCAGATCGCGGTGCGCTCGTCGCTCATCGCGGCGATGCCCGGTGGATCCGGATCAGGCTCTCGCCGAATCTCCGCTCCGTGAGCAGCGGCAGGCTCAGCGTGAGCGCTCGGCGTGCGGCGCTCTCGGTGATCAGGCGTCCGCCCTCGGCGAGCCGTTCGGGAATGAGCGAGTCGAGTTCCCCCTCAAGACGGTCGGCGAGTCTATAGGGCGGGTCGCAGAAGACCAGGTCCCACCGCGCTGTGGCGCGACGCAGGTATGAGACCGCGTCGGCTCGCACGACCTCGCAGCGCTCCGCCAGCCCGAGCTGGGTCACGTTGCGGCGGGCGAGCGACGTCCGCTCGTCGACCAGGGTGGCGCGAGCGGCCCCCCGCGAGATCGCCTCGATGGCGAGCGCGCCGGTGCCGCAGAAGAGGTCGAGGACCGTCGTCTGCCCGATGTCGCCGAGGATGGAGAAGAGCGCCTCCCGCACGCGATCGGCGGTTGGGCGCACGGCGGTCGACCGGCGGGGCGGCGACGCCAGACGGCGGCCCTTGAGCTCTCCGGCCACCACCCGCACTCAGGGACTCCCGCACCTCACGCCCGGATCGCCCGCTCGTCCCCGAAGCGGCGGCGGGCGGCGTCCATCAACGGCCCGAGCTCCGGCGCCTCGAGCGATCCATATCGGCTGCGCAGCGCGGCTACCTCGCGGCGCGCTTCGATCAGGAGCGCCAGGTCGTCCGGGAGCTCTGCCACGCGGAAGCGCGGCAAGCCGTGCTGGCGCGTGCCGAGGATCTCGCCCTCCCCCCGGAGGGCCAGGTCCACCTCCGCGAGCTTGAAGCCGTCGCGCTCCTGCTCGATCGCGCGCAGCCTCCGTGAAGCCAGCTCCGACCCCGCGTCCCCGAACAGGATGCACTGGGAGGCGTGCTCGCCGCGACCCACACGCCCCCGCAGCTGGTGGAGCTGCGAGAGCCCGTACCGCTCGGCCCCCTCAACGAGCATCACGGTGGCGTTCGCCACGTCGATCCCCACCTCGATCACGCTCGTCGCCACCAGCACCTGTGTTCTCCCCGACGCGAACCCCTCCATCGCCGCCTGCTTGTCGCGGGCCGCCATCTGGCCGTGGAGGAGATCGACCTCGAAGCCCGCGAACTCGGTTTCCCGCAGTCGCTCGGCCTCCTCGGCCGCCGCCTTCGCCTCGAGCTTTTGCGACCCCTCCACGAGCGGGCACACGACGTACGCCTGGCGTCCCTCGCGAAGGCGGGCGCGGATGAACTCGTAGGCCCCGGCGCGCTTCTCCTCGCCGACCACCCAGGTGTCCACGGGCTTTCGCCCCGCCGGGAGCTCCCTCAGGACGGTCGAGTCCAGGTCGCCGTAGGCGGTCATCGACAGCGTGCGGGGAATCGGCGTCGCGGTCATGTGGAGCGCATGGGGCGCTGCGCCATCGGGCCCCTTGGCGTCGAGCGCCGCCCGCTGGGAGACGCCGAATCGGTGCTGCTCGTCCACGACGCAGATGGAGAGCCGGTCGAACACGACGTCCGCCTCGATCAGCGCATGCGTCCCGACCACCATCCCGAGCTCGCCGGACCCGAGCAGGGCCAGCGCCTCCCGGCGGCGGGGGGCGGGCGTCGCGCTGGTGAGGAGGGTGAACGGGACCGGCTGGTTGGCGAGCAGCCGGTCAAGCGTTGCCGCGTGCTGCTCGGCGAGCGTCTCGGTTGGCGCCATCAGCGCCGCCTGGCAGCCAGCCTCGACGGCCCGCAGCATCGCGTAGAGGGCGAGGACCGTCTTCCCGCTCCCCACCTCCCCCATGAGCAGGCGCTGCATCGGCTCCTCGCGCGCGAGGTCCGCGTCGATCTCCTCGATCGCGGCCCTCTGGTCGCCCGTCAGCTCGAAGGGAAGCGAGCGGAGCCAGTCCGCCACCAGGTCGCCCGGCCGGCCGAGCGGAAGTCCTCGCCGCGTCGCCCGACGTCGCTGCCCGCGCGCCGCCAGCGCCGTTTGGTGGAGGAAGAGCTCCTCGAAGGCCAGGCGATGGCGTGCCTGCTCCGCATCGCCGATGCGCTCGGGGAAGTGGGCCGTGACCAACGCGTCCATGACGCCGGCCAGCCCGCGGCGCGCGCGAAGCTCGGCCGGGAGCGGCTCGATCGCGTGGCGCGCCAGCGGCATCGCCTGCCATGCCCAATCGCGCAGGCGTTTCGGCGTCAGTCCCTCGGTGGCGGGATGCACGGGGACGAGGCCCGTCGTGTGGATGCCGGAGCCGTCGCCCACGAACTCGTGCTCGGCCACCCGGAACTGGCCGCGCTCGAGCTTGCCCGAGAGCAGCAGCCGCGTCCCCTCGGTGAGCCGATCGGCGAGCCACGCCTGGTTGAACCACACCGCCTTCGCCGGACCGCTCTCGTCGGCGACGTGGGCCTCGACGATTCGCAGGCCCCGCCGGCGGGTCGGGCGCAGGCGGGCCGATCGCACCTCCACCTCCACGGTGGCCGCCTCGCCGGTTCGCAGCTCGGCCAGCGACCGGACCGCGCTGCGGTCTCGATGGCGATGAGGGACATGGAGCAGCAGGTCGCCGACCGACTCCAGCCCAAGCTCCTCCGCGGCTTCGGCGAGCCGCGGGCCCGCGCCGCGAAGCGTTTCGATCGATGCGTCCAGACGACTGGGCGCGGGGAGCGACCTGATCGGCGCGCGGCGGAGCTCCTCCGTCGCCAGAGGCTCACCCGATCCGAGCGCCCGAACGGTTCGCTCCGCCCGGGGCGTGGACGCGTTGGCGGTCGTCATCTCGTCAAGGCTAGGGTTGAGCGCCGATGGGACGGATCGGCGTACGTCTCGGGACCAGCAAGACGCCCGCGGTGGTGAACGGCTTCTCCGACCTGGTGCTCGAGGTCTGGCTTACCCGGCAGGCACCTCCGCTCCTACCGCGGCTTCGTCGCTAGCCCCGACGAGGCGCCGGTCAAGCCGGTACCGGGTCGTGGGCCCGGTTGCGGTGCCTTCGGAACATCTCCTCCACCCACTTGTAGCCCGGGCGCTCCTTGAGCGGGGCGCGGAAGTCCTCGATCGCCTGGGGAGGCGGCGGCAGAGATGGCCCCTCCGGCGGCTGGACCATCGGGTAGAAGAGCGAGGCCGCGGTGAGGTCCGCGACCGTGAAGCCGTCGCCGACCAGGTAGTCGTCCTCGCCCAGCTCCGCGTCGAGCCGATCGAGCGCCGCCAGCACCTTCTCCCTCGCGAGCTGGGCCCGTTCGTCGCTCTTCACCCCGTAGCGGAGGCCCGTGAAGGTGGAGAAGAACCGCGCCGCGCCGGCGCGAACCGGCCCGACGTCGGCGAGGCGGCCGGGGAGCAGGTCCACCGTGAACCGCTCGACGACCGCGGGGTCCTTGGTCGCCTCGTGGAAGGCCAACAACCGAAGGTGCGGGCCCAACTCCTCGTCGAAGAACTCCTCGAGCTCCAGGGCGCGTCGGCGCTCCTCCGGGTCCTCCGGATAGAGCGCCGGGTCGGGATACCGCCCCTCGAGCGCCGCGATGATCTCCGTCGAGTCGCCGATCGCCCGCCCGTCGAGCTGAAGCAACGGAAAGGTCTTGGTGCGCCCCCGGGTCAGCCACAGCGCGACGGCCATGTGCGCCCCTGGAAGCGGGGTGTGGCGCTGGTGCTCGACCCCCTTGTAGTCCAGCGCCCAGCGCGCCTTCTCGTTGTAGTGGGAGATCTCGATGTGCCAGAGGACCGGCTCGTCGGCCACACCCCAACCCTACTGCGCTGCGATCAGCCACCAGTAATGGGGCTGGCCGCCGCGCTTGACCTCGAGCTCGACCCCGCCGGCCAGATCGATCGGCAGCTCGTCGAGCGGGATCCGGGCATCGGCGCCCTGCAGGACGGTGACGATCTCGGCCCCGTCCGCGATCCGCTTGACGGTCGCCGCGAGGGTCGAGCCCTCGCCGCCCCAGGCCACGATCTCCTCGCCCTCGAACCCCACCGCGTCACCGCGCACGAAACGCCCCTTCCGGTCGGGCTTGGCCGCCGGGGCGACCGCCCCGGTGCGGATCTCGGCGAGCGCCGCATTCAGCCGCTCGGCATTCTGCGGCGCGTCGAGCTCGGGCTCGAACTCGACCAGCGCCACGAGCGCCGCCTGCTGCGAGGTGGTCGGCACCACCACCACGGGGCGCTCGCTCAGCTCGGCCGCCTGCCGAGCCGCCAGAATCACGTTGCCGGAGTTTGGAAGGACGATCACCTCGTCGGCGCCCAGGTCCTCGATCCCGCGAAGCAGCTCATGCGGCGAGGGGTTGAGCGTCGGGCCGCCGTCGACGACGTAGGCTCCGAGCCCCTCCAGCAGGCGCCGCATCCCGGCTCCCGCCGCCACCGCGATCACGCCTGTGCGCCCGGGCGAAACCCGAAGCCGGCGGTCGCGGGCCTCGATCTGCCGCCACATGTCGGCGTGGTCCTCCTGTGTGATCTCGCCGAGGTCCACGAACAGCGCCTTGGCCTGTTCGCGGTTGTTGGTGTGGATGTGGACGCGCACCGCGTCACGGTCGCCGACGACCATCACGGAGTCGCCGAGCTCCTCGAGGCGGGAGACGAACTCCTGCGGCTCGATCCCCTCCCCCACGACGACGAAGTTCGAGCACCACCGATAGCGGCTGTCCTCATGGTGGGAGGGGATCGTCTCCGGCGGCTCGTAGTGGGGGACCTCCACCGCCTCGCCGCGAAGGCCCGCCAGGATGCCGGCCACGAGCAGGAGCAGCCCGTAGCCCCCGGCGTCCACCACGCCGTGCTCGGCGAGCACCGGGAGCTGCTCCGGCGTCCTGTCGAGCGCCGCGTGACCCGCCTCGACCGCGACCTCGAGCAGCTCCGCCAGGAGCGCGTCCTGCTCGACGTCCGAGGCCCCGGGCTCCAGCCGGATCTTCGCCATCTGCCGGATGTGGTCCTCGATCGCGTCCGTCATCTCGGCGAGGACCGTGAGCATCGTCCCGGGAGCCGGGTTCGGGATCGCCTGCCGCGCGGTCGCCGTCGCCTTCATGAGCGCGACCCGCACCAGCTCGGGGTCGACGAGCTGGCCCTTGCGCTCCGCGAGGACCTGGGCCGCCCCGCTGACGATCTGGCTGAGGATCACCCCGGAGTTGCCCCGCGCGCCCATCAGGGCGGCGTGCGCCACGGCGTCGACGATCGCCTGGCGCCCGACCTCGTCCACCTGGCGCCCGTCGACACTCGCGAGCGCCTCGATCACCGCCTGGAGCGTGAGCGCCATGTTGTCCCCGGTGTCGCCGTCGGCGACCGGGAACACGTTCAGGTCGTTCACCTCGCGGCGCCGCTCGTCGAGGTGGCCGTACGCGGTCGTGACGACGCGGCGGAATCTCTCGATGGAGGCGTCCGCCTTCACGAGAAGCGATTATCTCGCTAGGCGGCCTTGCTGACCTTGTTGGACTTCAGACAGCGGGTGCAGACGTACACGCGGCGGGTCCGTCCGCCGTCGGAGATCCTGACCTTCTGCAGGTTGGGGTCGAAGCGCCGTCGGGTGGCGACCATGGAGTGGCTTCGCGAATTGCCGAACGCGGGACCCTTGCCGCAGCTGTAACACACCTTCGCCATCGGACGGTGGATGGTAGCGGGCAACCGTCAGGCCAAGGCGGATCTCAGCAGCGCCATCCGCATGACCGCGTTCGCGGCGCTGCGGCCCTGGTCGCGCTGATCGCCGCCGGAGCGGGCGAGCGCCTGCTCCATCGTCTCGCAGGTGACGACCCCGAACGCGCACGGGACGCCGGTGCGAAGCTGGACGTCCTGGATGCCGCGCGCGGCCTCGCTGCACACGTGGTCGTAATGACTGGTCTCGCCGCGGATCACGGCGCCAAGGCAGGCGATCCCGGCGAAGCGCCCCGACTCGGCGCACCAATGAGCGGCGAGCGGCAGCTCGAAGGCCCCCGGCACCCCGTAGGTGTGAATCGACGTCGGCGCCACCCCTCCCGTGGCGAAGCCCTCCACCGCGCCATTGGTCAGCCGCTCGGCGAGCTCCTCGTAGAAGGTGGCGACGCAGACGGCGAACTCGCGCCTCGCAAGGAGGCCGCGCTCATCGTCTGAGAGCGCGGGCTCCTCAGCCATCCGGGGTCTCGGCACGATCGTCCCCGAGGGCCTCGCGCTCGGCGTCCTCCTGGTGCTCGGAGTGGATCAGCTCCTCGTCGAGCGGGAGGCCCTGGTGATGGAGGATGTGGCCTAGGCGCTCGCGCTTGGTGCGCAGGTACTCCTCGTTGTGCGGGTTCGGCACGGCCTGGATCGGCAGCTGGTCGGTGACGGAGAGGCCGTACCCCTCGAGCCCGTGGATCTTCTTCGGGTTGTTGGTGAGGATCCGGATGCTCGTCAGCCCCAGGTCCACCAGGATCTGCGCCCCGATCCCGTAGTCGCGGAGGTCGGCGGGAAGGCCGAGCTTCAGGTTCGCGTCCACCGTGTCCAGCCCGTCTTCCTGGAGCCTGTAGGCGCGCAGCTTGTTGAGCAGCCCGATGCCTCGGCCCTCCTGCGAGAGGTAGAGCAAGACGCCCGCGCCCTCGCGCTCGATCATCGACAGGGCGGCCTCGAGCTGCTCGCCGCAGTCGCACCGCAGGGAGTGGAAGACGTCGCCGGTCAGACACTCGGAATGGACGCGGACGAGCACGTCCTCGCAGCCTCGAACGTCGCCCTTCACCATCGCCAGATGGTGCTTGTCGTCCACCAGCGACCGGTAGCCGACCGCCGCGAACTCGCCGAACGCGGTCGGCAGCCGGGTGGAGACCACCCGCTCCACGAGTCGCTCCGTCCTGCGGCGATAGGCGATCAGGTCCGCGACCGTGATCATCTTCAGGCCGTGGCGCTCGCAGTAGGGGACCAGGTCCGGCACCCTGGCCATCGTCCCGTCCTCGTTCATGATCTCGCAGATCACGCCGGCGGGGATCAGCCCGGCGAGCCGGACCAGGTCGACGGCCGCCTCCGTCTGCCCGGCGCGCTCCAGGACGCCGCCGTCCTTGGCCTTCAGCGGGAAGACGTGGCCCGGTTGGACGATGTCGCTGGGGCTCGACTTGGGGTCCATGACCACTTGGATCGTGTGCGCCCGGTCGTGGGCCGAGATCCCGGTCGTCACGCCCTCGGCGGCCTCGATCGAGACCGTAAACGCGGTGTTGAACGGCGACTCGTTCTTGGCCGCCATCAGGTCGAGGCCGAGCTCGTCACAGCGTTCGGCGGTCAGCGAGAGGCAGATCAGCCCGCGGCCGTGCATCGCCATGAAGTTGATCGCCTCCGGCGTCGCGAACTGTGCCGCCATGGTGAGGTCGCCCTCGTTCTCTCGGTTCTCGTCGTCGCACACGACGACCATCCGGCCGCGCCGGATCTCCTCGATCGCCTCCTCGATGGGAGAGAACGGGCCCGCCGGCTGCTCCGCTCCGGCGGGGTTTCTGACTGGACGAGTTTCACTCATTGGTCCTCCTTAAGCCTTGCATGAGCCGCTCCGCGTAGCGCGCGATCAGGTCCATCTCGAGGTTCACGGAGTCCCCCTCGCCCAGATCCCCCAGCGTCGTTCGCTCGAGGGTCTCGGGGATCAGCGCGACCTCGAACCAGCCGTCCGCGAGGCTCGAGACGGTGAGGCTCACTCCGTCCACGGCCACCGAGCCGTGCTCGACCACGTAGCGGCTGAGCTCGGCGGGCGGGGCGATGCGAACGCGACGCGAGAACCCGTCCGCGCTCACCGCGAGAACCTCACCGGTGCCGTCGACGTGACCCTGGACGAAGTGGCCGCCCAGCGGATCGCCGGCTTTGAGCGCGGGCTCGAGGTTGACCGCCGCGCGCGGGCCGAGCTCCCCCAGCGTGGTCAGCGACAGCGTCTGGTTCATGACGTCGGCCTCGAACGCACCGTGGGCCCTGCCCGCCACGGTGAGGCAAGCGCCGCTGACGGCGACGGAGTCGCCGTCGCCGAGCTCCGCCGCGAGCGCGGTGCCGACGCGGAGCCGAGCGCCCGCGGCGTCGCGGTCGATGCTCTCGACGGTCCCGATCTCGCGGACGATCCCGGTGAACACGCCTACCACTCCCTCAGGCGCGCTCGAACGAGCAGCTCCGAGCCCGAGCGCTCCCACTCCATGTCCAGCGCGGGGATCGCCTCGGCGATCCTCGCGGCGCCGGTGCCGGCGGCGAGCGGCCGCGCGCCGGCGCCGCCGATCACGATCGGGGCGATGAACAGGCGCAGCTCGTCGATCTCGCCGGCGTCGAGAAATGACCCGGTCAGGGTGGGGCCTCCCTCCAAGAGGACGCTGGTGAGCCCACGGCGCCCGAGCTCCGCCAGCGCCGCTGCCACGAGCGCTTCGGCATCCCCGTCGCACACGATCACCTCGGCGCCGGTCGCCTTCAAGGCCTCCGTTCGCTCGAACGGCGCGGCGGGCCCCGCGATCACCACCAGCGGAGCGGCGTCGATCGATCCCACGAGCTTGGAGGCAAACGGAAGCCGCGCTCGGGAGTCGAACACGACCCGGGTCGGCTGTCGCACGTCGGCACGGTCGCGAGCCGTCAGGAGCGGATCGTCGGCGAGGGCGGTGCCGATCCCGATGCAGACCGCGTCGGCCTCCGCGCGCCAGCCGTGCGCGAGCCGACGGCTGGCCTCCCCCGAGATCCACTTGGAATCCCCGCCGGCGGTCGCGACGCGGCCGTCGAGGCTGAGGGCTGACTTCAGCACGACCAGAGGGCGTCCCGTGCGCGCGTGCTTGCGAAACGCCTGGTTCAACAGACGCGCCGCGGCGGCCTCGGGGCCGTCGGCCACCTCCACCCCCACGCCCTCGTCGCGCAGGATCCCGGGACCGCGGCCGCTCGCCTTCTCGCTCGGGTCGTCGGATGCGATCACGACGCGGGCGATTCGCGCTTCGAGGATCGCGCTCGCACAGGGAGGCTGGCGGCCGTGATGGGCACACGGCTCGAGCGTCACGTACATGGTCGCCCCGGCCGGATCGACGCCGCGCGCTCGGCAGTCCTCGATCGCGGCCACCTCGGCATGCGGCCCGCCCAGCTCCGCGTGAAAGCCCTGACCGATCACCTCGCCGTCGCGCACGAGCACGGCGCCCACCAGCGGGTTGGGGCTCACCCGCCCGCGACCTCCCTCCGCGAGCTCGAGCGCCCGCTGAAGCTCGAGCCGGTCCTGCTCTGTGAGGGCCGCGGACATCGCCTTGATCGTACGGTCGCCTTCGTTCGGGCCTGGCGCGCGCGTTGCGCCGGGGGGGCATTGATTGACTGGTCAGTCAACCAGATTGTAGTGGCCGCCAGCGGAGCGCTTAAGGTGCGCGGCCGATGGCGCGTGAGGCAACCGCGGAGGCGAGGCGATTCGGTCGATCCGCGGGCATGCTCTCGCTTGGGATCGGCTCCGCGGGGGTGCTCACCTACCTCTACTTCTCGCTCGCCTCCCACAACCTCAGCCGAACCGAGTACGGAGAGGTGGTCGTCCTGTGGTCGGCGGTCTTCGTCCTGATCTCGGTCCTCTTTCGACCCATCGAACAGCTCCTCTCCCGGACGATCGCAGAGCGCCAGGCGCACGGCCAGCCGATCGGCTCGGCGATGCGGGTCGCAGCGACGATCCAGCTCGGCCTCGCCGCCGCCTTCGCGGTGGCGGCGTTGGTGCTTCGGGGCCCGATCCAGGACGACCTGCTCTCCGGCAACGAGACGCTCTACTGGATCCTCGTCACCGCGGTTCTCGCCTTCGCCGCAAGCTTCTTCGCGCGGGGCTTCCTGGCCGGCAACCGGCGGTTCGGCCTCTACGGGGCACTGCTCTTGATGGAGTCGACCGCCCGGATGTCCTTCGCCCTGGCGGTCGCGCTGGGGATCGCGAGCGGCCAGACGGCCGTGGCGCTCGGGATCATCGCGGCGCCCATCCTCAGCCTGACCGTGGTCCCGCTCGCGTTCGCCGGGAGGGCGGTCCGCTCAAGAGGCGACCATCCGCCTGCGAAGCCCGCCGAGGGGTCCGAGTTCACCCTCGCACACGGCGGCGGCTTCGCGGCGGCCGTGCTCCTGATCATGGTGAGTGAGCAGACGCTCCTGAACGCGGGGCCCCTCATCGTGCGCGCCTCCGAGGACGCGGCGGCGGCCGGCTACATCTTCAACGTGCTGATGATCGCGCGAGCGCCGCTCGTCCTGTTCCAGGCCGTTCAGACGAGCCTGCTCCCCCACCTCACTCGGCTTCGCTCCAGCGCCAAGGCCACCGACGCCGACGCCTTCCGGCTCTCGATTCGAGTCACCCTGGGCGCGATCGCGGCCTTCGCCGGCCTCGTCGCGTTGATCGTCCTCGCCGCCGGCCCGGCACTGATGCAGGTCGCGTTCGGCGACAAGTTCAGCTACGACCGCGTCGGGCTGCTCCTGGTCACGCTCGGCATGGGCTTCTACCTCTCCTCCGGGGCGCTCAACCAAGCCGCCCTGGCGCGCGGCCAGGCCCGGTTCGCCGCGGCGTGCTGGGTCACCGCCGCGCTCACCTTCTTGATCTGGAACCTGCTCCCCGTACTGGACGAGTTCCGCCGGGTAGAGGTCGGCTTCCTGGGTTGCGCCGCGCTTTTGTGCGGCCTGCTCTACCTGCTCTACGGCAGCGCCCGCACCCACGCCGAGGACGTCCTGGCGCCGAACTCACCGGAGGAGATCGAGGCGCGGCTGGCGGCGGCGGACGCTGAATAGCCCCGCCGTCTCCTCCGGGGGCGGCGGGTTGGGGCCTGTTGCGTGGCGGCGGGACGTAGCCGCTCCCACCGCGACTTCGTCGCTAGCGCCAGCGGGCGTTACTCGGCACTTGCGGCCACCGCGATGCGTTGATACGCCTCGGCGGGGTCCGGGGCGCGGAACACCGCCGAGCCCGCCACGAACAGGGTGGCGCCGGCGTCGGCGACGGAGCCGACGGTGTCGGGGTCGATCCCGCCGTCGACCTCGATCCGCTGGTCCGGCGCGAGCGCCGCGAGCCTCGACACCTTGTCCGGGGAGCCCGCGATGAACGGCTGCCCGCCCCAGCCCGGGTTGACGGACATGCACAGCACGAGATCCGCGGCGCTGGTCAGCTCCGACACCGACATTGCCGGCGTCCCGGGGTTCAGGGCAATGCCGGCGAGGCAGCCCGCCTCCCGGATCGCGTGGAGCGTGCGGTTGGTGTGCGCGTCGGCCTCGAAGTGGAACGTGATGCAGTCCGCGCCCGCTCGGGCGAACTCGGCGACGTGATCCGCGGGGCGATCGATCATCAAATGGACGTCGATCGCGCCACCGGCGTCGTGCACCTGGTCGGCGATCGAGCCGGCGACGAGCGGGCCGATGGTGATCGGCGGCACGAAGTGGCCGTCCATGACGTCAACGTGGATGATCCGCGCCCCCGCCGCCATCACCTCGGCGACCTGTGTGCCGAGACGGGAGAAGTCCGCCGACAGGATGGACGGCGCCACCCGACGGGCGTCGAAGAGCTCGGCGGCCATCAAACCGGCTGCAGCATCGAGTTGCCGCAGTGCTGGCAGACCAGATCCTCCGAGGAGCTCATGCGGACGATCGTCTGGTGGGCCCCGCAGTTCGGGCACTGGGAGGCGAGCTCGTAGCGCCGCAGGCAATACACGCACCGGTACCGGCCGGGGAGCTGGGTGGGGCGCAGCCACGGCTCGCCGCAGCCCGGGCACACCGGTCGCTCGAGCGTCGCATTTTCCTCGGGGGGCGGTGCCACGGGAAAGGCGATCGTAGCCCCCGAGGATGTCGACGCCCTGTGGGCGGCCGGGCTAGCCGGCGGACCCGGGGATCCGATGGCCTCGAAGGTAGGCGTCGGCGCTCATCGGGCGCCCGCCCGCGGGCTGCACCAGCTCGAGCCGCAGCGACCCCTCCCCACAACCCAGCCTCAACGTTCCGTCCTTCGCGACGAGCCGGCCCGGCTCGGCGCCGTCGCGCTCCGCGAGCGCGGCGCGAACGCCGAGACGCTCCCCGCCTTCGAGCTCCAGGAAGCAGCGGAGGTGGGGGTTGAGCGCGCGCACGGTCCGTTCGAGCTCGGTGGCCGGCCGGGTGGGATCGAGGCGGCGCTCCTCCGGCGCGATCTTCTCCGCGTAGGTGGTCGCGGAGTCATCCTGCTCGGCGAGCTCCAGCCTGTCCGCCGCCGCCAGGTCCAGACCCCGCAGGATCAGCTCGCCGCCCAGGTCGGCCAGCCGGCCGGCGAGCGACCCGTAGTCCTCGCGGTCGTGGATCGGCGTCTCCTCCCGCAGCGCGATCGGCCCGGAGTCGAGCCCGGCGGTAACCCGGATGATCGTCACTCCGGTGACCTCGTCGCCGGCCATGATCGCGCGCTCGATCGGGGCGGCCCCGCGCCAGCGCGGGAGGAGCGACGGGTGCACGTTCAGCATCGGCAGCTCCGTGAGCAGGGGCTCGCGGATGAGCTGGCCGAACGCACAGACGACCCCGAGCTCGGGTCTGGCGGCGCGGATTCGGTCGAGGGCGTCCTCCCGGTTGACGCTCTCGGTCTGAAGCAGCTCGAGCCCGAGCTCCGAGGCGGCGTCGGCGGCCGGCGGCGGCGCGGCGCGGCGCCCACGACCCCGCCGTCGGTCCGGCGGGGTCACCACCAGCGCGGGCCGGTGGGGGGAGTCCGCCAGGCGCCGCAGCACCTTCGCCGCGAACTCCGACGTCCCCATGTAAACGGCCCTCACTCTAGGTGAGCCCCCGTACACGACCTGCCGCCCGGTAACGCGCCCTAACCCGACGACTCCATCGAGTCGTCGGATGTGTCCTGCTCGCTCGGGCTGTATGTGGTGCCCTCGCGCAGCGCTCCAAGCGCCGCCTTGCGCTGCTCCCGGGTCGTGCGATCGAGCATCAGCACGCCGTCGAGGTGGTCGAGCTCGTGCTGGAGGACCCGCGCCTCGAGGCCGGAGGCCTCGACGAGGAGCGGCTCGCCGTGCACGTCGACGCCCCGGACCCGCGCGTAGAGGGGACGCTCCACATCCACGGCAACCCGCGGCAGGCTGAGGCAGCCCTCCTCCGCGGTCGCGACCTCGTCCGACGTCCACTCGAGCTCCGGGTTGGCGATCGCCGTCGGGGTCGCGTCGAGCCCGGCCTGGAAGACGAGCAGCCGATGCATCACCCCGAGTTGGGTGGCGGCCAAGCCGACCCCGATCGCGTCGCGCATGACCCCCACCATCCGCTCCGCCTCCCGTTCCAGCTCAGGTCCGAAGCTCGTGACCTCCGCGGCGCGCGACTTGAGGACCGGGTCGCCGAAGGTGCGGATCTGCGCCAGGGCCGCCGTTCGCCGCTCGCGCGCCTCGGCGTCGAGCTCCGGCAGGCGATCGTCCGGCGGCCCTTCCGGGGTCACCTGCTCCGGCTCGTGAACGGCGGCCGCGTCGGATGCCTCGCTCATCGCCACGAGTCTAGGGGCATCACTGGGGATCGACGTCGACCCCGAGAGCGACGCCGCGAAGGCCACCGTCCGCCGCCAGTCCCTCGACCGCCGTGCGCACCGCGGCGACCGCCGGCTCGCGCTCGCCGGCCTTGATCAGGAGCTGACGGCGCTCCCGCCCGCGCAGCCGAAACCGCGGCGCCGGGCCGAGCAGCTCCGCGTCCCCGGGCAGGGAAACCCGCAACCCGTCGGCGAGGCGCTCGGCCGCCCGCTGGGCCGGACCCGGCTCCGGAGCGGTCAACTCGACGCGCACCAGGTTCGAGAACGGCGGGTAGCGAAGCGCCCGGCGCCGTTCGAGCTCCCCGGCGAGGAACCCCTCGGCGTCGTGCGCCGCGGCGTGGCGGATCGCGGCCGCGTCGGGAGCGAGCGTCTGCACGAGCACGGTTCCCCCCCGCTCCCCGCGGCCGCTGCGCCCCGCCAATTGGGAGACGAGCGCGAAGGTGCGCTCCTCCGCCCTGAAGTCGGGGAAGCGCAGCGTGGCGTCGGCGTCGAGGACCACGCTCAAGACCACATCCGGGAAGTCGTGTCCCTTGGCGACCATCTGGGTCCCCACCAGGACGCCCGAGTCCGACTCCTCGAACCGCCGCAGGATCTCGAGGTGCCCGCCGACGCGCGCCGCGCTGTCGGAATCCAGGCGGAAGACGGGGAGGGGCGCGGCGGCCTCGCTCAGCAGGGTCGCGAGCCGCTCGGTGCCGACCCCGTGGCGCGCCAGCGCGACCGATCCGCAGTCCGGACAAGACGCAGGGGCGCGCTCCGCGTGGCCGCAGTGATGACAGCGCAGGGCCCAGTCGTCGCCCGCCGTTGCGTGGATGACGAGCGAGACGTCGCAATGGGGACAGCCCCAGGAGCGCCCGCACGAGCGACAGGTGAGAAAGGGCGACCACCCACGGCGGTTCAGGAGCACGATCGCCTTCGCGCGCCGCTTCGCGACCTCGGCCAGCGCCTCGACCGTTCGCGGATGCAGCGGCCCGGAGCGCGGCGAGCGCCCCCGAAGGTCGACCAGCTCCACCGGGGGGAGGGGCCGCCCGTCAGCGCGGGCGGGCAGGTCCAGGCGCGGAAGCGCCAACCAGGTCTCCGGCCGAGGCGTGGCGCTCCCCGCCACGAGCGCGGCGCGGCTTTCTCTCGCGCGGTGGCGGGCGACCTCGCGCGCGTCGTAGCGCGGATCGCCCTCCTGCTTGTAGGAGGCGTCGTGCTCCTCGTCGATCACCACGAGGCCCAGATCCGCGACCGGCGCGAAGACCGCCGACCGCGGGCCGACGCAGATCCTCGCCTCGCCGGAGGACAGGCGCTGCCATTCGTCCCGGCGCTCGCCGCGCGGCAGTCGCGAGTGAAGCAGGGCGACGCGGTCGCCGAAGCGCGTCGCGAAGCGGGCGGTGATCTGCGGCGTGAGCGCGATCTCCGGCACCAGGACGATCGCGCCCTTGCCCCGCCGAAGCGCCGCCTCGGCGGCCGCGATGTAGACCTCGGTCTTTCCGGAGCCGGTTACCCCGTGCAGGAGCAGCTCGCGCGGCGTGCCGCCCTCGATCGCCCCGACGATCTCCGTCAGCGCCCGCTGCTGTCCGGGCGAGAGGCGCGGCTTGAGCGAGGGAGCGCCCACGGTTGCCACCGAGGGCCGCCGGCGGCTCTCCCGCGAGCTCAGCGAAAGAAGCCCTCGGGCCTCGAGGCGCTTCAGCGTCTCCCGCGGCACCCCGGCGGCGGCCTCCAGCTCGGCCGCCGGCACCTGTCGGCCCTCCCGCGCCAGCGCGACGAGCGCGTCGCGCTGGCGGCGGCCGAGCCGGGTCCCGCCGTCCAGGGCCGCGCGCCCGGCCTCGGTCGCCGCGACCATCAGCTCCAGCCGCGGACCGACCTGAAGCCCGTCCCTTCCGACCCCGGGCGGGAGGACCAGCTCGAGCCCCCGGGCCGAGGTCGAGCAGTACTCGCGGGCGACCCAGAGGCCGAGCCTCACGAGCTCGGGCGTCGCCCCCGCCTCCAGGGCACGCAGCGGCTCCGCGAGGCGCTCCGGCGCGAGCTCGCTCGACTCGGCCACCTCGACGACGACGCCCAGCACTCGGCGGCGCCCGAAGGGGACCAGCAGGAGGGTCCCGACCCCGACCCCGGCGAGCCGCTCGGGCAGCAGGTAGTCGAACGGCCCGCGCAGCGTGCGCGCGGTGGTCAGCGGCTCGACCTTCGCGATCGCCATGGCGACGAACCTAGGGACGCGGGCGGACAGCGCATCCCGTGCCAGCGCTTATCCTGTGGCCGTGGCGCCGAGGCTCGCACCCGGGGAGCAGGTGATGTTCCAGGGCCATCCCTCGTGGCGGGCGATCATCGGCTTCTACGTCAAGGGACTGCTCCTCGTGATCGCGATCTGCGTCGTGGTCCGGCTGATCTCCGATGACGCCGGCCTCGTCGCGTTGGTCGCCCTGGTGGGTGTCGCGGTCGTGGTGCTCGCCGGCCTGATCAAGCGGATCACCGTCCACTACACGATCACGACCAGACGCCTCCACATCAAGCGGGGGATCATCTCGCGGGAGATCCAGGAGACGCGGCTGGAGCGCGTCCAGAACGTGAACTACGAGCAGTCGGTGCTCCAGCGCATGCTTCAGGTGGGCGACGTCGACTTCGACACCGCCGCCGGAGATGACTACAACTTCGTGTTCGTGGGCGTCGCGAATCCCGACGAGGTCGTCGAACGGGTCGACCGGGCCACGCACGCGACGTCTCCGACCGGGCTCGGGGACGAGCCCACCATGCAACAGCCGGGTAGTCCCGGCGTCTCCCCGCCCCCCGGAGCCGAGTCCCGCTAGGAGACGTCCGCGGTGGCGCCGGCTTCCGCCGCCGCGCCGTCGAGGCCGGCCGCCGCCCGCAGCGCCTCGACACGGTCGGTGCGTTCCCAGGTGAAGTCGTGGTCCGAGCGGCCGAAGTGGCCGTAGGCGGCGGTCTTTTGGAAGATGGGCCGCCGCAGGTCGAGGTCGCGGACGATGGCGCCGGGCCGAAGGTCGAATTCCTCCCCGACCACGCGGGTGAGGTCCGCCGGAGGCACCTTGCCGGTGCCGAAGGTCTCGATCATGAGGGACACGGGGTGAGCCACGCCGATCGCGTACGCCACCTGGATCTCGCAGCGGTCGGCGAGCCCGGCGGCAACGACGTTCTTGGCTACGTAACGGGCGGCGTACGCGGCTGACCGGTCCACCTTGGACGGGTCCTTGCCGGAGAAGCAGCCGCCGCCGTGGCGCGCGGCGCCCCCGTAGGTGTCGACGATCACCTTGCGGCCGGTGAGCCCGGAATCGCCCATCGGGCCCCCGATCTCGAACTTCCCGGTGGGGTTGACCAGGAAGCTC
>DATBFS010000124.1:0-12122 GCA_036558385.1 Solirubrobacterales bacterium | reverse complement strand
GAGAAGATGCAGGACTCGAACGGCCGCTGGGTGGGCACTACTCGATCGACGCTCGGCCGAGGGAGTTCCTATCGGGCGCTCAGGCCCGGCAAGTACAAGCTCAAGGCCTACCAGCGCCACTGCCGCCACTGCAGCTCCATCCATGCAGATCCGATTGGACCTAAGTTAACTAGTGCTCCCACCAGTTCCGGATCGAGGAGAGCAAGCGGACGCGAGGCGTGCTCCACGCTCCCCGCAGGCGTTCGTGCTCGATTGCGCTCGGACCACCTACACGAGCTCCGGACGATTCTTAGCGAGCGGTTTCCGGTTCACCGGCGTCAATCAGCGTCGTGAACAAGCACCACCCGCACCGGAGATCAGCGCGGGTCGGGTGTAGGGTCGGTTTCGATGAGGAGGGTGATCGCGGTAGCAACGATCGTCGGCATGCTGGCGCTGGGGTGGGTCGGGTGCGGCAACAGCGAGCCAACTCCGACTCGCCGAATCGCCATCCCGAACGTGATCGCGATAGATCAGGACAGAGCAACCCGCATCCTCGCCGACTACGGGTTCGCGACCGCAGTCCAGACCGTCCGAGGTGATGCTGAATCAATCTTGGTCCTTGAACAGTCGCCGCCACCCGGGTCAAAAGCCCCGAAAGGCTCCACAGTCACGATCACAGCACCATCGGGCACGTTTGAGGCCGTAGACCACAATGGCCCAGGGGAGGGACCATCGATGCGCTTCCAGACTGTGGAGCCCCAAGCCGGAGCCGGGTGAGTGTTGCGCGAGCTTAGCCACCACGCGCACCGGAAGCAGGGCGAGTCGGCATAGGCTCGCTCGCCCTGCTGTGAAGTGGTTCCTCGCTCCCATCGCAGCGGCCCTAGCCACCCTGGCTGCTGCGACGATCGCTCTCGCCGTTGCTTCGGGCTCACACGTTTCGATCACGGAGAACTCCGGGGTCTACTACGGTCGGGTTCACGCAGATGCTCGGATCTGCAAGGGCCATCGGATGGTCGTCCTGTTCAAGGTGCGCCCGGGACGCGATAGGAAGCTAGATCACGACCGCACCGACGGCCACGGACGATGGACGATCGTTCCCGTCCCTAACCTCCCCAAGAGGGAAGCGGGTCGGCGGTTCTACGTCAGGGTCTGGCCCAGGGCCGTCAGCAGGAAGGGAACCAACTTCGTTTGCGTCCGCACCAGGTCACGTGCCATCAGCGTCGCGAACTGAGGCACACCCGCACCGGAAAGCAGCGCGGGTAGGGACTCGGCGTTGCCCACGGGGGGCGGTTCGCCGAGACCCTTTCGCCAAGGGAGGAAGCATGAAACGAGGGTTCGTCGTAGTGGTCGCTCTGGCGGTCGCGCTCTGTAGCGCGATGGCGTTCGGGTCGGTTGCCCACTACCGCGGTCACGCCCGGGACTCGACTTGCCGGTCCCTGCCCACGCCCGACCCGTGTCAGATCCTGTTCGACGGCAAGAGGCGTCGCGGACGGGTCGTCAAGGTGAAGCACTTCGAATACCGGTTCATTCCGATGACCACCGTCTGTCCGGGCGGCCTCGTGGCCACATCGTCTGGTCGACGTGGCCTCAGCCCGATCCGCGTCAATCGAAAGCGGAAGTTCAAGGCTCGCCGGGTCATCCACCAGGGAGAGACCAAGGTCGAGGTCAAGGGGAGGTTCACGAAGGATTTCCACAAGGCCTCCGGGCGGCTGCTGGTCAAGGAGGGCGGAGACAACGGCCATGGCTTCAGCTGCGAGTCCGGAACCGACCACTTCTCGGCGGAGAAATAGGCAGTCGCTCCGGTACCCGAAACTGGGGATTGATCGACCGCCGCATCGGCCGTATGGTCGTTTCGTCTCGGCGTCGGCTCGTCACCGGCGCGTATGTCGATCGAAGAGGGAGGACATGGCGCCAGCCGTTCGCGCGAGCGAGTCGGGGAGGCCACCGAGGGACCCTGGACGAATGTTCGGGTGTGAATCTGTAGGAGGGCCGGATAGCGTGCGAACCCGATGGCCGAACTGACTCTCGCCCTGTTCGTCGGCATGGCCGTGCTCGTGGGGGTACTGGCGCAGAACTGACGGCGCGTCGCCGGATAGGCTGCGGCGCCCATGGCGGCGGAGCAGCGCGGCGGCATCGACGATCTGAGCTCGTGGCTGGGGCTGCGGTGGGACGCGCCCGAGCGCGTGCGGGTGACGATCCGCCCGGAGCTGATCAATCCGGCCGGGCTTCTCGCCGGGCCGGTGGCCTACGCGATGGTCGACTACTCGATGGGATCCACGCTGTGGCAGGACCTCACCGAGGGCGAGCGGATCGCGACGATCGGGATCTCGATCAACTATGTCCAAACCGCGCGCGAGGGGGACGTGATCTGCGAGACGACGCTCGACCGCCGCAACGACCGCGTCGCGATCATGCGGAGCGAGGTTCGCCACGAGCAGGGCCGCCTGCTCGCGACGGCGATCGGCAGCTTCGCGATCTTCCCCCGCGAGCGGCTTGGCGGGCACGAGCGGCGCCCGCCGGCCCCGAACGCCCGAGGCTAGCTAGGGCTTCGGTCCCCAGTCGGGGGATTCGTGCTCGACGTTCGTGCCCTCGGTGAGGGCGCGCTTGTGCGAGCCGTCGGCGTCCATCACGAAGACGTTCGTTTCCCTGTCGCTGTCGCGCACGTAGACGATCTTTTGGCCCGAGGGTGAATACGCCGACCGGCCCTCGAACGCACCGCCACTCGTCAGCCCGTGCTGGTGGGAGCCGTCGGCGTCCATCACGAAGACGTCGTAGTTCTGGCCCGTTTGGTTGGAGCTCGTCAGCTTGGAATACGTGATCCGCTTGCCATTCGGCGAGTAGTTCGGGTCGTGCTCGTCTCGCCCGCCGGTGGTGAGGGCGTGTTCGTTGGAGCCGTCGGCCCGCATCTCGAAGATGTCGGAGTTGCCGTTTCGCTCGCTGTCGAACGCGATCCGCTTGCCGTTCGGCGAGAACGACGGGAAGTCATCGGGGGCGGGATTGCTGGTCAGGGCGTGCTCGTGGGACCCGTCGGCGCGCATCACCCAGATGTCCGGGCCGACGGGTGTCATCCCGCGCTTGACGGGCATGAGCCCACCCCGCGCGAAGACGATCCGCTTGCCGTCCGGGGAGAAGGCGGCGTTGTCGTCGCCCCGTTTGGTGGTCAGGCGCTTCAGGTGTGAGCCGTTCGCCTTGATCCGGTAGAGGCCCTGCTTGTCCTCGAAGCGGGTGAAGACGATCCACTTTCCGTTCGGCGAGAACCCCGGATCGTCATCCTCGCCGTTGGTGACCCGCGTCACGTCCTTGCCGTTCGGGGCGACCGTGAAGATCCCGCCGGGCCGCGGGGCGCTGGCGTTGAGGATGGGCCCGATCTGTCGCGAGAAGACGATGTCCCCGTTCGCGCCGGGGAAGGCGGCCCGCGAGCCACCCGGCGTGAGAGCCAGGATGCCCGCAAGGCACAGCCCGGCGGCCCCCAAGAGCATCCATCTGACCCGCCCCGCGCGAAGCACGAAGGGCACGTTATTGGATACGAGTCCGACGTGGAAGGCGCTCAGGGTGAGGCCGGCGGCCGCCGCTCCGCCCAGGGCCGCTCGGCCTCGAGCTGGGCCGCCAGCGAGATCAGGGTCGCCTCGTCCTCGGGGCGGCCGACGAACTGGACGGAGAGCGGCAGGCCGTCCTCCGTGAACCCCGCCGGGACGGAGGCTGCCGGGTTGCCGACGTAGTTCCAGGGCGGCCCGAACCCGGTACGCCGAGTCATTCCGCTGAGCGTCCACAAGCCGCTTCGGGAGTCCCACTTGCCCACCGGCACCGGCGGCTCGCCGATCACCGGGAGGAGCACCACGTCCGCGTCGTCGAAGATCGCGTTGAGGCGCCGGGCGTGCTTCGGCATGGCCGCCTTCGTTCGCTCAAGGAGCGAGTCGCGCACGAGCGAGCCAAGGCGCGCGATCCCGGCCACCTGGCGCCCCAGGCGCTCGCGATTGGGCAGCCGGCGGGCGTCATCGGCGACGCCGCGCGCGTAGAGGATCGCCACCCCGTTCCCGACCGTGCCCCAGTTGGGGTCTCGCCAGCTCACCTGATGACCCAGCGAGCCCAAAAGCTCCGCCGTCTCCCCCACGGCGCCCCGACACCGGGGATCGAGCATCGGCGGCGCGAGGGCGCGGGTCCCCTTCACGGACGCCGCGATCCGAAGCTTGCCCGGAGGCCTTCCGGCCGCCTCCGCGAGTGAACCCGCTGCCCCGGCGCCGCCGACCGCCACGGCGTCCACGAGGAGCGCGGTGTCGAGCACCGTCCTGGTGAGGAATCCGTTCACCGACATCCCGTGCCAGCCGCCCACCCCGCGGTCGACCGGGACTCGGCCTCGCTGCGGCTTCAGCCCGAAGAGCCCGCAGTAGGAGGCCGGGTAGCGGATCGAGCCGGCGCCGTCGGAGGCGGTCGCTGCCGCGGCGAGCCCGGCGGCCACCGCGGCGCCGCTGCCACCCGAAGATCCGCCGGGCGTCCGGGTCGGATCCCACGGGTTGCGGGTCACGCCCCAGGTCGCCGACTCGGTGAACATCGCGAAGGCGAGCTCCGGGAGGTTCGTCTTGCCGATCACGATCGCGCCCGCGGCGCGCAGCCGTCGGATCAGCTCCGAGTCGTCCGCGGCGGGTTCGTCAACGCATCCGGTCCCATGGGTGGTCAGCTCCCCCGCCACGTCATGGTTGTCCTTCACCGCGACCGGGACGCCGAGCAGCGGCGCGTCGTCCCCCGAGGCGTGGCGCTTCTCCGCCTCCTGCGCCTCGGCGCGAGCCCTCTCGGAGAGCACCACCCGAAACGAGTTCAGCTGCGGCTCGAGCCTCTCGATTCGCTCCAGATAGAGGTCCACCAGCTCGGGCGGTGAAAGCTCTTTCGCACGGACGAGCTCGGCTTGGCGGGCCACACCCGCGAAGGCGACCTCCGTATCCGGCACGGCGGGCACTCTATCCGGGCCCGCTCGGCGGCCTCAGCAGCCGCCCTCGAGCGTGGCCAGGAGCAGGATGGAGGACGCCGCGTAATCCAGGGCCGGCTCGGAGGTGACGTAGTCGGCGCGCCGATCCTCGTATGCCGCGAAGGCGGTGTCATGAGGGTCGTGCACGGCGAATCCCTGACCCCTGATCTCGTCCATCGGCGCCGGGCCTCCGACCACGGCTCCCCGCGGAAGGGCCTTGCCGAAGACCGATGCCCAGTGGTGGGGATGCACGGGGGCACGGGGCCCGTAGCCCACCACGAAGCTGCGGCCGAACGGATTGCGGCCGAGCATGTAGTCGCGGGCTCCGGCGGCGACCGCACGGCCCCCCGGCAGCGTGTCCCGGCAGCCCGCCAACCCGGCGAGCGCCCCGCTGGCGCCGTTTTGAGCGGTCGTCCCCCAGGTGAAGAACCCCGGCATCCCGAAGGCGTTGTCGCCCGCCTGCTCGACGGCGATCTGGCCGAACTCCCGCAGGCGTCGGCACGCGAACGCCCGGTTGCTCGAACCGCCCAAGGCAGGCGCGCCGAGCGCGCCGCAGAGGTCGGCGGCGGCGAAGCTCGCAAAGGAGTCGACCACGCCGAGGGTGCCGTCCGCGGCGGCCTGCGAGGAGCGGAGATATCGCAGCGCGTCGGCCAGGTACTGGTGCTCGCCCGTCGAGCGGTAGAGGGCGGCGGCCCCGCCCGCCATCGAGTCCTTCCAGTGCGGGTCGCGGTAAAAGCCGCCCGGGAGGGGCGGGGTGGGCCGGGCGGCGGCGCGCCCCGCCGCGTACCACTGGCGTGCCTGGAGAAGGTCCTCGGCGTCATGCGTGCGGTCGAACGCGAGCGCCAGCGCCGCGGCCGCCTTGCCGGCGATGTCGCCGCCGATCCCGCCGCTCGGCCCCCCCGGGTACGCGCGTCGGTGTCCGATCCCCGGCCTCGAGGACGCGTCGTCGCCGGCCGGGTCCCGAAAGCCGACGTCGTGGTCGCGCTCGTCGCCCACCTGGCCGATGAAGAGCCCCGGCGCGGGGTGCGCCTTCACCAGCCAGCGGATGCCCACGTCGGCCTCGGCATCGAGCTGGGGCGCCCTGGCCGGATCCAGCCGCGCCGCGGCCTCCAGCACCGCGGCCGCGAACGACGTGGTCTGCGCGAAGTGGATCATGTCGCCGGCGTCCATCCAGCCGCCGGTCATCTCGATGTGCTCGCCGTCGTGCGGCCCACCCCTGACGGTGGCGTCGTTCAGATGCGACGCAGCGTGGATCGGCGAGGGCTCGTCGCCGTCCCGGTTGGCCGCGAAGAACCCGAGGATCCGATCGATCGCGTTGCCCGAGCCGGCGGCGCGGACGATCCAGTCGCGGGACGTGATGCCAAGGGCGGGGACGCGCACCCTGTAGGTGCCCGAGGCCGAGCCGGAGCCGAGTGGGGCCCGATAGGCGTGGGACCACGGCGCCGGCTTGCCGGGCGCGGAGCGGAGGCGTCCCTCGCTCACCGCGCCGGATCCGTCGCGAAGCACGACATAGCGCTTACCCGCGAGGCTGCGGGCGGAGCCCACGATCGCCACCTTGCGCTCCGCCGGAGCGCTCGGCCCGCCGACCCGGATCGCGTCCGCCGGCTTCGCGATCGCATGAAAAGGGAGGACCAGCGACGCGGCGGCGGCGAGCGCCGCGACCAACGGCCCTGCCCGGAAAACGGTCATCGCGTCCAGGGTGACAGGGTTGGCCCCGAGAGCGAGAGCCGCGCCAATGAAAGGCTGTGTGCGTGAGCGACGCGCAGATGATCCTCGTCGCGGGCGCCCTGCTGGCCGCGGGGATCGGCGCCTCGCTGCTCGCCGGCCGCCTGCGGGTCCCGGGCCTGGTCCTGTTCCTCGCCCTGGGCATGGCCATCGGGTCGGACGGGACCGGCTGGATCGCGTTCAGCGACTACCAGCTGGACAGGACCATCGGGGTGATCGCGCTCGCCTTGATCCTGTTCGAGGGCGGCCTCACCTCGGGGTGGCGGGAGATTCGTCCGGTCCTTCAGCCTGCGGTCGCGCTCGCGATCGGCGGAACGATCGTCACCGCGATCATCACCGGGCTCGTCGCCGCCTGGCTGCTCGACTTCTCGACCCTCGAGGGGCTCCTGCTGGGCTCGATCCTGGCGGCGACCGACGGGGCGGCGATCTTCGCGCTCCTGCGCGGCTCCACGTTGAAGCGCAAGCTCGCTCGCACCCTCGAGGCCGAGTCGGGCATGAACGACCCGGTCGCCGTACTGCTGGTCCTCGGGTTCATCGACTGGATCCAGCAGCCGAACTACGGGATCGCGGACATGGCATGGCTGTTCTGCCGCGAGCTGGGTATCGGCCTCGCCGTCGGGCTGGCCGTCGGGGCGGCGGCGATTTGGACGCTCCGGCGCGTCAGCCTCGCTACCGCGGGTCTCTACCCGGTGGCCTCGATCGCCATTGCCGCCCTCGCCTACGGCGGGGCGGCGATCCTCCACGGCTCGGGGTTCCTCGCCGTCTACCTCGCCGGGCTGGCCCTCGGCAGCGCCCACATTCCCGCCAAGCGAACGATCACCGCCTTCCACGAGGGCCTCGCCTGGGTGGCCCAGATCACCCTCTTCCTCAGCCTTGGGCTACTCGTCTTCCCGAGCCAGCTCGGCGACGTGGTGCTCGAGGGGACCCTGGTCGCCCTGGTCCTGGTCCTGGTGGCACGGCCGATCGCGACCGCGATAACGACGGCGTTCTACCGCTATACGAACCGGGAGCGCCTGGTCCTCGGGTGGGCCGGGCTTCGCGGAGCCGTCCCAGTGGTGCTGGCGACCTTCCCCGTGATCAGCGGGGTCCCGCAGAGCAGCGAGTTCTTCAACATCGTCTTCTTCGTGGTGGTGATCTCGACCCTCGCCCAGGGGACCACCTTCGAGCCCCTGGCCCGGGTGCTGGGGACGACGAGCGCCGAGCCGGCCCTGCCGCGACCGCTGGCTGAGACAGGCACGATCCGGCGCCTGGGCGCCGAGGTGGTCGAGTACGTGGTGGGCGAAGGCGACGCGATCGCCGGCGGGCGGGTGCGAGAGCTGGGCCTGCCGCGCGAGGCGCTGGTGAACGTGATCGTGCGCGGCGACGAGGCGATCCCGCCTCGCGGGTCGACCCGAATCGAGGCCGGCGACCGCCTCCACGTGCTCGTGCGCCAGGAGGTGGCGCCTGAGTTCGACGGGTTGATCGAGCGCTGGCGAAACGGGCCCAGGGGGCCGACGGTGAGGCCGCGGGCCACATACCCAGGCCATCCGCCGGTGTTCAGCGTCCGTCCGTGGAGGGAGGCCGACGGTGACCCCGCCCGACCCCACCAGGTTGCCGGTCGGGAGGTGGTCGAGCTATTGCGAAGCCGCCACGACCGCCAAGGCGCGGTGGTGGTGCTGGACGACGGGCGCTACGCGGCCACCGGCTCGCTGCTGATCATCGGAAGCGCCAGACAGGTGCGCCGCCAGGCGCTCAAATGCATGCGTCAGGCGAACGACGAGACCGAGCGCGCCTGGTGGCAGGAGGTGATCGGTGCGCTCGCCGTATGAGCGCGATCAGCTGGCCTGGCTCGTCGGGCGGATGAGGATTTCGTTTACGTCGACGCGCTCAGGCTCGGAGATCGCGTAGACGACCGCCCGGGCGATGTCGTCGTCGGTGAGCGCATCCTGGGGTCGCTCGTCGAAGAACTCCGTGTCCGTCATCCCGGGCTCGATCAACGTCACCCGGATGCCCGAGTTCTCGTGCATCTGCCGAAGCTCGGCTCGCAGGCCCTCCCCGAGCGCGCCGACCGCCCACTTGGTCGCCGAGTAGAGCGACCCGGGAAGCGCCCGGCGCCCCGCCACCGAGCTGGTGAGGACGTAGTGGCCGGTGCCGCGCTCCAGCAGATGGGGGAGGGTGGCCCGGATCGTCAGCGCCACCCCCAGGACGTTCGTCAGCACCATCGAGCGCCAGTGCTCCGGGGACTCCTCCAAGAACCCCCGCTGGGCGCCGAAGCCCGCGTTTGCGAACACGGCGTCGACGCGTCCGAACGCCTCGAGCGTCGCGCGCGCCATGGCCTCCACCTGTTGCCACTCGGAGACGTCGCAGCGCACCGGGACCGCCCGATCGGGGCCGCCGAGCTCGTCCGCGAGCCTCTCGAGCCGCTCCTCTCTTCGCGCCGCGAGCGCCAGGCGATAGCCGGACTCGCCAGCCCGCTTGGCCGTGGCGGCCCCGATCCCGCTGGAGGCACCCGTGATCAGTAGGACTGGCGACTCGTCCACTGCGCCATAATCGCACCCCTCCTACGCGATGGATCCCGCCCTCAAACGGAAGATCCGGCTGATTGTCGCCCTCGGCGCCGCGGTGTTGCTCGCGGTGGCGCTGATCTACACGTCGTTCAATGCCTCGAGCCAGGCCAAACAGCCGTCCGACCTCTTGAACGCCTCCCCGGACAACACCTACCAGATGACCGGGGTCGTCGTCCCCGGGTCGATCCACCGACACGGCTCGGTGCTCGACTTCAGGGTGGCCGATCGCGACGACTCCAAGGCCTCGCTCCCGGTCCGCTACACCGGTGAGGTGCCGGATCCCTTCGCGGATGGGCGCGAGGTGATCGTCAGCGGCAAGGTCGACGACGGGACCTTCCTGGCCCAGCGCGACAGCCTGATCACCAAGTGTCCGTCGAAGTTCGCGACCGAGGCCAAGCAGGACCCCCAGCACGTGATCATCAGCCAGTGATCACCGTCGGCGCCGCCTGTCTCCTGCTGGCCCTCCTGGTCGCCGTCTACGGCGCGGTCGCGGCCCTCGCGGGGACGCGCGGGGAGCGCCGCTTCACCGACTCGGCGCGCCGGGCGGTGTACGCGTTCGCGGTGCTGTTGACGATCTGCGTGGTGGTGATCGAGGCGGCCTTCGCGCGCACCGACCTGTCGCTCAAGGTGGTCGCCGATCACTCCTCGACCACGACCCCCGGCTTCTACAAGCTGACCGCGATGTGGTCGAGCCAGGAGGGCTCGCTGCTCCTGTGGGCGTGGGTGCTCTCGCTGACCTCCTCGGCCGTGCTCTTCGCGACTCGCAACAAGCATCGCGAGCTGGCGCCGTGGGCAACCGCCGTGCTCATGGGTCTGGGCGCCTTCTTCACCGGCCTGATGCTGGCCGACGCGAATCCGTTCGCCCGCCTCAACCCTGCGCCCCCCGAGGGCGTCGGCCTGGAGCCGCTGCTTCGCCATCCGGCGATGGCGATCCACCCGCCGATGCTCTACTCGGGCTACGTCTTCTTCTCGATCCCGTTCGCCTTCGCGATCGGCGCCCTGGCCACCCGTCGTCTCGACGCGAGCTGGATCCGCGCCACCCGGCGCTTCGCGCTGATCGCCTGGCTGCTCCTGGGAATCGGCATCCTGCTGGGAGCCCGGTGGTCCTATTCGGAGCTCGGGTGGGGCGGCTACTGGGGGTGGGACCCGGTCGAGAACGCCTCGCTCATGCCCTGGCTTGTCGGGACCGCCTTCCTGCACTCGATCATGGTCCAGGAGCGACGGGGGATGCTGAAGGTCTGGAACGTCACCCTGGTCTGCGGCACGTTCGCGCTCGCGCTCCTCGGCACCTTCCTCGTGCGATCGGGCATCCTGGAGTCGATCCACGCCTTCGGCGCATCGACGGTGGGCGGCCCCCTCTTGGGCCTGATCGCGGTCGTCGTGATCGGCTCGGCGCTCCTGATCGTCTTCCGCTTGGACGACCTTCGCTCGACGAAGCGAATCGAGTCGCTGCTCTCGCGCGAGGCGATCTTCCTCGTCAACAACCTGTTGCTCGTGGGCCTCGCGGCGGTGATCTTCTGGGGCACGTTCTTCCCGCTGATCTCCGAGCTCTTCACCGGCCAGAAGGCCTCGCTCGCGGCGCCGTGGTTCGACCGCTACACGACGCCGCTCGCGATCCTGCTCGTGTTGTTCACCGGGATCGGTCCGCTGTTCGCCTGGCGACGCGTGAGCCTGGGCGCGGCGAAGGGCCTGCTCGTCCGGCCGGCGCTGGCCGCTCTGGCGGCGGCGGTCGTGGTGGTGGCTTTCACGGACGCCGCCTCGAGACCCCTGGCTCTGGCCATGTTCACGCTGGCCGCGTTCGCGCTGGCCGCGTTGGCGCAGGAGTTCGGCCGCGGCGCCGCCGCGTACAGATCGCTCGCCGGGGGCTCGTACGCGCAGGCGCTGCTGGCTCTGTTCGCCCGCAACAGGCGTCGTTACGGCGGGTACGTGGTCCACGCGGGGATCGCCGTGCTGCTGATCGCCGTGGCCGCGTCTTCGAGCTTTCAGACGAGCCGCGACCTGCGGCTTCGCCCCGGCCAATCAGCGACCGTGGACGACTATCGGATCAGCTACGACAAGCCCACCGCCGAGGTCAGCCCGCTTGAGCAGCGGCTGACGTTCGGAGCGGTCCTCACGGTGACCAAGGACGGAAAGCCGTACGCGACCCTCGCCCCGTCCCGCAACTACTACGCATCGGCGGCCACGCAGGCGGGGAGCGGCCCCGTTCGCAGCTTCTTCGAGGGGCAGGCGACGAGCGAGGTCGGGCGAAAGACCACTGCGTCGAGCGACCTGTGGACGGCGATGCAGCCCGACCTGACGTCGCTCAACCCGCTCATCAACGGCGCCGACCGCCGTTTGGAGAAGCTCGCCAAGGGCGTCTCACCGACGAACGTGCAGGCCGGGCAGGCGCTCGGATACCTGCAGGGGCTCGCGGTGAGGACGATCGAGAAGCGTTATCTGAGCGACACGCCTCCCGCGGATTTCCGGGTCAACGTCAATCCGCTGGTGAGCTGGATCTGGATCGGCGGGGCGATCGCGGCGATCGGCGGGCTGGTCGCGATCTGGCCGGCCCCGGAGGCGCGACGCCGCCGCGTCTCCGACGTCTACGCGGCGCGCCTGGCGCGCGAGCTCGGCCGAGCCTAGGCCGGCGAGGGCTGCTCCTCACCTGCCTCCGCGGCCTGACCCGGCTCCGGCGGCAGCCCGGCCTCGCCCTCGGGTCCCCCGACGTGCGGCAGCCACTCGAGCCAGCGCGGCAGATACCAGTTCCAGTCGCCGAGGAGCTTCATCGTCGCGGGCAACAGCACGCCCCGGATGATCGTCGCGTCGATCAGGACCGCGACCGCGAGGCCGATGCCGAGCTGCTTGAAGATCAGGAGCGAGAGCGTGGCGAAGATCGCGAAGACGGAGATCATCACCACCGCGGCGCTGGTCAC
>DATBFS010000123.1:0-14333 GCA_036558385.1 Solirubrobacterales bacterium | reverse complement strand
GTACAACCTCGACGATTCCATCCGGGACTTCGCCCGAGCGTCGTTTCGCTACGGCCTGGACCGCTCCTATCCCGTCTACTTGTCGACCAAGAACACGATCCTCAAGACCTACGACGGGCGCTTCAAGGACCTCTTCGCCGAGGTCTACGAGAGCGAGTTCAAGGCCGAGTTCGAGGCCAAGGGCCTCAGCTACGAGCACCGTCTGATCGACGACATGGTCGCGGCGGCGCTGAAGTGGGAGGGCGGCTACGTGTGGGCCTGCAAGAACTACGACGGCGACGTCCAGTCGGACACGGTCGCCCAGGGATTCGGCTCCCTCGGCCTGATGACGAGCGTCCTGATGAGCCCGGACGGCAAGACGGTCGAGGCGGAGGCCGCGCACGGGACGGTCACTCGCCACTACCGCCAGCATCAGCAGGGCAAGCCGACGTCGACCAATCCGATCGCGTCGATCTTCGCTTGGACCCGCGCGATCGCGGCGCGCGGCCGTCTCGACGGGACCCCGGAGGCGACCGGGTTCGCGACCACGCTCGAGCGGGTCTGCATCGAGACGGTCGAGAGCGGGAAGATGACCAAGGACCTCGCGCTGCTCGTGGGCGGCGACCAGGGGTTCGAGACCACGCAGGAGTTCCTCTCCTCGATCGAGGAGCGGCTCGCAAACGAAATGGCATGACACAGGAGGCTGTGAATTGAGCCCGACCCCGACCACCGTGACCGTCACCGGAGCCGCGGGCCAGATCGGCTACGCGATGTTGTTTCGGATCGCCAGCGGGCAGCTGCTCGGGCCGGACGCGCCGGTTCGCTTGAAGCTGCTGGAGATCCCTGACGCGATGCAGGCGGCCGAGGGCACGGCGATGGAGCTCGACGACTGCGCTTTTCCGCTGCTCGCCGGGGTCGACGTCCACGATGATCCGAAAGCGGCGTTCGACGGCGTCAGCGTGGCGCTCCTGGTCGGCGCGCGGCCCCGCACGAAGGGGATGGAGCGGTCCGACCTCCTCGAGGCGAACGGTGGGATCTTCAAGCCCCAGGGCGAGGCGATCAACGAGGGCGCCGCGGATGACGTGAAGGTCTTGGTGGTGGGGAACCCGGCGAACACCAACTGCCTGATCGCGATGTCGAACGCCCCTGACGTGCCGCGCGAGCGCTTCACCGCGATGACCCGGCTGGATCACAACCGGGCGATCAGCCAACTCGCGAAGAAGACCGGCGCCGCCGTCGACGAGATCACCAACATGACCGTCTGGGGCAACCACTCCACCACCCAATATCCCGACCTCTTCCACGCCCGCGTGCGGGGTGAGATCGCGGCGGACGTCGTCGACGATCAGGATTGGCTGGAGAGCGAGTTCATCCCCACGGTCGCGAAGCGCGGCGCCAAGGTGATCGAGGTGCGGGGCGCCTCGAGCGCCGGCTCGGCTGCGAATGCCGCCATCGACCATGTCCACGATTGGGCGTTGGGCACCCCTGAGGGGGACTGGGCTTCCATGTCGGTCCCGTCCGACGGGTCCTACGGCGTGGAGGAGGGCCTGATCTCCGGTTTTCCCTGCACCTGCGCCGGCGGCGAGTGGCGGATCGTGCAGGGCCTCGACCTCAACGACTTCTCCCGCGAGCGCATCGACGCGTCGGTGAACGAGCTCAAGGAAGAGCGGGACGCGGTCGCGCAGCTCGGATTGGTCTAAGAACGGCGTCCGTGATTTCCCGAGGTGCAAGGGGCCCCGCCTGCGACCCGTCGCGAATGACCGACAAGCCGCGAATGTCGGTCGTTCGCGATGGTGCCACGACTCCCTCCGACGCCCCTTCCTGCCACGATGGGCCGGGCTCCGGGGGGCGTGAGTCCCGCGCTACGCCGCCGTGTAGGAGCGGCCGGACTTCTTCACCCGGCCCTCTTTCTGGAGGTCGCCGAGCACGCGATACAGGTAGTTGGGCTTGATCCGCATCTTCTTCGCCACCTCCGAGGCGCTGATGCCCGGGTTGGCCTTGATCAGCCGCACGGCCTGATCCGCCCGGGTGCCTCGGCGGCGGCCGCGGGGCTTGGCCTGGCCAGTGGTTCGCGATCCCGGCGGACGGCCCGGGCCACGGCGGCCGAGTCGGCCGCCGGTCAGGTTCGACAACGCGCGCTCGAGCTTCTTGCGCTCGTCATCCAACTCGCGGATTCGACTCCTGAGCAGCGACGCTGCCTCGTCAAGTGCACCGGCCATGGGGGCCATCCTTTCGTGGAGAGGTTGAGGAGGTGTGTGTACGTGCCCGCTCTCGCAGTGTAGTCACGGTCACATCGATGGGTCGTGCGAAGGTAACGAACCGCTCGGCGGCCGGCGCAGAGTGTGTGAGATCCCGGTGAGCGCTAGGCGCGCCTGCGGGGCAGGGTGCGGAAGACCACGTCCCACAGTGGGGACGAAACGCCGTATCCGAAGCGGTGGTCCTGGAAGTGGTGGCGCATGTGCTGCTCGCGCAACCGCTTGCCCAGCTTGGTCCTCGGTGTGTGGTGGTGCACGTGGTAGTGGGTGTAGTCGTAGGCGAGGTAGCCGAGGATGAAACCGGAGAAGATCGGGTAGGCGGCCGGCGTCCCGAAGATCAGCGTGTACACCCAGAGGAAGAGCGCCGCCAGCGGCACGCTCACGGCCGGCGGCATGACGAGCCTGAGCCGGTCGTTCGGATGGTCGTGGTGGACGCCGTGGATGATGAAGTGGAGCCGGCTGCCGATCGGGTGGTCGGGCTCCCAGTGGAAGACAAGGCGGTGCAGCCAGTACTCGGTCAGGGTCCAGATCAGGATGCCGGCGGCGACGAGCAGCACGAGGTGCCCCGCGCCGTAGCCCCGGTCGGCGGCGAGCCACACGCCGGCCACCGCCGCGGGGATGAAGATGATCGCGGGCACCGACGGGTGGATCCTCGAGAAGAAGTCGAGGAGCCGATTCTCGAACAGGGGAGGCGAGGCGCTCAGCCGGGCTGTCCGTTCTTGAGGTGCCATCGACTCGATTTTAGCTTTCCGCAAACGCCGCAAAACCGAGATCGGCCGCCGAGGCAAAGTTGCGGCGCTTTGCGCAAATCCGCGATGCGGGTCGTCCGCTCCGGTGGCATGATCGCGCCGCGCCTGGCGAGAGGGGCGCCGCGAAAGACCGAACCGGATAGGGGGAAGGGCTTGATCGAATTCGAGCGCCGTGCGATGGAGATGGCCGATGCGATCGGGGTCGGCCGTCGCCGGGCCGCGAAGCGGCGCAAGGGGCGCCCGAGCTGCCAGGACTGCTTCTTTCACTGCCAGATGCTGTGCGCGCTCGACCTGGACGAGCCCTGCTCGACGTTTCGCCCCAACAGCACCGATGGCCTCATCCCCCCGCGCCAGCCTGCCCTGCTCGTTCGCCAACCGGCCCAGGAGGCGCCTGCGAAGGCCGCGTAGGCGCACCCGCCTCGGGGATATGATCCCCCGCCGATGGCGGAAGTCGTCGAGAGCCTGAGCCGAGTACCCCTGTTCTCGGGCATCGAGCGCGACAAGCTGGCCGAGTTGGCCGAGCGGATGGCCGAACGCAGCTTCCCTGAGGGAAAGACGGCGACCGAGGAGGGCAGGGGAGGCGCCGCTTTCTGGGTGATCGAGCAGGGAGAGGCCACGGTCGCCGTGAAGGGAGAGATCGTGCGGACTCTTGGTCCGGGCGACTTCTTCGGCGAGATCGCGCTGCTCGACGAGGGCGTTCGGACCGCCACGGTCACCGCCGTGACCGACATGCGCTGCCGAGGGATGACGCCCTGGGAGTTCCGGGCCTTCGTCGACGAGAACCCGGATGCCGCCTGGGCGATGCTCCAGGCGCTCGCCGTTCGGCTGCGGGAGTCCGAGCAGCGAACGTCCGGCTAGAGCGCGGCCCGCTAGTCGACGGGCAGCGTGGCGCCGAGCGCCTCCAGCTTCCTCTCGGCCGCGGCCCGGTCGGCGCCCCCCAGCAGCCACCCGGTTCGCGCGGCCTGGTAGGGGCACTCGATCTCCTCGAACACGGCCAGGCTCTTGCGGAGCGAGGTTTCGTCGTCCTGCATCAAGCCCGTGGCGCGAAGCAGGGTGCCCTGCGCGTAGCGGTGGTCGCCGACCGACTCCAAGGCCTCTCGCGTGAGCTCGTCCACTCGGTCGTCGCCTGCGCGGGTGACCACCTCGGCCCTGGTGGCCGCGTAGGCGGAGCGCCACCACATGTTGTTGGCCGGGACCTCGTCCATCAAGGCCGCCGCCTCCGCGACGGACCCTCGGTGGAGCTGCACGTCGGCTTGGAGCATCGCGACCCCCGACGTCTGTCCCCCGCGGGCCGGGGAGACGCTCGAGGCGAATCTGAACCAGTCGGCGCTGGCCTCCTCGTCCCCGCGATAGCCGAGGATCGCGCCCGCGCAGGCGAGCGCAGCGGCGAGCGCCGCGATCGGCGGTCGGTCGGCGGCCGCCCAGGCCTCCCGGACCGCGTCGGCCATCTCGAGGGCGCTGTCCCAGTCGCCGAGGAAGAAGGCCGGCAGGAGCCCCCGGGCCCAGCCGGAGTAGACGGTGCCCACCGACAGGTCCAGCTCCCGCGCCTGCTTCGCGTACTCGGCCGCGGCGCGGGCCTCGCCGGCCGCCACGAGCGACTCGACCATCATGTGGAGGGCGTCGCTGTACTCGATGCCGACCTGGGCGCCGCCGCCCGTCTCGGCGAGCAGGTCCAGGCGTTCGCGTACGTGCTCCACGGCGTCGCCGTAGCGGACCTCGGTCCAGGCGAGCGCGGACACCGCGTCGAGCGCGCTCGACATGACGGGCACGTCGTCGGTGCCGCGGGCCAGCTCGAGCGCCGCTCGCGCCGGCTCGGCCATCTCCGCCTCACGGTCGAACCGCCAGGCGATCCACGCCTCGTCGAGCAGCAGGCGGGCTCGGGTCACGGTGTCGTCCTCGGGGACCAGCTCGCGTCCCCGCTCGAGCATCTGGTCCAGCTCGTCCTCCGGCAGCGTCCCGGTGACGCCGCCCATCCGCGTCACGACCTCGACGGTCCGTGCGTAGGCGCTCGCCGCGCGCCTCGAGTCCCCGGCGTCCTCCGAGATCGCCGCCGCCCGCTTCAGGAGCGGGATCGCCTGGTCGCCCCGCCACCGCTGCAGGGCCAGCTCGGCCGCCGCGCGCAGCGCGTCGACGGCCCCGGCGGCGTCGGACGCGAGCTCGGCCGCCTGCTCGTAGAGCTCCTGGGCCCGCGCCGTCGCGCCGCGCTGCGCCGCGATGCGGGCGGCCTCCACGCTCGCACGTTGGGCCGCCTCGCCTCGCGCGGGCGTCCGTTCGAGCTCGGCCGCCTGGGCCCGGTGATAGGCGACCAGCTCGGCCAGCTCCGTGAAGCGTTCGCCCGCGCGGGAGACGATGTCCTCGGCGCTTCGCTCGTGAAGGCGGGCCCGCTCGGCTCGCGGGAGCGACGCGTAGGCGACGTCACGGATCAGGTGATGGCGGAACCCGTAGCGCCCCGGCCCGACCGTCAGTCGCTCCTGGAGCAGCGCCTTCTCGGTGAGGGAGCGCAGCGCGGGCTCCGTCGAGGAGCCGGACAGTTCCGCGAGCGCAACCCCCAGGAAGTTCTGGCCGAGGACGGCGGCGTGCTGGAGGGTCCGCTTCTCCTCGGGCGGCAGGAGGTCGAGCCTGGCGGCGATTGCGGCCTGGACTGTGTCGGGCACCCGGTCCAGGCCGCGTCCCTCGGTGATCGCGCACGCGACCTCCTCGGCGAAGAACGGGTTACCGCCGGACGCTTCGGCGACCCGGGAGACGAGTCCCCGGGCCTCGGAGGGCAAGAGCGCCGTGGCCAGGGTGTCCGCAGCGTCGGGCGTCAGGGGCCGAAGCTCGATCTGGGTGACGTTCCTCGCGGCGCGGCCGAAGTCGGCGCGGCGCTCGAGCAGCTCCGGCCGGCTGGTGCAGATCACCAGCAGGGGGGCATCGTCGAGGCGGAACACGACCTCCTCGACCAGGTCCAGGAGACCGTCGTCGGCCCAGTGGGCATCGTCGATCCCGATCACCAGAGGGCGCTCGCTCGCGAGCAGCGCGACGAGTCGGCGCCATGCGTGCTTGAGCTCGTCCTCGATGTCCCCCTCGATCGCCTTGCCTCCGAGCGCCGTGCCCAGGACGGCGGCGAGCTCGTGGGCATCGTCCGCGGCGAACTCATCGAGGCGCCGGGCGAGGGCGTCATGGACGTCTTCGACCGAGTCGTCGGCGCCGACGCCGGCCGCGGCGCGCAGGATCTCGCCGAGCGCCCAGAACGCGATCCCGCGTCCGTACGCGGGGTTGCGGCCGAGCAGGATCTGCGGCTCGGGATCGGCCGCGCGCAGGGCCTCGATCAGCTCGGCTGCCAGGCGCGTCTTGCCAACCCCGGCGTCGCCGGTGATCGTGACGAGCTCAGGGACGCGGTCGCGAACCGCCCGTCGATAGACGAGCTCCAGCAGCGCCAGGTCGTCCTGTCGGCCCACGAAGGGCGTGCTCGCGCCGTTCGTCTCCCCGCCCCCCGGAGCCATGGCCCCGACGGCCGTCCAGGCGACGAGCGGCTCCGCGAACCCCTTGGCGTCGACCGGCGCTCGCTCCGCGACCCGCGCCGTTCGGCAGGCGCGCGCGGCGCGCTCGCCCACGAGGACCTCCCTCGGCTGTGCCCCCTGCTGCAGCCGGGCGGCGGCGTTGACCGCCTCGCCGGTCACCGAGAGGTCGCCGCCGCGCTGCGTGGCGAGGACCTCCCCGGTCTCGACCCCGATTCGAACCGAGAGCTCGCTGTCGAGCGACTCGACGCGTCTCGACAGGTCGAGCGCGGCGGCCACCGCCCGGTCGGGATCGTCGCCGTGGGACTGCGGAACTCCGAACACGGCCATCACGGCGTCGCCGAGATACTTCTCGATCGTGCCACCGTGCTCCTCGAGGGCCGACCGCGCGACCTCGAAGAAGGGCGCGAGCCGCTGACGGAGCTCCTCCGGGTCCATGTTGGACGCTAGCTCCGTCGAGCCGACGAGGTCGGCGAAGACGATCGTCGCCAGCTTGCGCTCGGCGCCCTCGAGCGCCGCCAGGGGCGATCCGCACGAGGGACAGAAGCGGGCGCCGTCGCCCGTCGAGCCTCCACATCGCGCGCAGAGCTGGGCCATGGCCTGACGATACCGCCGCGCTCCGCGCCCTCGGGTAGGCGCTTGCACCGGGCAGACCCCGGCCCGCCGCCACCGCTTCGGGGCTAGAGTTGCTCGTGACGATGCGCATCACGGTGCTGGGCAAGTCGCCCTCATGGCAGGACGCCGGCGGGGCGTGCAGCGGGTACCTGGTCGAAGACGGCGGCACCCGCCTGTTGCTCGATTGCGGCAATGGCGTGTTCGCAAAGCTTCGCGAGCGGGCGGACTACACGGAGCTCGACGCGGTGCTGATCTCCCACCTCCACGCCGACCATTTCCTCGACCTCGTCCCCTACTCCTACGCGCGCGCGTACGCCCCCCGCCAGCAGTCGGCCCCGGTCGGGGGCTATCCGGGAACGGATGCTCCGGCCCGCCCGCGGCTGATCGCCCCCGCGGGGGCACGCGAGGTCTTTCGGCAGGTGGTCGGGGCGTGGGGCAAGGAAGACCTCATCGAGACGTCCTTCGCGCTCGAGGAGTACGACGCCGACTCGACGGTGGAGGTGGGAACGCTGCGGGCCCGCTTCCAGGAGGTCCCGCACTTCACGACCACATATGCGGTCGACTTCGTTTCGACCAACGGCGGGGGCCGGTTCACCTACAGCGCCGACTGCCGTCCAGGCGAGGAGCTGATCCGCATCGCGAAGGACACGGATCTGCTGATCGTCGAGGCGACGCTCGCCCTCCCGGAGAAGACAGGGGCCCGGGGACACATGACCCCGGCGGAGGCCGGGGACCACGCGCGGCGCGCGGGCGCGCACCGCGTGGTCCTGACCCACATCTCCGACGAGCTGGACTCCGATTGGGCGCGGGAGCAGGGCTCGGAGGCATACGGCGGCCCGGTCGACGTGGCCCAGGAGGGCGCCACGTACGAGGTGTAGGCGACGCGTCGATGCTGCCTTACCCAGCCCCAGAGCGTCCGCACTGCGTGACCCGCAGGGCGATTCGGGCTTGTAGCTAAGGTAAGCCCGTGGCGCGAAATCGGGACCTCCTCGTCAACTTCGAGCGCATGCGTCGTGAGATCGACGAGCTGTTCGGCGACGCCTGGGCAGAGCACGGCCGATGGTCCAGCCGGCCCCAGATGGGCTTCTCGCCGGGCGTCGACGTGTACTACTGCGACGGCGAGCCGCCGAGGGCGGTGGTGAAGGTGGAGCTCGCCGGCGTCAGCCTCGACACCGTCGACCTCGAGATCGCCGGCCGGGAGCTGGTGGTGGCGGGCGAGCGCCCCGTGCAGGAGACCGAGGGCCGCTCCTACCAGCAGGTCGAGATCGAGGCCGGTCCGTTCCGCCGCATCGTGGAGCTCAACGCCGACGTCGTCGCGGAGGAGGCCAAGGCCACCTACGAGGACGGCATCCTGAGGGTCGAGCTGCCGCTCCGCACGAGCGAGCCGACGACTCGCCGGGTGCCGATCGACCCCCAGGGTTGATGGCCGGGGCCAGGGACGAAGTCCCGGGTCGTGGGGCTGAACCTGCCGCCCGGTTTGAGCGCGAGCCGGGCGGGCCCGAAGGGGCCGACGGAGTTCTTCAGGTCGTGGAGACGCCGGACGTCGAGGAGGCGATCCGCGAGCGGCGCGCCCAGCCGATCCCCGCGGCGCTGCCGGTGCTGCCGCTCAAGGAGATGGTCATCTACCCGGACACTCTCACTCCGCTGGCGATCGGGCAGCCTCGCTCGATGCGGCTGGTCAACGAGGTGCTGTCCGGCGAGCGGATGCTGGCGCTGGTTGCGGCGCGGGACTCGGAGCTGGACGAGCCGGCGCCCGACGAGCTCTACGACGTGGGGGTGGTGGGCATCGTCGCGAGGATGCTCAAGGTGCCCGATGGGACGATCCGCATCCTGGTCCAGGGGACCGAGCGGGTGCGGCTCGGCGACTACGTGGCCGAGGAGCCGTACCTCGTCGCGAGGATCGAGGCGCTCCCGGACGTCGTCGAGACCTCCCCCGAGCTCGAGGCGCTGACCCGCAACGTCCAGCGGACGTTCACCGAGATCATCGAGCAGATCCCCTATCTGCCGGAGGAGCTCCAGCTGGCGGTCACCAACGTGGACGATCCCTCGGCCTTGTCGCATCTGATCGCCGGAGCGCTCCGGATTTCGACCGCCGAGAAGCAGGAGCTCCTCGAGCAGGTGGACGTCGGGCGCCGCCTCCGCCGCCTGTCGGAGATCCTGGCGCGCGAGCTGGAGGTGATCCAGCTCGGATCGAAGATCCAGTCGGAGGTCCAATCGGGGATCGAGAAGGGCCAGCGCGAGTACTACCTTCGCGAGCAGCTGAAGGCGATCCAGCAGGAGCTCGGGGAGGGGGACGAGCAGCAGGCCGAGATCAACGAGCTGCGGGAGCGCATCGAGGCCGCGGACCTTCCCGAGCACGCGCTCAAGCAGGCGGAGCGTGAGCTGGGACGGCTGGAGCGCCTGCCCCCCGCGGCCGCCGAGTACGGCGTCATCCGCACCTATCTCGAGTGGATCATCGAGCTGCCGTGGGGGGCGACCACGGAGGACAACCTGGAGATCGCCCACGCCCGCGAGGTGCTGGACGCGGACCACTACGACCTCGAGAAGGTCAAGGACCGGATCCTCGAGTACCTCGCGGTGCGGAAATTGACGCAGGAGTCCGCCGCCTCCTCCGGTTCCCCTCAAGGAGCGGGGTCCGTGCAGGGCCCCATCCTCTGCTTCGTGGGTCCCCCGGGGGTGGGGAAGACGAGCCTCGGGCGTTCGATCGCCAAGGCGCTCGGCCGGGAGTTCGAGCGGATCTCGGTGGGCGGCGTACGCGACGAGGCCGAGATCCGCGGCCATCGGCGCACCTACATCGGGGCGATGCCCGGGACGATCGTCCGCGCGCTTCGCGATGCGGGCTCCCGCAACCCCGTGTTCATGATCGACGAGCTCGACAAGATGGGCGCCGACTTCCGAGGCGATCCGTCCAGCGCGATGCTGGAGGTCCTCGATCCCGCTCAGAACGACAGCTTTCGCGACCACTACCTCGACCTGCCGTTCGACCTCTCGGGGGTCCTGTTCATCACGACGGCGAACACGCTCGACACCGTCACCCCCGCGCTCCAGGACCGGATGGAGGTGATCAATCTCGCCGGCTACACGCTCGACGAGAAGGTGCAGATCGCCAAGCGCTACCTGGTGCCCCGCCAGATCGGGCAGAACGGGCTCTCCCGCAGCCAGATCGCGTTCAGCGACGCGGGGCTCCGGGCGATCGCGGACGAGTACACGCGCGAGGCGGGGGTCAGGAACCTCGAGCGCGAGATCGGCGCCATCTGCCGCAAGGTCGCGCGCGAGGTCGCGGAGGGCAGGGGCGCTAAGCCGAAGACCACGATCTCGGCAAAGCGCGCGCGTGATCTGCTCGGCCCCCGCCGCTTCTTCGCCGAGCAGCGCCGGCGCACGAAGGACCCGGGCGTGGCGACCGGGCTCGCCTGGACGCCGGTGGGCGGCGTGGTCTTGTTCGTGGAGGCGAGCGCGATGCCCGGCGGCGGCAACCTCACGATCACCGGCCAGCTTGGCGACGTGATGCGCGAATCGGCGCAGGCCGCGCTCTCATGGGTGCGGGGCCATCAGCGTGAGGTGGCGCCCGACCTCCCGGACGACTGGTTTGCGAAGCACGACGTCCACGTTCACGTCCCGGCGGGGGCGGTGCCCAAGGACGGCCCCTCCGCCGGCGTGGCGATGGCGACCGCGCTGGCGTCGCTCGTCGCCTCCAAGCCGGTGAGGGCGGACGTTGCGATGACGGGCGAGGTGACCCTGACCGGCCAGGTGCTGCCGATCGGGGGGCTGAAGGAGAAGTCGCTCGCAGCCCAGCGCGCCGGCATCAAGCGAGTCATCGTTCCCGAGCGCAACGAGGGGGATGTGGCGGAGATCCCCGAGCATGAGAGGCGAGGCCTCGAGTTCGTCTTCGTGGACACGATCGAGAAGGCGCTCGAGGCGGCGCTGTAAGTTCCCGAAACGCGGGTATATGCTCCGCGAACCAATCGACGGCGACGAGGAGAGTTTTGGCGATGGCAGCAAAGAGCACGAGGGCTGACAAGGCGCGCCAGGCGGCACAGTCGGCGAGCTCGAACCCGTACGTACGGCGCCTGATCGAGGATCAGGAGCTTCGCGACAGCGTCAAGGACGCCTTCGACGCGGCGCGCCACGCCTACAAGCGGATGTCGAACGGCAAGGGCCCCGTCCGCGCCGTGACCGAGGACAAGAAAGTCCAAAAGGACCTCCGGACCGCCGCGGAGTCGCTGCGCGAGGCGTCCGACCGGCTGCGCGGAAACGTCAAGAAGCGCCGCTGGGGCAAGTTGCTGGTGATCGCCGTGGTGGGCGCCACCTTGGCGGTCGTCCTCAGCGAGGATCTGCGCAAGGCCCTCCTCGACCGGCTGTTCGGCGCCGAGGAGGAGTTCGAGTACACCTCGCAGACGACGCCGACGCCCGAGCCCACAGCGACGAAATAACAGCGGCGAGCCCGCGCATCGGATCCCTAATGCGGGTGATTCCACCGGGCCGCGTCTGGGCTGGGTGGGGGAGGAGTCGGTCTCACTCAGCCGATCGTCCCGGCGGCGATCAGGGCCGGGTGATCGGGGTTGGCTGAAGTCCACCTGCTGCTTCCCGCGCAGCGGCACGTCTTCGCGGTGTCCAACGGCGAGGCGGACGTCGCGGCGAGCGACGACTCGGCTGACGGGTTTCGTCGCTACAAGGACCTCCAGCGGGGCGGGCGGAGCGTCGGCATGGTCGCGTTTCCGAACACGCTGTTGGTCCGCGGCGAGCGCGACTACCTCGTCGATCCCGGGCTGATCATGCAGGGGGCCCCCGTGATCGGCGCCCTGGGCGAGCTCGGCGTGGAGCCCGGCGAGATCAAGGACGTGATCCTCACCCACCTCCACTTCGACCACGCGGAGGGCCTGGCCGGATGGCCCCAGCGCCGCACGTACGTCCACCGGGTCGAGACCGAGGCGCCCTACGCCCAGATCGTCTCCGGCATGCTCGAGATGGCCAACCTGGAGGTGCTCGACGGCGAGGAAGGGGAGATCGAGCCGGGGATCCGCTGGCTGCTGACCCCCGGCCACTCCGACGGGCTGATCTCCCTGTGCGTCGACACCGACGACGGGCTGGTCGTGATCGCATCGGATTGCGTGGGCCCGCTGCCGGAATACTTCGACGATATGGACTTGCCGGAGGACTTCGGCCCGGAGCGCGAGGAGCTGCTCGGGCAATGGCGCCGGATCCGAGACCTGGGCCCGGCGGTGGTCATCCCTGGGCACTACCCGCCGGTGGAGCTCGGCTGAGCGGCGCGTTGCCGCCCTGGCCCCGGGTTGATCGCTTACAGCCCGCGGGTCTAAACTCGCCCCCTCGAGGCCGTGCTCTGGACGAGACGGCCCCGACCGAGGGAAGGGAACGAGAACCGTGGAGCTGAAGACCGCCAACCGGGCTCAACCCGAGGCGCGCCGCGACGGCGCCGCCCGGCTCACCGGCGAGAAGGTCGAGCGAATCGTGGACGCGATGCGACATTGCGTCGCCGAGCGCGGGATCTCCGGCGCGACCTTCGAGCACGTGTCGCGCGAGGCGGGCGTCAGCCGGGGCCTGCTGCACTACTACTTCGGGACCAAGGAACGGCTGTTGATCGAGGTCCTGCGCAGCGACGCGGAGACCAGGCTCGCGATGCTGGACCGGCCGCTCGCCCGTGCCGAGACGGTCGATCAGGTGATCGAGGTGCTGGTGGCAGGGGCGGAGGCGGTGCTTGAAACCGATCCCGGCTTCTACGTCATCCTCTATGAGCTGTTCGCCGCCGGGCGCCAGAACGCCGAGATCCGCGAGGAGCTCGCGGAGCTCTATGCGCGAAACCGCACCCACCTCGCGGAGATCCTGCGGCACAAGGAGGCCGAGGGTGTGCTGAAGCTCCGCCTCGATGCCGAGGCGGTGGTCACCTACATGTTCGCCGCCGCGGACGGGGGCGCGCTCCAGCGCCTCGCCGATCCGGATCGCGACTTCTCCCAGGCGGTCGCCGCCGGGACGGAGGTCGTCCGCTTCCTGATCAGCGCCGACTGATCAGCGCGGGAAGATCCGCTGCATCCGAAGCAGGGTGCGGAGCGAGCCGTGCGGCCGGAGCTTTCGGCGCAGCATGGCGCGCCGCGGGTCCTCGCCCCGAATCGACATGTCGATCCAGTCCCGCCACGAGGTCTCGAGCGTCAGGTCGGGGTCGGCCGCCTCGCCCTGAGCCGCCTGGGTCTCCCCATTGTCGATCCTCACGTACCAGGGGGCCGCGTCCGCGAAGCGCCACTGGATGGTGACCGCGTGTCCGTTGACGGCATCGGCTTGCGCTGAGCGGGCGATGATGTCGAACAGCAGCCGCTGGACCTCCGGCGAGGAGTCGGGGTCGGGAACCGGCTCCCCGGCGACGCCGGCGCGCATCAGGGTGATCGCCCGCTTGGCGCGCTCCTCGTGCGGCATGGAGAGGTCGAACGGGTAGACGTCCGACGGCATCTCCTCGATCGGGTAGCCCGCCGCCTTCCACTTCGCCTCGACCGAGCGCATCCCGAACGCGAAGATGTCCTCGAGCTCGAAGCCGTAGCAGCGCGTGTACTCGAGGTCCCACCCCGGCGGGACGAAGACCGCCATCGAGTAACGCATGATCTCCCGCAGGAGCTCGACCACCGCGGCCTTGCACTCCTCCGACTCGCGGAAGCACTCGGACAGCGTCTTGACGCCGAAGCCGATGTGCCGCTGCTCGTCGCGGGACACGTTGTGCATGCCGGCGCTGAACCCCGGCATCGTTCCCGCCTCGTTGAAGAAGTCCTCGATGAAGTGCTGCCCGGGCTGCGCGAGGGTCGCCTCGACGACCATGTGGTACAGCGCGATGGCCTGGGCGAACTTCGGCAGCGAGCGATCGTGGCGAAGCTCCTCGCCCATCCGGTCGAGCCGGTCGAAGACGTTCCTGTACCCCCAGCCGAGCTGGGCCTCCGTGTAGCCGAGCGTGGAGCCGATCGAATCCCCGGCGCCGATGACCTCCTTGAAGAACCGGTGGAAGAACACCGAATGGCGGGCCTCGTCCACCTGCTGCGTCGCCAGGAAGTACTTCTGCTCCTCCTTCGGCGCCGCGTCGATGTAGGGGGAGAGGTTGTCGGTGACCGAGTCCTCGCCGTAGAAGAACATCGAGTACGTCCAAAGCGCCGACTTGCGCTGGATCTCGCTCAGCCCCGCCCAGCCCTTGCGGTCCTCGGAGAAGTCGATCTCGGTCGCCTTCCAGTTCCCCTCCTCCCACCGCG
>DATBFS010000122.1:0-7315 GCA_036558385.1 Solirubrobacterales bacterium | reverse complement strand
CCGATCAGCCGCTGGATCTCGACACCGCGACCGTCCTGCTTGCCGCGGGTGATGTCTCGAGCCTTCCGCTCCCCCGTGGACGCGGGGAGCATCGAGTACTCGCCGGTGACCCATCCTCGGCCCCTGCCCTCCATCCAGCGGGGGACGGATTCGCTGACCGAGGCCGTGCAGATGACCCGGGTCTCGCCCTGCGAGATCAGGGCCGATCCATCCGCCGTGCGAACGAATCCAGGCTCGATCGAGATCGGTCGCGGGTCGGCCGGCGCGCGGTCGTGGCTGCGGCTGGCTGGCATCGCGGCCAGTCTCTCAAAGGCGGGGCCCCGCGCCCGGTGCCGGCCGGACGCGGAGCGCTCGAGCCGACCTACTTGAAGCTCACCTGGTTGACCGCGGCGCGGATCTTGTCGACGATCGTCTCCGCGAGCTGCAGCCCCTGCTTCCCCTGGAAGCCCTTCATCGCGGCGACCATCCCGACCATGAGCAGCGCCACCAGCAGGATCAGCCCGACGTACTCGACCGTTCCCTGACCGCGATCCGCGGGCGCGCCGACCAGCCGGCGTCCCGCAAGGTACGCGACGAGCTCTGCTCTCCTGACGAGTTCTCGCATCGAAACCTCCTCAGCTCGTTTCCTCGAGGGTCGCTGTCGGAGCCGAACGAAACCAGGCCCCTATGTGGCTGATCGCAAACGTCTCGGCGCCGAATCGAGCGGCGGCGGGCGATCATCCGGCGGCCGTCCCGTAAAGTGACCGCCTCGATGACCGAGCGCCAAGACGAAGGCGCCGGCCTCGGCGCTGAGGGCGGCCCGTCGAGCCCCCAGGCTCGACAGCCCGCGAACGTCGAGCGGGACGAGCGCGTCAAGGAGGCCGTCGAAGCCGCACGGCGGGAGGCAGAGGAGAGGGCGACCGCCGAGATCCTGGCGCTCGAGGCGGATTTCGAGCGCGAAAGGGAACGGACCGCCAAATCCCTCGAGGAGCTTCAGCGCCGCCTCGAGGAGGCCGAGGCGCGCGCGGCCGGCGACGTCTCGGTCGAGCGGATCGAGACCGTCGGCGGGCGGGTCGAAGCTGAGCAGCTCGACGCCGAGATGCGCCGCCTGCAGGCGGAATCCGACGCCCAGATCGAGGCGGCTCTCGCGAGAGTCGAGTCCGAGACGCGCACCCGGGTTCAGAGTGACGCCGACCGCCGCCTCGCCGAGCGGGAGCAGGAGCTTCGGGCCGAAGCCGATGAGCGGGTCAGGGCCGCCGGCGAATCCGCCCTCGAGAGGGCCGAGAAGGCCGAGGCGCGCGCGAAGCGGGCCGAGGCCAGCGTGAAGGACGTCGAGGCGGCGCGGTTGGATGCCGAGGCCGAGGCGCGAAGCGCCGCGGCGGAGTGGCTTCGCGGACAAGTCCAGGAGCGCGAGCAGCCGCTCTCCGCCGAGACCGTCTCGCCCGCAGGAGAGAACGACTCTGCCGACCGGGAGGCAGTCGAGGGCGAACCCAGGCTGGGATTCCTGCGCCGCCGGGTCGAGGCCCGCCGAGCGAGGCGCGCCGAGAGAGCCGCCGGGCAGGAGACCACGGAGGCCGAAGTGCCCAGCGCGAATCCGGCCAAGCGAAAGTCCAGGCCCCGACGCCGTGGCGGCCCCCTGGACGTCAACAAGGCGAGCTTCGAGCAGTTCCGCGAGCTCGGCATGTCCGTCACCCAGGCAACCCGCGTGATCGCCTATCGCGAACGCGTGGAGGGCTTCAACTCGGTCGACGACCTCGACAAGGTTCCCGGGATGTCGAGGAAGCTGACGGAGATCCGGGACCAGCTGACGGCATGAGGACCGGCAGGGCCTAGTCCGCGTCCAGGGCGGGCCAGAAGCGCGCAAGCCGTTCCCGATAGGGCGCCGCCGCTTGGCCCGGAGCCTCGCGCGCCGGCCGATCCCCCGAGATCGCCTCCAGGGTCGCCACAACCGAACGCGCCAGCGCATCGAGCGAATAGCCACCCTCAAGGCAGACGAGCAGCGGTGCGCCGAGCTCGGAGGAGAGCTCGCGCATCGTCGCGGCCATGTCCCGGTAGCCCTGATCATCGACCTCGCAGTTGGCGAGCGGGTCCTCGCGATGGGCGTCGTATCCAGCGGAGATGCAGAGCAGATCCGGGCGCCACTCTCGGGCGATCGGCGCAACCACCAGCTGGACGAGGGCCAGGAACTCGTCCGACCCGCTGCCGGGCGGCACCGGGAGGTTGACCGTGTACCCCTCCCCCTCGCCGCTGCCGAAGTCGGTGGCCGCGCCGGTCCCGGGATAGAGCGGGCTCTGATGGATGCTCGAGTAGAGCACCGCGGGTGAGCCGAAGAAGATCGCCTCGGTCCCGTTGCCGTGATGGACATCCCAGTCGAGCACCAGGACCCGGCTCGCCCCGCATTCCTCGAGCGCGTGCGCGGCGGCAACTGCGACGTTGTTGAAGAGGCAGAAGCCCATGGCGCGGTCTCGCTCGGCATGGTGCCCCGGGGGGCGCAGGCCGCAGAAGGCGAATCCCCCCTCCGCGAGCAGGCGCTCGGCGGCATGAACGGCGCCGCCTGCCGAATGGAGAGCCGCCTCGAAGGAGCCGGCGCTCGCCACCGTGTCGAGGTCGATCATGCCTCCGCCGCGCGCCGAGATCGCCTCGATCTCATCGACGTGGGCGGCGCTGTGGACCCTCTCGATCTGCTCTCGGGTGGCGGCGGGTGCCTCGACGAGCTCCAGGCCGAGCCATTCCCGCTCGGACATCGCCTCCTCGATCGCGGTCAGCCTCCTCGCATTCTCGGGATGTCCTCCCGTGTCGTGTTGGAACGAGGTCGGATGTCGGAGGTAGAAGCCCGGAGTCAGGTCCCGCATTCTGCCCTTATACCGTTGGCTCGATGACGCCCGACCTCGACGTGGTGGTGGTGGGCGGGGGCGCCGCCGGCCTCTACTCCGCCCTGACCGCCGCGGACGCCGGCTCGCGGGTGGCGATGGTCCTCCGAAAGCCGCTCAGCGAGAGCTCGAGCTTCTGGGCCCAGGGCGGTCTGGCAGCGGCGATCGGAAACGACGACTCCCCGGAGCTGCACGTCGAGGACACGGTCGCGGCCGGGCGGGGCGCCTGCAGACGCGCGGCAGCCGCGCTGCTGGCGCGTGAGGCGCCCGGCGTAGTCAGAGAGCTCGAGCGCCGCGGGGTCGAGTTCGACCGCGACCCGGACGGCAGCCTCTCACTGGCCCTCGAGGGAGGGCACTCCAGGCGCCGCGTGGTCCACGCCGGGGGGGCCGGCACCGGCCGGCGAATCACCGAGCGACTGACTGAGCTTACGCGGCAGCACGAGCGGATCGATGTGAACGAGGAGACCTCGGCCGTCGCGGTGTGGGGCGACGGCGAGCGCTGCCACGGCGTGATCACCGACCGAGGCCCGATGCGGGCGCGGGCAACCATCTTCGCCACCGGCGGGGCGGCCGCTCTCTGGGCGCGCACGACGAACCCGTGGGGCGCAATCGGAGCCGGCCCCGTAATGGCCCACGCCGCGGGCGCCTTGATCGCCGACCTCGAGCTCTGCCAGTTCCACCCCACGGCACTGGCCGCGCCCGGGACTCGCTTCGACGGCCTGCTCGTCACCGAGGCGGTACGCGGTGAGGGTGCCACCCTGCTCGGCGCCGACGGCGAGCGATTCACGGACGAGCTGGCTCCCCGGGACGAGGTCACGCTCGCGGTCCTCGATCGGATGGAACGGGACGGCACCGACCATGTCCTGCTGGACATGCGCCGCCTCAGCGAGAAACGCTTCCCGAACATCTTCGAGGCATTAGGCGAGGCCGGTTTCGACCCGGCAGGCGAGCCGATCCCGGTCTCGCCCGCCTCTCACTACGTGATGGGCGGGATCGCCACCGACCTGGATGGCCGATCGACGCTGCCGGGCCTGTTCGCGGTCGGCGAGTGCGCCTGCACCGGCCTCCACGGCGCAAACCGGCTCGCCTCGAACTCGCTGACGGAGTGCTTCGTGCTCGGCGCGCGCGCGGCCGCGGCCTCGGCCGAAGAGCCGGACGCGGGCGAGCCGCCCGAGCCGCCCTCGTGGCGCTTCCAGCCGCCCCCGGCAGAGACCCGAGAGGCTCTCTGGCGCCTGGCCGGACCACTGCGCAGCGCCGAGCGCCTCGAGCGGCTGCGCGACGACCCATATCCGCTCGCTCGCCTGATTGCCCGCTTCGCGCTCGAGCGCCGCGAGTCGCGCGGCTCCCACCAGCGCCTCGAGTTCCCCGACCGTGATCCCGAGCTCGACGGTCGCCACCTCGCCTGCAAGCGAGACGAGCTGCACTGGCAGGCGTGGGAGTAGCCGTGCCTACCCAAAAGCACGGGTCCGAGCCTACTTAATAGTGCTTAATGGCGACTTAACCTAATTTTGGGTATGTCCTGCTTCAATTCGCGTCGCCTGAAGAGCCCGGGGGCAGGAACGCCCTCGGTCGAGACTTCAGGGGGGTAAGGAGAGATCGGGATGTATCAACTCAGTCGTTCCATCTACCGGGACCTCGCGCCTCGCATCGACACCTCGGAAGGGGTCGAGAGGACGTTCGCGGCCCGGCGGACACTGCTGGAAGCATGTGAGGCCACCATCCAGCGGCTGGTCAGCGACCGCCGCTACTTCGCGCGGCCGACGAAGACGCTGTTCAGCGAGATCCGGGAGCTGTTCGCCCTCGCGGAGCAGGTTCGGGTCTACATGGTCATCGAGCATCACATCGAGCGGATCGAGGAGTTCCTCGACTCGCTGCCGGACGACGTGACGCTGGACGGACAGGAGAGAAACTGCCTGGCGAGCACTCGCAAGGGGACACCTTGCCAGCGTGAGCCGCTGCCGGGGCGGGACTATTGCCCCTCGCACAAGCATCTCGAGGAGACCTACGAGGTGCTCGAAGTCGAGACGGCGGCTGCCTAGGACCAACGGGGAGTGAGAGTTGGCCGAGGGCCCCGAGGTTCGGGGCCCTCGCTCTGAAGAGGCTCATGTAGGTTCGCGCCATGCTGCTCGGCGTCGACGTCGGCGGGACGTTCACCGACGCCGCCCTGCTCGACGGAGATCGACTGCGGACGGCCAAGGTTCCGAGCACGCCCGACGACCAGTCGCGCGGCGTGATCGACGCGATCGGCGAGGTGCTCGATCGCGCCGGCGCTCGACCCGAGGATGTCGAGGGCTTCACCCACGGAATGACCGTGGGAACCAATGCCCTGCTCGAGGAGCGCGGCGCGCGCACCGCGCTGATCGCGACCAAGGGCTTCGCCGACCTGCTCGAAATCGGGCGTCAGGCCCGTCCCAGCCTCTATCACCCGTGCCGTGGCAGGCCGCGGCCGCTGGTCCCGGACGAGCTTCGCTTCGAGGCCGCCGAGCGGATCGGCGTCACCGAGGTGATCGAGGAGCTCACCGAGCGGGAGGTCGGCCGGCTGGTCGAGGAGCTGCGCGGTGCGCGACTCGAATCCGTCGCGGTCTGCCTGCTGTTCGCCTTTCGCGACCCGACCCACGAGCGACGCATCGCGTCCGCCCTGCGTCAGGCGCTGCCTGACGTGCACGTCTCGGCGTCGCACGAGGTCCTGCCGGCCTTCCGGGAGTTCGAGCGCTTCTCGACCACAGTGATCGACGCCTACCTCTCGCCCCTGCTCGGCCGTTACCTGACGCGCCTCGCCGAGGCCTGCCGGGGGAAGTCACTGCCGGAGCCCGAGGTGATGCGCTCGTCCGGCGGCACCGCGGCGGCCGCAGAAGCGGCGCGAGCCGGTGCCTGGAGCGTGCTCTCCGGCCCCGCGGGTGGCGCGGTCGGAGCGGCGCTGCTCGCGAAGGCCGCGAGCCAGCCGGACGCGATCGGGATCGACATGGGAGGCACCTCCTGCGACGTCTGCGTGGTGGACTCCGGCGAGGTCCGGCGGACGGACTCGCGCGAGATCGAGGGCCGCCCGGTGCAGCTGCCGATGATCGACGTCCACACGGTCGGGGCCGGCGGCGGATCGATCGCCTGGCGCGACTCGGGCGGGGCGCTGCGCGTCGGCCCCCGGTCGGCGGGCGCCGATCCCGGGCCGGCCTGCTACGGCCGGGGCGGCACCGAGCCGACGGTCACCGACGCCGACCTGCTGCTCGGCTACCTGTCCCCCGATTCCGAGCTCGCCGGCGGGGTGGCCCTTGACGCGGAGGCCGCACGTCGCAGCGTCGCCTCACTCGGCGAGCAGCTCGGCCTCGGCGAGGTCGAAACGGCCGAGGGGATCGCGCGGGTCGCCAACCAGGAGATGATCCGCGCCCTCCGGGTGGTCACCGTGGAGCGAGGAGTCGACCCCCGCGACTACGCCCTGCTGCCCTTCGGCGGTGCCGGGCCGATGCACGCCGCAGCGCTGGCGAACGACCTCGAGATCTCGCGCATCGTCTGTCCCCGCGCCAGCGGTGTGCTCTCGGCGCTCGGCCTGATCGCCGCCGGGCGCCGCCGTGACACCGCGCGAACGGTCCTCCTCGCCGGGAACGAGATCAGCACAGAGCGCATCGCCTCCGAGGTCGAGAGGCTCAGCAAGCCGCTGCTCGACGGCATGGAGGGAGCGCAGCTTGAAGTCGTCTACGAGCTTCGCTACCGCGGCCAGGCCTTCGAGCTCCCTGTTCCGGGGCCTCCCAGCCCGGACCCGGTGCAGCTGGCAGAGGACTTCGCGCGTCAGCACGAGGCGCGCTACGGCTACCGCGACCCCGAGGGGCGTCTCGAGTTGGTGACGATCCGGGTAGCCGCGGCCGAGGCCGGCCCCGAACCGCGCCCGCGGGCGGCGGGAGACGGCAAGTTGGCCGTCAGCGAGCGCCGGGCTCGCTTCGACGGGCGCTGGGTGAGCACGCGCGTGCTCCGCGGCGAGCCTGGGGGCGGCTTCTCAGCCGAGGGCCCGTGCGTGTTCGAGCTGCCCGAGGCGACGCTGGTGCTGCCTCCGGGATGGAACGCATCCGTGGATGGGGCGGGCACGATCACCGCGGAGCGGATATGAACGACCGTGGCCTCGACCCGGTCGCCCTGCAGGTGATGACGGGTGCGCTCCGTGCCGCCTGTGACGAGATGGGTGCGGTGCTGATCCGCTCCGCGCACTCGCCCAACATCACCGAGCGCCACGACTGCTCCACCGCGCTCTTCGATCCGGTGGGTGAGCTGGTCATGCAGGCGGAGCACATCCCCGTGCACCTCGGGTCGATGCCCGATGCCGTAGCGGCGATCGTCGACGAGGAGCACCACGATGGCGACCTCTGGATCCTCAATGACCCTTATCGGGGCGGTACCCACCTCCCGGACATCACCTTGATCTCGCCGGTCTTCGACAGGAGCGACCTGATCGGCTTCGCCGCCAGCCGCGCTCACCACGC
>DATBFS010000121.1:0-2898 GCA_036558385.1 Solirubrobacterales bacterium | reverse complement strand
GAAGGCGGGACGGCCGGTGGCGTCGTAGCCGTGCTGGGCGATCGTCAGATACCAGGCCGAGTCGAAGCGAGCCGCCGGCGCCACCAGCAGGTTCGAGAGGGCGTCGCCGAACGGCAGCGTGAGGTAGAGGGGGTCGAGGCGAGTCGCGTTGTGCTCCGACCAGCCGAAGGCGAGCACGGCTGCGATGCCGGCGGCCCAGATCAGCATCCGCGAGGACCAGAACGCTCCCCAGGCGTCCCGCATCGCCGCCCTCCGCTCCGCCGTGAAGCCGGGCAGTTCCCAGAACTCTGCGGTTTCCAGCCGCGGGGAGGCCATGGGGATTGGAGAGGATAAGGTCGCCGGTTGTGCGGCGGGTCACCACCTTGTTACTCGCGATCGGGGCGTTCGCCGGGCTATTGACTGGGTGCGGCGGAGGGGACAGCGACAAGGCGCCACTCGTGAACCCCGACGCGCTCCTGGATTCCGCCGCCGCACACCCCGTGCGGAGCGCCGACGTCGACGGCCGTGCGCGACTGGCTCTGGACGGCTCGTCGACGCTCTCGGGGCCGGTCACGCTGAGCGTCGACGGTCCCTATATCAGCGGCGGTGGCGAGCGCATCCCGAGCTTCGACTGGAAGTTCAACGTCAAGGTGCTCGGCTTCGGGGTCGGCGGCAAGCTCGTCTCGACGGGTAGGAACGTGTTCCCCAGTCCCTTCGGGGACAACTACGAACTCGGTGAGGATGCGACCGCCGCCATCAACGCCCAGGTCGCGGCGAGCTCGCTCCACGCGCGCGACCTCTTCGGCGCCGCTCGAAACGAGGGCAACGAGGAGATCAACGGCGTGGAGACCCAGCACGTCAGCGCCGAGCTCCAGGGCAAGGCGGTCGCGGAGGCGCTCCATCCTCTTCGCGACGCCCTCGGCCTGAGCCACGTCCCGGCCCCGGTCGGCCGGATCGAGGCCTGGATCGGGCTCGACGATCGAACGGTCCACAAGCTCTCGCTCGACGCCGACTTCGGCATCGCACCCGCGGACCGGCCGAGGCTCGGCGGTGCCCGGGGAGGGAATCTTCAGGCCGAGGTCACGCTCGACGACATCAACGAGCCGCAGACGGTCCATGTGCCCGGCGGTGGCGGCTACAAGCCGATCGGGGACCTGCTGCTCACGCTCCAGGATCTGGGCGCGTTTGCCCCGTAGTGACCCCCGGGTCCCTTAGGGTTGGGGCCGATCGAGGGACGTGGGAGAACACCCGAGGAGCGTCGTGCTGCCGCCGAAGCACGGGCACGGTCCCGTCGAGGCGAGTCGCCCGAGACGGGCGACGAGGAGCTGCTCGAGCCCGCCGGCCCACGTGGCGCGGATGACGGGCTGGAACGACGCCACTATGGCGGCGGCGACATCTACCTGCGCCGCCGGCTGATCGCGCTCGGCGTGGTAATCGTCGTCATCGTCGCGATCTTCCTGCTCGTCGGCGGGTGTTAAAACGGGTCGCGCTGACGCGCGCCCTCGCATCACTTCTTCTTCCTCTTGCAGCGCTTCTTCTTGGCCGCGGCGGCACGGTGTTTTTTCTTCTCACTCCCTGTCCGGATTGATCCGATCGCAGATCAGCTTTGCCAGTGCCAGCGATGAGGTCGCGGCGGGGGACGGCGCGTTGCGTACGTGGAGAGCGTGTTCGGTCCGGTGGAGGACGAAGTCGTCGACCAGCCTGCCGTCGCGGTTGAGGGCCTGCGCGCGGATGCCGGAGAACGCCGGTTGGACATCGGCGGGCTCGAGCTCGGGGACGAAGCGCCGCAGGTCCGCAACGACCGCTCGTCGGCTGGCCGCGTGCCTCAGCTCGGTCAATCCCGTACGCCAGAAACGCCCGACGAGGCGCCATGTCCCGGGCCAGGTCAGGGTCGAGGCGAGGTCGTGGCCCCGGACCCTGGAGAGCCGGTAGGCGTCGCGCGCGCCGACCAGGAGCGCCGAGGGGCCGAGCAGGACCTCACCGTCGATCCCCCGGGTCAGGTGGCCCCCGAGGAACGGCAGGTCGGGGTCGGGGACCGGGTAGATGCTGGCGCGGACCAGGTCCCGGCCCTCGGGCCGCAGACGGAGATAGGCGCCACGGAAGGGAACGATTCGCGGCTCGGCTGGTGCGCCCGCGGCGACAGCGAGCCTGTCCGACCACGCCCCCGCGCAGCTGATCGCGAACCCGGCCTCGGTGGTCCCCATGTCGTGCTCGACGGCGACGGCCTCGCCTCGAGGCACGAGCCCCCGGACCCCGCAGCCGGTGATGACGGCGCCCCCCGCCGCCTCCACATCCGCCGCGAAGGCGGCAGCGACCTGGGCGAAGTCGACGACCCCCGTCTCGGGCGAGTGCAGGGCCGCGATGCCGCGGGCGTGCGGCTCGATCTCGGCGATCTCCTCCGACCCGACGCGGCGCAGGCCGGGGACCTGGTTCGCCAGGCCCCGTCGCTCGAGCTCGTCGAGCCCGGGAAGCTCCGATTGCCCGGCGGCGACGATCAGCTTCCCGTTTCGCCGCGCCTCGATGCCGTGCTCGTCGCAGTAGGCGTAGAGGAGGCGCGCTCCCTCGACGCATAGCCTGGCCTTGAGCGATCCCGGCGCGTAGTAGATCCCGGCGTGGATCACGCCGCTCGAGTGCGAGGTCTGGTGCGCGGCGAGCCTGTCCTCTCGTTCGAGCACGCAGAGGCGGGCTCCGGGGTGGCGCTCGAGCAGCTCGCGCCCCACGGCGAGCCCGAGGATGCCCCCGCCGATCACGGCGAAGTCGCAGGTTCGCGGTGCCTCGGCCATGAGCCGACTCTATGTCGGCACTAGGATCGGCTCGGAATGGCCTTCCCCCTCAAACCCCCGATCCAGCCGCAGCTCGCCCTCTCGCGCAAGGTGCTGCCGGAGGGGGATGACTGGGTCTACGAGCCGAAGTACGACG
>DATBFS010000120.1:0-9633 GCA_036558385.1 Solirubrobacterales bacterium | reverse complement strand
CGCGGGATCGAGCGTTACGGCCCGGCCATCGAGGAGCGCTTGGGGACGACCGTCGTCGCAATGGCGGGCCACTACCGGGAATCCGTCGACCTGATCGAGTCCGCCAGACCGCGATCGGCCTTCCTGCTCGCCCTCCACGAGGAGCTCGACCGGCTGGCGCTCGAGCAGCACGCCTCCTAGAGCCGATCCGTCTCGCTTGCCGCGTCGAGCGGGATCTCGACGAGCGTCTCGACCGTGAGGACGCTGAGCCGGGTGGCGTCATCGGGAATGGCCGGTACGAACACTGCATCGCCGCAGATGATCAGCCCATCGACGCGCGCGCCGGGCTCTTCGTCAGTCGCTTTCGGCAGCACGAGCGTCGACCCCGTGCGCGTCCACCTGTAGGTGGTGTCGAGGTCGTCGCTGAGCCTGAACGAGATCCTGCCCTCCGGCTCCCCACGAGCTCGGGCGAACTCGGAGGGCTCGTCGCCCTCACGCAGGAGAAAGCGCGCGATCACCCCGTCGTCGTAGAGCTCCACCGCGAGCACCCGGATCGAGTTCTCCTGCCTCGGGGCCATGACCACACGGCGCAACTCGAGCCCCAGAAACTCGTCGAAGGGCTCTTCCGTCGCAGCGTCCTTCATGGAGGGGCTCATCCTTTGGCTACGCCGACAACGGGAATGCTTGCGGTCGAGGGCTCCCAGCTTGGAAGCGCGCTCCACCCTCGGGCAACCCGCTGCCCCGCGAGTTAATGAGTGGTGAACCTCGCTAGGCGCACTGGTTCCCGGCGTCGACGGGATGGAGACGGCGAGAATCGAACCCCAGCGAGCACGGAGTGCGAGTGGTGACGCGGGTGAGTTCCCGCGTCGACGGGATGGAGACGGCGGGAATCGAACCCGCGTCCGCAGCCGCGATGCGAAGGCTTCTACAGGCATAGCCGGCGCTTTGGTCTCGTCTTCCGGGTCCGCGCCGGCGGGCGAGTCCGGAAGACCAGTCCCCTGAGAGGTCCCCTGGCGGCGGGGACGAACCGCACAGGTCTAGCCCGTTTCTGAAGCCGGTGCCCCTCCCCACGGGCCGAGGGAGGGCCGACTCCTCACCTACTTAGCGTTGGCTAAGCGGCGAGGGCGAACTCGTGGTCCGCACTTATTGTTTTTCCCGGTGTTTAGCGAGGCCTCCGGGAACCTCGGCCTGCAACCGTTCGCACGGATCGACCACGTCGAAGCCTGTCGTCCCCGTGCTATGTCTCCTACAGGGTAGCCGGGGCCGCGGGCCCGGGGAGGCCTGTTCAGTGCCGACCCAGCCGCGGAAGCCCCCACAGGAGCCTCCGGGCAACCCCCCGAAGCGTGTGGATGCCGTAGCCGTGGCTCGGGTCCGAGGTGGTCATGATCGCGACGGCGACGCGGTAGCCGCGCCGGTCGAGGAAGGCGACTTGGTGATCGACCGAGCCGTTGCCGATGCCCCAGCCCCCCTTGAAGTGGAGCCGCCATCCGTGGAGTGGCACCTTCGCGATCCCCCACCGCTGTGAGGGCACTATGGTCGCCAGCAGGTGGCGCGCATAGCCGACGTGACGGTCGGGCACGTAGCGGTCGAAGCGGTACATGAAGTGCGCCTGGTCGCTCGCGCTGGTCCGGCTCAGCCCCCAGACCTGGTTGTAGTGGAAGTGGTGCATGTGGGCGTCGCGGGCCAGGCGCTCGATCGCGTGGCGTCCGACGATGTCGCGCACACGCGTGGCCGCGACGTTGTCGGAGCGGCGGATCATCGGCGCCAGCAGCCGCCTGTCGCGATGGCGCAGGGGGCGCTTCCTGATCTTTCTGAGGTAGGTCGCGAGGAGCATGACCTTGAAGGTGCTCGCCATGGGCACCGTGCGGCCGCCGCGGTGTCCCTGGTAGTTGCCATTGGGGCCGACCACGCCATAGCTGATCGTCCCGGCGCGGTGCTTGATGTAGCGGTTCGCGAACGAGTAGTGCGGGCGCCAATCGAGGTGGGGCCTGGCGTCCTGTGCCCCCGACACCCCCGTCGCGACGAGCCCGCTTCCGAGCGCGAGGAGCGCGGCCAGGGCGGCGAGGCGGGGACGTTTGCGCGTGGCCGGCGCGGCGGGCATCGTCGGGAGCCTAGTGGCCGGCGGGCCGCGCGGCGGAGGCTACATTTACGAAAGCACCGAAGAATCGGTGAACACGATGAGAGGAATCGGCTGATTTCGCGTCCCAGGCGCCTGTATCTGCTTCGACACGCCAAGTCGAGCTGGGACGACGCCGACCTCGCCGATCACGACCGCCCCCTGGCCGCAAGAGGGCGCAAGGCCGCGAAGGTGATCGCCGACTACGCTCGGCGCGGGGAGATCGCGCCATCGCTCGTCCTGTGCTCGTCGTCGGCGAGAACGCGAGAGACGCTCGAGCGGATCCTCCCCGCCCTCGGCTCGCCCGAGGTCCTGGTCGAGCGGGGGCTCTACGGGGCGTCCGCCGCGGACCTCCTCGCGCGCCTGCGCCAGGCTCCCGACGCCGCGGACTCCGTGCTCCTGATCGGCCATCAACCGGCGGTCCAGCAGCTCGCGCTCGAGCTGGCGGGCGATGGCGAGCAGCTCGCGCGCCTCCGGGCCAAGTTCCCCACCGCGGCGATGGCGACGCTCCTGTTCGTCGGCGAGTGGGGCGACCTCGGGCCGGGGGACGCCGAGCTGGCCGACTACGTGAAGCCAAAGGAGCTGGCGGGCTGAGCCCGGGGCCGGCCGGTTGGCCGCCTAGACAGTCAGGTTCCGCTTCAGCTCCTCGAGGAACGAATGCGGGAACCCGGGGATGCTGTCCAACTCGTCGAGTGAGCTGAAGCCCCCGACGCGATCGCGGTAGGCGAGCACGCGCCCGGTCTGGGTGACGGAGAGGCTTCGCTCGCGAAGCTGCTCGTAGGTCGCCTCGTTGAGGTTCAAGGGGGGCTTCGCCGCCGGCGATTCGACGGTTGGCTGGTCGGGCCCACTCTCTGGCTGCGGCGCTGGAGCCGGTGGTGGCGCTGGAGCCGGTGGTGGCGCCGGGTCCGAGGGCGGCGGCGGGGGCTCCGCCGCCGCGGGCGCCGCGGGCGCCGGCTCGGGCTCGGGCTCGGGCTCGGGCGATGGTGGCGCGGGGGCTGCCATCGCGGGAGCGGGCGGCGCGGGCTCGGCGGGTGGCGGAGGGGGCGGGGGCTGCGCCGGCGCTGCGGGAGGCGGCGTCGGCTCGGGCGCCGGGGGCTGTGCGAGGGCCGCCGACTCCGGGTCGATTTCCGCCAGTCGCTCCGCGGCGTCCCGGGCGCGCTGCTCGGCCTCCTCGGCGCGCCGCTCCGCCTCGGCGATCCGGTCGAGCATCTCCCCCAGGCGTCGCTCGCGGTCCCGCTCCTCGAGCTTCAACTTGGCGAGCTGTTCCGCCCTGGCGGCACGGGCCTCGGCCTCCCTGGCGCGCGCCTCCACTTCCTCCAGCCGCTTGGCCGCCCGTTCCAGTGCCTCCGCCGTTCGCCGCTGGGATTCGTTCAGCCGTGCCTCCGTCTGCTCGATCTCCGTTGCGAGCTCCTGCGCAGCGGTGTCCGGCCCGACGCGTTCCTCGACCGCGCCGGCCGCCGGCTGAACCTCGTCGGCCCCTGGCGGTGGCGGCGGCTCGGCGGGGGCCTCCGCCTCCTCGAGTCGCCTCGCTGCCTCAGCCGCCTCGCGCTCGCGCTCCTCGGCCTCGACCCTCGCCTGGTAGACACGCTCGGCCTCGCGCTGGGATTCCTCCGCCTCGCGAACGCGACGCTCAGCCTCTGCCCTGATCCGCTCCTCCTCGGCCACGGCCGCGCTCTCTCCGCCCTGCCGCTCCGCCTCCTCGAGTCGCGCCATCGCTTCGCGCTCGGCCGCTTCGCGGATCGTCCGCTGCTCCTCGGTCGGTTGGTCGACGAGGGCAGCTGCCTCGGAAACGGGCGGTGGCGGCGGGACCGCAGGCTGGACGGCCTCGGCGGCTGGTGCTGGTGGCGCTGCCGGCTGGGCGACTGTTGGGGCCTCGGGCTGGGGCGCGGGAGGCTCCGTTGGCGTCGCGGGCGGTGGCGGCGGGGGCTGGACCGCCGCCGGAGTCGTGGGTTGGGCCTCGTCGGCGTCATCTCGCGAGCGCCCCAGGGCGGCTGCGCCGGCGGCGGCGACACCGACCGCGCCCGCGGCGATGCCGGCCTCCGCCGGGGACACGCCGCCTCCCGCACCCTCCTCAGCGGGGGCGGGGGCCTGTGGCGCCGGCGCTGCCGGATGCGCCTCGGCGCCCCGCTGCGCTCCGGGAGCCTGCTGCGCTTGGGCGACAGCGGGCTTGCGGCCCTCACGCTTGGCACGGCGCTGCTCTTCCCTGACGCGCTTTCGCTCCTCACGGGCCGCGCGCCGTTCCTCGAGCGCGCGCTGGCGCTCGCGCTTGGCACGATCCTTCTCGGCTTGCTTGGCGGCGCGGCGCTCCTCGCGCTTGCGGCGGCGACGGGCGCCGGCGGAGTCTCCCTTCGGCTCCTGTCTCGCGCGTTGCCTCTCCTCCCGGTGCCGCTTGCGCTCGGCGCGCTCCTGCTCTCGCTTGGCCCGCTTCTCCTGCTTTTTCTGCTCCGCCTGCCGGCGCTTCTCCTCCCGCAGGCGCTTTCGGCGCTCGCCTCGGCTCTCGGGCGTGGCGGGGGGCGGCTGTGCCGGCGGCTCGGCGACCGGCGCCTGGGGGCCCGCTGGCGGGGGCGCGGATGGCGGCGGCATGGAGGAGGGCGAAGGCGGCTGGCCGGCCTCCTGTCCCGACCCCGGCTGGGGCACGGGCTGCTCTTGATTCTGCTCGGTGTCGCGAGCGCGACTCAGCCTGAACGAGCGCATCGCCCGTATCGTCGCATGAGACGGCCGAGCGCGCTCTGCTCCCGGGCCGTCCGTGGGCGCGCCAGCGCCTTTGAGCGCGTTCGCGAGGGCTCAACGGAGGCGCTGGCGGTGCTCCCGTTCGATTTCGCGCTGAACGTCGCGGTCGCGGATCTCGCGGCGGCGGTCGCGCCCTTCCTTCGACCGCGCCAGGGCGAGCTCGACCTTGGCATGCGAGCCCTTGAAGTAGACGCGGGTCGGGATCAGCGTCAGGCCCCGGCGCTCGCTTCGCCCGATCAGGCGCTCGATCTCATGGCGGTGGAGCAGCAGCTTGCGCGGGCGCTCGGGATCATGGTTCTGGCCGGCCGCGGGCGCGTACGGCGGGATGTGGGCGTTTCGGAGCCACACCTCCCCGCGGTCGATCACCGCGTACGCATCGCCCAGCTGCGCCTTGCCCTCGCGGAGCGCCTTCACCTCGGTCCCCACCAGCTCGATTCCACACTCGAAGCGGTCGAGGAGCTCGAACTTGTGCCGGGCGCGGCGGTTGGTCGCCACGTCCCCCGCGTCGACCTTTCGCTTCCGGGCGGCCATCATCGCTCCGGGCGCTCGCGGCCCTCCCGACGGTGCTCGGCCCGTCGCCGCGTCTCGCGGGGGCGCCGCGTCTTGGGCCGGGTCCGGGTCCGGCGCGCTTCCGCGACGTGCTCGCCGGCCGGCGCGAGATCCACACGGCCTCGAGCCGCGTCGATCGCCTCGACTCTGACCGGGACCGGGTCCCCCAGCCGCAGGACGCCACCGCTTGATCTGCCCACGAGGGCGGTCTCGGTCTCGTTGAGGTCGAACCTGTCCCCGGCAAGGAGGCGCGCCGGGAGAAAGCCCTCGTACACGTCCGCCAGCTCGCCGGCGAACCGCACGAAGGCGCCCGCTCCCACCAGCCCGGAGACCTCGCCCTCGAAGGACCCGCCCCAACCCGCCGCGAACAGCTCGCGATCGAGCAGGAACGCCGCGCAGACCTTGTCTGCGTCCCGCTCGATCCGCATCGCATCTCGCTCGCGTTCTGAGCTGCGCCACGCTGCCTCCCGAACCTGGTCGCGTTCCGGCTCGGGCTCGCCGGCCCCGATGGCCGAGAGCAGTGCCCGGTGGGCGATCAGATCCGGATAGCGCCGGATCGGCGAGGTGAAATGAGCGTACGCCGTGCTGCCCAGCCCGGCGTGGCCCAGGTTTCGCTCCGAGTAGTAGGCCTGCTTCAGCGAGCGGAGCACGAGGGATGTATACGCATCCCGGCCATGGCCCCGCCTCGCCGCCTCGCGCGACACCAGGCGGCTCGCCTCCCCCGCCAGCGCCCCCGCCTGAGACCCGGACGGGCGCTGAGGCAGCGGGGGCGTGGGTACCCCGAGGGATGCGAGTTGCTCGACGAGCCGCTCGATCCGCTCCGGGTCGGGCTGTTCGTGCACCCGGTAGAGGGTCGGGATACGGCGGCGCTCCAAGAGCTCGGCGACGCGCTCGTTCGTGAGGATCATCAGGTGCTCGATCAGCCTGTGGGCCTCCGTCTGTGGGACGGAGTGGGCGCGGACCACCGCCCCGTCCGCGTCGAACTCGAACTCGGGCTCGAACGACTCGATCTCCAGCGAGGCCACGGATCGGCTCTTGGCCAGCGCGGCGGCCGCGCGACGCGCGAGGGCGAGCGGTCCCGCGACGGCCGCCGGCGGCGAGCCCCTGCCCGCGAAATAGTCGTCGAGCTGCTCGTAGTTGAGCCGCGCGTTCGAGCGGATGCGGCTTCGAAAGAAGCTCGCCGAGGTGGGGGAGCCGTTCTCGGCGAGGACGATCTCGGCGGTGACCGCCAAGCGCTTGGCCCCGGGGGCCAGGCTGCACGCCTCGTCGCTGAGCACCCTGGGCAGCATGGGTTCGACCGTCCCGGGCACGTACGCGCTCGTCCCGCGGCGAAGCGCCTCCGCGTCGAGCCCGCTTCCGGGCGACACGTGGGCGGAGACGTCCGCGATGTGGATCCAAAGTCGCACGCCGCCGCCGGACTCCTCCGCCGACACGGCGTCGTCGAAGTCCCGCGCCGTCGACGGGTCGACCGTGAAGGTTGGGAGGTCCGTCAGGTCCCGCCGGGCGGACGTGGCCGCCCGTGCCGCGCTCGCGGCCTCCCTTGCCTCGTCCTCGAGCTCTGGTGGGAATCCGCGGCGCCCCTCCCGGTCCCAGAGCAGGGCCGCGACCACGTCGGCGGGGCGGCTCGCCGAGCCCAGCGCCCGGAGGGCCTTCGCGCCGCTGGGAGCGAAGTCCACCAGCGCGAGGGCGCCGGGACGCACGTCCACCGAGCCGCGGGCGAGCGCCGCCTGTGGCCCGCGCTCGAACAGAGGCTCGGCGACGAAGAAGCGGCCTCGACGCTCGACCGTGGCCACCCGCGGGCCGAGCGACGCCGCGCGCCGGGGGCTCACCTGTTCTCGACCGCCGCCTTCTCCGCCAGGACCGCGAGCGCCTTCTCGAGCCCCTCGTCCGGCGCCGTCCGGGGGTCGTCCACCGCGCGCACGTCCGGCGCGATCCCCTTGTCCGCGAGCGAGGTCCCGTCAGCCGTCAGGTACTCGCCGACGGTCAGGTCGAGGGCGCCGCCGGCCGCGAGATGGATCACCTCCTGGAAGGTGCCCTTGCCGAACGAACGAGTGCCCACGACGGTCGCCAGGTGGTGGTCCGCGAGTGCCGACGTGAGGATCTCCGCAGCCGAGGCCGTGTCGTGGTTGATCAAGACGACGGTCGGGTGGGTCGGGAGCGGATCTCCGAGGGCGGTGTAGTCGTGGTGGCCCATGGTGCGGCTGTTGGTCGACACGACGAGCTGGCCCTTCTTCAGGAACAGGCTCGCGCAGAGGACGGCCTCGTCCAGCAGGCCGCCGCCGTTCCCCCGGAGGTCGAGCACCAGGCCCTTGGCGCCCTTCCTGTCGAGGCGCTTCAGGACCGCCGCGAGCTCGGCGTGAGCCCCTTGGCTGAAGGTCGCGAACCGGACGTAGGCGACCTTGGTGCCGCCGGCCTGCTTCATCTGACCCCTGACGGCGGGGACCTGCACGGTGGCGCGCTCGAGCTGGACGTCTCGCACGCCGCCGTTGGCGCCGGAGACAACGCGGAGCTCCACGCTCGTGCCGGGTCGGCCCTTGATGCGCGCCGTGGAGACCTGCGCCGACTCGCCCGCGATCGACTTCCCGTCCACAGCCACTATGAGGTCGCCGGGGTCGATCCCGGCACGCTGGGCCGGCGTGCGCGGGATCACGCTCGCCACGCGCAGGCCCCGCTCGACCTCCGTGACCGTCAGCCCGACGCCCGAGAAGTGCCCGGAGCTCGCCTGTTCGAACTGGCGGAGCTCGTGCGGGTTGAAGTAGTGGGAGAAGTGGTCGTCGTAGCGCTTTCTGAGCGTGCGCACCATGCCGTCGACCGAGGCGTTCTCGAGCAGCTGGCCGCCGACCGGGCGAAAGTAGTCGTTCTGGATCACGTCGCTCGCCTGCGTGGTCCTCTCCGACCCGCCGATCCCTCCCCCGATCGCGACGACGATGGCGCCGGCGGCGAGCGCGACCGCCGCGCCGGCCAGAAAGCCGATGATCAGGCCTCGCCTTCGCTCCGTGCTCATCCCGAGCTCCAGGCGGTGAGGGCTCGGGTCAAATGCGGAGGAAGCGGCGCAGGGTGAGCCCGCTGCCCAACGCGGAGATCACGACGGCCGAGCCGGCGAGCAGCGCGATCAACTGGGCGAAGCCGATGGTGGAGAAGTTGTCGATCAGTTCGAAGTTCTGCGCGAGCGGGTCGATGATTGCCACCTTCCCGACCCAGAGTAGGCCGATGGCGATCCCGGCGCCGAGCAGGCCGACGACCAGGCCCTCGATCACGAAGGGCCAGCGGATGAACCAGTTGGTGGCGCCAACGAGCTTCATGACCTCGACCTCGCGGCGACGGGCGTAGATCGAGAGGCGGATGGTGTTCGCGATCAGCATCAGCGACGCGACCAGGAGCAGAACGGCGACCACCGAGAGGATGATCTTCACCGCGTTGGTCACGGGGCGGATCTGATTGGCGAGCTGTTGAGAGTTACCGGTGCTCTTGATCGCGGGGCTGATCGGCCTCGCCTTGCCCTTGGTCGTCGGACGGACGATCTGCCTCTGGATCGAGTTGAGGTTGTCGGGGTCGTCGGGGAAGACGTTGATCGTCAGCGGCAGGGGGTTGTGTCGCAGCTCGTTGAGGCCCGCGCTCACCGGTTGCTTGCCGATGTTGCCGCGCAGCTCCTTCAGCGCCTCCGCCTTCGAGACGTACTCCGTTCGCTCCACGTGGGGAATCCGGTCGATCTTCCTCTGCACCGTCAGCGTCTGGTCCTTGGTGGCGCTCTGCTTCATGAAGACCCTCAGGGTGAGCTCCGAGCGCACGTTCTCGTTCGTGGTCGAGCTCGCCTTGATCACCGGGACGAAGACGCCGATCAGGAGCGTCGTGAGCACGACGGTGACGATTGCCGCCAGGCTCGGGGCGGCGCTGCGACGCAGGGCGCGAAACGCCTCGCCGATGAAGAAGAAGACCCGGCTCACGGTGACCTCCTAGGAGCTCGGCTCGCCATTGGTATGGCCCTCGTCGCCGACGCCCATCTCCGCCTTCATCCGCACCGCGAACTCCTGAGTCGACTCGTCGCTGTAGCCGGCGCTCGCCTCGTCACGGACGAGCCTGCCCTCGTCGAGCGCGAGCACGCGGCGCCGCATCCGGTCGACCATGTCGCGGTCGTGGGTGGCGACCAGGATCGTGGTGCCGGTGCGGTTGATCCGGTAGAGGAGCTGCATGATCCCGATCGAGGTCTCGGGGTCCAGGTTCCCGGTTGGCTCATCCGCCAGGAGCAGCGGCGGATGGTT
>DATBFS010000119.1:0-5268 GCA_036558385.1 Solirubrobacterales bacterium | reverse complement strand
CGAGGATCATCGCGATCGCCTGCCGGGGCGCTTTCGAGGAGGCCTCAGCCGTGAACGCCGGGCGGGCGGAGGTCCGCGCCGTTATCGCCCGGGCGGAGGAGCGCCGCCGCGCCGCGCGGGAGCCGACGGTCTTCTTCCTCGACGAGATCCATCGCTTCAACAAGGCGCAGCAGGACGCGCTCTTGCCGGCGGTCGAGGAGGGGCTCGTGACGCTCATCGGCGCGACGACGGAGAACCCCTACTTCGAGGTCAACTCCGCCCTCCTGAGCAGAACCCAGCTGTACGAGCTCCGCCCGCTGACCACCGAGCAGACGCGCACCCTGCTGGAGCGGGCGCTCGCGGACCCGGAGCGCGGGATCGCGGATCCGCCCGCGGTTTCCGAGGAGGGGCTGGTCCTCCTCGCCGGCCGTTCGGGCGGGGACGCCCGCACCGCCCTGGCCGCGCTGGAGCGGGCAGTCGAGGCGGTCCGCGGCACCGATCGCGAGGTGGACCTCCGGGTGGCCGAGGACGCCCTCCAGCGCAAGGCGCTCAGCTTCGACCGCGAGGGCGACCTCCACTACGACTATGCCTCCGCCTGGATCAAGGCGACCCGGGCCTCCGATCCCGACGCCTCGCTCTACTACCTGGCGGTGATGCTGGAGGGCGGGGAGGATCCACGGTTCATCGCGAGGCGAATGGTGATCCTGGCCTCCGAGGACATCGGCAACGCCGACCCGCAGGCGCTCGTCGTCGCAACCGCGGCGGCGGCGGCAGTTGACCGGGTGGGCCTGCCGGAGTGCAGGCTCAACCTCGCGCAGGCGGCCGCCTACCTGGCGCTCGCGCCGAAGTCGAACGCCTCCTACCGCGGCATCCAGCGGGCCACCGCGCACGTGCGCGAGCACGGCGCCAAGCCGCCGCCCGCGTACCTGCGGGATGCCCACTACCCGGGCGCCCCCAAGCTGGGTCGCGGGATCGGCTACGTCTATCCGCACGATCGGCCGGGCGGCATCGGCGATCAACCGGTGGTCCCGGAGGGACTCGAGGACGAGCGCTTCTACGAGCCGACCGATCGGGGCGCCGAGGCGGAGCTCGGCCGCCGGCTCGCCGAGGTTCGGCGCCGGCTCGGCGAAGCGGGCTCGGCCTAGAGACGTAATTTCGCCCTGACCGCAACTACCGGGGCTCCGACGTGTTCCGGGGGATGCAGCGACCAGGAGGTCACGCTCCCGTGAGGCGCGCACCCCCCTTCGCCGAACGGGACCGGGACCCAGCCCTGTCGCGCACTTCCTGCGGCATGGGCGTTCCAGATGCGAGTTCGGGGGCGGGATCGGCCCCCGGCTCGCATCGACATAGAATCGGGCCCGCGATGGGGCAGCTCGAGTCCTTCAACCCGGCGACCGGCGAGCTGGTCGGCACGGTCGAGACGCTGAAGCCGAACCAGGTGCAGGCGGTCGTCGACGACGTCGCCGAGGTCCAGCCCTTCTGGGCGCAGCTGTCGCTCGCCGATCGGGCGCGGTACCTGCGCAAGGCGGCCGACGTGCTGGTGGACGAGATCGACGAGATCGCGGAGCTTCTGACCCGCGAGCAGGGCAAGCCGCTCACGGAGAGCTACACGATGGAGATCGTCCCGACGATCGACGTCCTTCACTGGTGCGCGGACGCGGGCCCGAGGATCCTGGCGGACGAGCCGATCCGCATGGGGCAGGTCCTCTTCCTGTCGAAGAAGGCCAAGTTCAGCTATGAGCCCCACGGAGTGGTCGGCGTGATCGCCCCATGGAACTATCCGTGGTCGATCCCATTCGACGAGGTGGCGATGGCCCTGATGGCCGGCAACGGCGTCGTGCTGAAGCCGGCGAGCCTGACCCCGCTTCTCGGGGAGCGAATCCGCGAGACGTTCGAGAAGGCGGGCCTCCCGGAGGGCCTCGTCCGTGTCGTCCACGGGGGCGGCGCGGTTGGCGGCGCGCTCTGCAAGTCGTCCGCGCGGAAGATCTTCTTCACCGGCTCGGTCGAGGTCGGGCGCAAGGTCGGAGAGATCTGCGCCTCGCGCCTCAAGGGCTCCGTGCTCGAGCTCGGCGGCAAGGACCCGCAGATCGTCTGCGCCGACGCCGACCTCGGCAACGCCATCTCGGGTTGCGTTTGGGGTGGCTTCGCCAACGCCGGGCAGACGTGCTCCGGGATCGAGCGCACCTACGTGGTCAAGGAGGTCGCCGATCGTTTCGTGGAGGGCGTGGTGCGGCGCGCCAGCGAGCTCACCGTGGGCGATCCGATGGAGTGGGAGACCGAGATCGGCCCGATGGTCTCCGAGGACCAGCACGGGGTGGTCACCGAGCTCGTCGACGACGCTCTCGAAGCCGGGGCGAAGCGCGTCGCGGGTGGACCGCGCGAGGTGCCCGGGTTCAGCGGCAAGTTCATCGCCCCGACGGTCCTGGCGGGAGTCGAGGACGAGATGCGGATCATGAACGAGGAGATCTTCGGCCCGGTCGTGCCCATCATCGTCGTCGACTCCGAGGAGGAGGCGCTTCGGCGGGCCAACGACTCCAACTTCGGCCTCGGCGCCTCGGTGTGGACCAAGGACCGCGCCAAGGGCGAGCGAATGGCTCGGCGGATCGAGTCGGGGATGGTGTGGATCAACGACCATTCCTACACCCACGGCGCATGCCAGTGCTCGTGGGGCGGGGTCAAGGAGTCGGGACTGGGCCGCTCCCACTCGAAGTTCGGCTTCTATGAGTGCGTGGACGTCAAGCTGGTCTCGTGGGAGCCCGGGATCACGCGCGATCTCTGGTGGCAGCCGTATGACCGCACGCTGGGACAGGCAGTCCGGGCGTCGGCCCGGCTTCTTTACGGGCGCAACGGCCAGCGGCTGCGCGCCCTGCGCGAGGGGGGACTGCCCCTGGTGCGGGCGAGCGCCCGCACCCTGCGCAAGGACCGCTGATCCGCCCGGCGGCTCGCCGAAGGTCGCCGGCGAGCGGTCGCTAGCTGGGACAATCGTGCGCTAGTGCCAGAAGCCGCGCCCGTCCAGATCGCGACCCCGCCAATGACGCCGGAGCCGCCCATCGCGGTGTCCGCGCGGAGCCTTTGGCGCGAGTTCGGGGAGCTGCCGGTGCTTCGCGACGTGGCGCTCGAGCTTCGGGAGGGCGAGACGCTGGTCGTGCTGGGCCCGAACGGGGCCGGGAAGACGACGCTGCTGCGCGTGCTCGGGACCCTGCTTCGACCGACGGCGGGCGAGGTCTCGGTGCTGGGCTGCTCGCTGCCCCGGGAGTCCTGGCGGGCTCGGGGGCGGATCGGCTACCTGGGCCACGAGCCGCTCCTCTACCGCGACCTGACCGGAACCGAGAACCTCGCCTTCGCGGCGCGGCTTCAGGGGCTGGGATCCGTCGCCGGGCGGATCGCCGAATTGGTCGAGCGCGTGGGGATGTCACGGCGGGCGGATGAGCTGGTGCGCAACCTGTCGGCCGGCATGGTCCAGCGGCTCGCCGTGTGTCGCGCCGTGCTACACGAGCCGGAGCTGCTCCTGCTCGACGAGCCGGGCTCCCATCTCGACCCGGAGGCCGCGGACCTGGTCCAGCCTCTGCTCGGCGCGGCGCCGCAGCGAGCGCGGGTGCTGGTCACCCACGACATCGACGTCGGGCTTGCCGAGGCCGACCGCGTCCTGGCGCTTCGCGCGGGCGGCGCCGTCGCCTACGGGGGGCCGGCCGGCGGACTGTCGGCGGGGGATGCCCGGGCGATCTTCGGGGGAGCGCCGTGAGCTCGGACACGGAGGCGCCCCCTCGCCGTGGGGGCTCGGTCGACGCGTTCAGGGCGATCCTCGCCAAGGACCTGCGGGTCGAGCTCCGGACGCTTCAGTCCGTCCCGGCGATGGCGCTGTTCGCGATCACCACGTTCGTCCTGTTCCGGTTTGGGCTCGATCGGACGACCCTGAGCGGCGGCCTGGCCGCGGGCGTGCTGCTCGCCACCGTGCTGTTCGCGGCCATCCTCGCGATCAACCGGCTGTTCGTCGGAGAGCGCGACGAGGGCGGGTTCGACGCGATCAGGCTCGCCCCGATCGACGGCACCGCTCTGGGCGCCGCCAAGGCGGCGGCGCTGGTCGTCTACCTGCTCGTCCTCGAGGCGATCGCGCTGCCGGTGTTCGGGGTCTTCTTCCTGGACTCGTGGAGCGGGCTGCCCGCGCTCGCCGGCGTCCTCGTCCTGGCCGACGTCGGGCTCGGCGCGATCGGGGCGCTGGTGTCGGTGATCGCGGCCAACTCCCGCGCCCGCGACCTGCTCGTGCCCCTCGTCCTGCTGCCGCTCCTGGTGCCGGTGATGATCGCCGCCGCGGACGCCGGCCAGTCCCTGCTCGCCGCCCAGGGCCCCGATTACGGGGGAATCGGCAAATGGCTGGGCTTCCTGGCTCTCTACGATATGACCTTCATCGCGGTCGGCTTCGCCGTCTACGACTTCCTTCTCGAGGACTGATCCCAATGAAGGTCCCCAGCCTCCGAGTCACGTCCATCGCCTCGATCCTGTGCCTGAGCGCGGGCTTCGCGCTGGTCTTCTTCTATGCCCCGCTGGACGTGGACCAGGGGTTCATCCAGAAGATCTTCTACCTGCACGTACCGCTCGCCATCTGCTCGCTGGCCGGGTTCGTGATCGCGGCGCTCCACGCGGTCCGGCACCTGCGCACCGGGGACCCGGTGCACGACGTTCGCTCGTACGTTTCGATCCATCTGTCGGTGATCTTCGGGGTCGGCGTGCTGCTCACGGGCTCCATCTGGGCGCATGCCTCCTGGGGCAAGTGGTGGGTCTGGGATGAGCCGACCCTGGTCAGCTTCCTGATCGTCTTCCTCCTCTACGTGACGTACTACCCACTGCGCTACGCGATCGAGGACCGCGATCGCCAGGCGCGCTACGCCTCGGTGTTCGCGATCACGGCAGGAGCGTTCGTGCCGCTGAACTTCGCCGCCGTCCGGGCCGCCGAGTCGCTCGTGCACCCGCGGGTCTTCGCCACCGCCGAGGGCGGGATGACCGGCGAGATGTGGCTCGCGTTCCTCGCCTCGATCGCCGGCATGGCCCTGCTGTGGACGACGCTGGTCCGCTTCGAGCTGACCGCCAAGTCGGCCTCGGCTCGGATCTCGCGGCTGCGCCGCGCCCTCGATGCGCAGGCGCCGGTGGACCGCGGCTCGCGGGTCGCCCCGCCCGTGCCTCGACCCCCGGCTCGAGCTGATGCCCGCCCTGCCCCTCGACGAAGCCGGCAAGTACGTCGCCGGCGCCTACCTCGTCTTCCTCGCGCTGATCCTGATCTACGTCGCGATCATG
>DATBFS010000118.1:0-12116 GCA_036558385.1 Solirubrobacterales bacterium | reverse complement strand
GAGGTCCTCTTCGCGGACGGGAGCGTCGGCACGCTTCACTACGCGGCCGATGCGCCGCTCGGCCCCGGCAAGGAGCGGTTCGAGACCAGCTCGCCGGGGGTTTACGCGGAGCTCGAGGATTATCGGCGCGGCCGCGTCTGGCGCGGCCACAAGAAGGCGCGCCTCGGCGGGGGGCGCCAGGACAAGGGATTCGCCGCGCAGTTCAAGTTCCTCGCCGAGCTCGCGCGAGGGCGGGTGGAGGCGCCGTCGCCCGAAAGCTTCCTGCTCTCGAGCCTGGCGACGCTCGCGGCCGCGCGCTCGCTCCAGAGCGGGCATCCGGAGACCGTCGTGCTGGCCGGCGAGGCCGATCATGGCCACGACTCGCCGCCGCGACAGACGATGGAAGCCATGGCCGGGAATGGCCGTTAGTCAGGAGATCCAGAGACCGCGGTGCGGAGGTGAAACGGCGCGAGATGGAAGCTAGAAGCAGCATGAGCATCCAGACAGGCGAGCGCGAGCGCGCGCGCTTCGACGTGCCGCCGCCCGAGCGCGATCGGGGCTCCGGGCCGACGTTCGGCCAGGCGCTGCGGCGACACTGGCGCGTGGTGGTTGCCTGCGTCGTCGGACTCGCCGTGCTGGCGATCGCCTACAGCATGGTGCGTACCCCCGACTACTCCGCGGAGACGCGGCTGGCGGTCGGGGGCCTGAACGCGACCACGCCGTCGGCCTTCACGGGCTTCTCGACGGCAGCTCAGCAGCTCGCCGAGACGGACAGCCGCGCCGTGCAGGGGGACGCCGTGGTGCGCGACGTCGCGGCGGCTCTCAAGACCACGCCCGCGGAGGTGAGGCCCCATCTGTCCGCCGCGCCGATCCCGCAGACGCCCGTATTCACCGTGACCGCGACGACGAAGTCCGCCGAGACCTCGATCGACATGTCGCGCCTGGCCAGCGAGGCGATCGTTCGCGAGGCCAATCGCGCCAGCGACGCCGCCCCGGGCCAGCTGCTCAAGGAGTACCAGACCGCTGAGCGCGCTCGCCAGCAGGCCGAGGCGCAGGTCTCGCCAGGAACCGGCAGCGCGGCCGACAGGGCGAACCTCGTCGCCGCCGAGGCGCAGGCCGACGCGGCGAGAAAGCGCTACACGGCCGCCATCCAGGGCGGGTCGGTTCGGCTCGAGATCATCCAGGGCCCCGCGGACGCGTCCAGCGATCGCCTGAGCAAGCTCCAGATGCTCCTCTTCGTCGCCATCGTGCTCGGCTTCATCATCGGCTCGGCGGTCGCGGTCTTCCTCGCGAACACGCGGTATCCGGGCTTCGAGGAGACCACGCTGGGCCGCTGGGAGCTGGCCCGCCGGACCCGCGCGCAGCGTGCGCGGGCTCGGCGCTCGCGATCCTAGGCGGCAGCCGTGGCCAGGCGTGACCCACGCCTCGTCGCGCTCGGCGCCGGCGTGGCCGTCATCGGGGCCGGCTTTCTGTTCGCGGCCGCGAGCGTTCCCCACGGCACCGAGGCTCTTGCGGCGCTCGGGGGGTTGGCCGTGCTCGCCTCGCTCGCGTATCTCGCCTGGCGGGTCGATCCCGCATGGCTCTTCACCGCCGCGGTCATCGGCTCCACCTTCAACGGCAATTGGAGCGACCTCGGGGTCCCCGGCGGCGTCCCCCCCGACCGCCTGATCCTGGTCGCGGGCGCCCTCGGCCTGATCCTGTACTCGCCCGCGGCGCGAGACCGCCCGGCCTTCCGCGCGCGGCCGATCCACGCGTTGCTGGCGCTCACCGTCGCCTGGGCGATCGGGTCCGGGATCGCGGCGCACACGTTGCGCGAGGGGAGCGTGCAGTTCTACATCCTCGATCGAATGGCGGTCCCCTTCGCCGTCTTCGCGCTTGCTCCGCTGGCGTTCAGGACGCCTCGCCATCGGGCGGGATTCATCACGGCGATGGTCTGGTTCGGCCTGTACCTGGGGCTGACGGCGTTCTTCGAGATCGTCGGACCGCATCAGCTCGTCTTCCCGCACTTCATCCTCGAGACCGGCTGGGGGACGGCGCGCGCCCAGGGACCGTTCATCGAGCCGGCGGTCAACGGCTTGGCTCTCTACGTCTGCACCGTCTCGTCCGTGATCGCGCTCTCGACCTGGAAGGGCAGAAAGCGGGTCCTGGCCGGGACGACCCTGTTCTTCTGCGTCCTGGGCCTGCTCTTCACCCTCACGCGCTCGTCCTGGGTCGCCACGATCATCGCGACCGCGGTGACCCTCGCGGTTGTTCCCGGGCTGCGCCGCTACCTGCTGCCCGTCACCGTCGCCATCCTGACACTGGTGATGGGAGCGCTCGCGTTCCTGCCCGGGTTCTCGGCGAGCGTCCAGGAGCGCACCGACAACAAGCTGACTGTCTGGGAGCGCCAAAACGTCAACGCGGCCGCGCTGAACATGGTCGAGCACCGGCCGCTCCTCGGCTTCGGGATCGGGAAGTTCAACGACGACAACACCGACTACTTCACGCTGCAGAAGGGCATCCCGATGTTCGTCACCACGCAGATCGCCCTTCACAACGTCTTCCTGCTGCTGGCGGTCGAGCTCGGTCTGATCGGCGCCAGTCTCTATGCCGCGAGCCTGATCGCCGTGGTGGGCAGCGCCCTCGCCTCGCGCGGCCCGCCGGAGATGCGCCGTTGGCGGATCGCGCTTCTGGCGATCGCCCTCTACTGGATCGTGGGGGCGCAGTTCGTGCCCCTCGGCCAGGTGTTCGCGAACATGATCGTCTGGATGTGGGCCGGGATCGTGCTCGGCGGCGCGGCCGAGGCCACCGAGCCGGCCTCGAACGGACGCCGGGCTCATCCCCCGGCGCCGACCCAGGAGCTCGCGCTCAGGCGCCCCGCCCTCGGCGAGGGCGGCTTCTGAAGCCGCCGGGCAGGGGGGGCGACCCTTCCGTGTCCGCCAGGTGATCGGTATTCCATCCACCCCCCGAATGGAATCCCGATCACCTGGCTTGCTGGGCATGCCCACGGCCCGGTACGGGGCGCCAGACGACGCCCCCTTACCCAGCCGAACCCCCGCTCGAGTGTGCCGGGGCGAGCACGAGCCGCTCGCTACCCAGCCGAGCCGGCTGATGGCGCCCTGAACGCAAGGCGCTATCCCGAGCCGCGCGCCGCTCAGCGCGTGGGGAGGTCGGTAGAAGCTCAGTGCGCGAGCAGCTCGGTGAAGGCGTCGCGCAGCTGGTCGACGCCGCGGTCGAGGTTGTATTCCTCGATCACCTTGCGTCGCCCGGTCTCGCCCAGCCGGCGCCCGAGCGAGCGATCGCGGGCCAGGCGCTCGATCGCGTGGCCGAGCTCGTCCGGGCGTCCCGCCGGGACCAGAAGGCCCGTGACGCCGTCCTCGATCAGCTCCGGGATGCCCATCGTGTTCGAGGCGATCGCGGGAAGGCCCATCGCCAGCGCCTCCATCAGCACGACCGGGATTCCCTCGCCGAGGCTGGGCAGGCAGAAGGCGTCGGCGCGTCGGTAGTGATCCCTGATCCGGTCCTGTCCGACGGCGCCGGAGAAGGTGACGAAATCCTCGATGCCCAGCTTGCGCGCCTGCCCTTGGAGGGCCTCGAGCCTGGTGCCGTCACCGACGAGGTCGAGCTGGACGGCGGTGCCGTGGTCCCGCAGTCGGGCGATCGCGTCGAGCAGGACCGAGTGGCCCTTCTCGCGCTCGAGCCGGCCGACGGAGAGCAGGCGGAGCTCGCCGCTGGTTGGCCGCGACGGGATCTCGTCGGCGAGCCATTCTCCGTTGAGGCCGCACCTGGCCACGCGGACCTTGTCCCAGTTGTCCTCGGGGGCCAGGCGCATCACCTGGCTGCGGCCGAAGTCGCTGATGCAGATCACGAGCGAGGCCGTCTCCACCTTCGCGGCGAGGCTTCCGGGCCCGTCGTTGAAGATGTCGGTCCCGTGGGCGCTGAAGCTCCACGACCAGCGCTCCGGGCCGCCGCGCTCGACCCCTAGGCGGGCGACGAGCTGGGCCACGTCGCCCGACGGGTTGGTGAAGTGCGCGTGGATGTGCGTCAGGCCGCGGCGTGAGCACTCGCGCCAGATCGGCACGGCCTCGAGGAAGTAGAAGAGCTGCCACAGCCGCCCATGGAAGCCGCTCGGCGGGCGTCGCAGCGCGAAGGAGAGGGTTCGGGCGTAGGCGCCGGGCCCGGTCATGAGCGCCCGTAGGTGGGCCCTCAGGAACGGCCCCCACCGGAGCGGGAGGACCGTGAACGTCGACTCCTCCGCCTCGCGGTCGGCCTGCGTGAGCACGTGGTCGGGGTTGCTGTCGTGGAGCGCGAAGGTGTGGATGTCGAGGCCGCGGTCGCGCAGCGCGTGCACCTCCCGCTGAACGAAGGAATGCGACAGGCCCGGATAGAGGGTGGCGAGATACGCGAGGCGGACCTCGCCCTGGGGCCCGGCGCCGTTGCTGCTCATCGCTTGGCCCGTCCCCGGTCGCGAATCGTGGCCTCGACCGCGGCCGCATAGCCGCGCGCCGAGTCCAGAGGGCTCCTCCCGAGCGTCGCCGCATGGGCTCGCTGCCCCAGGGCGCGCCTTTGCGCCGGGTCCTGTGCGAGGCCGGAGAGCGCGCCCGCGAACGCCTCGGTGTCCGACGGATCGACGATCAGGCCGTCCTGCGGGCCGGTGATCAGGTCCCACGCGGCCCCGGCGTGGTGCGAGGCGACGAGCGGCAGCCCCGCCGCCGCCGCTTCGAGCAGCACGATCCCGAACGGGTCGTCGAGGGTGGGAAAGGCGAAGACGTCGGCCTCCGCATAGCGCTCGGGCATCTCCGAGTGATCGACGAAGCCCGCGAACTCGACGTCGAGCTCGAGCTCCGCCGCGAGCTGGCGGAGGCGCTCCTCCTCCGGCCCCGTGCCCACCACCACCAGGCGGAGGCCCGGGTAGCGCCGGCGGGCCTCTGCCGCGGCGCCGAGCAGCCTGTCCACGCCCTTGTGGCGCACGAGGCGGCCTGCGGTCAGGACCGTGATCTCCTCGCCGGGCCCGTACTCCCTCTCCTCCGCGATCCGCCACAGACGGTCGAGGGTGGAGGAGTGGGGGGCGAGGAATACCCGCTGCGGCCGAACGCCCAGCTCCACGAACCGCGCGGCCGCCGGCTTGCTCAGCGCGACGCAGCCGGAGGCGGCGCGGAGGAGAACGGCCCGCGCGATGCGCTGGTGGCGGCCGAGGCCGCTCTCGTAGTCCGACGTCCCGTCGCTGTAGATGATCAGCGGGGCGCGGCGAAGCCGACAGTACATGGCGGCGTAGGCGGTCGGGATCGAGAAGCCGAAGCTGATCACGGCCTCGGCGCGGCACCTCGCGAGGGCGCCGAGCACGCGAGGGCTCAGGTAGTAGTCGGGGCGGTCCGGGGCCTCGCTCCTGAGCGCGAGCCCGTCGATCACGTGATGCTCGAAGGGGAGCTCCTCTCCGGGCGCCCACGGCATGCCGCGGCTACCGGTCTGCGCGCAGAACACGACCGTGAGATCGACGAGGGTGCCCAGGGCCTTGAGCACCTCGAGCATGTAGGGCGTCGGGATGTCCGTGACCAGGGCGACGCGGCGCCCGTCCGCGCCCGCCGCGAGGCCCTCCTGGCCGTAGTCGGCCTGGAGGGTCGGATTGGCGATCGCGCCGGGCATCCTCAGGCAGCCACCCGCTCGGCCTCTCGCGGCTGCGCGGTCGGGCGCCGATCGAGCGCCAGCAGGTGGGTCAGGGCCAGGAGCATCGGTGCGACAACCCACCGTACGTGGTGGGCGCGATTCGTCCACAGACGCCGCCGCTGGAAGATCGGGAGGCCGTCCCCGCCCAGCATGCGACGCGCGCCGAATCGAAACACCGCCCACGCCGCGTCCGCATGCGAGGGGTCGTGCCGGGCGGCGATCGAGAGCGTCTGGATCCCCTGGGCAACCGACTGGGCGTCGATCGGGAACACCTTGTCCGGGTAGTACTTCGGGGTCCCATCCGCCATGAACAGCTCGCGGCGGTAGTAGGCCAGCCCGCTCCGCCAGGCGGCGTCCGCCTTGTCGGCCCCGATGCCCGCGTCCGCGCAGGTTCTGAGCGCGTCGAGGACGTAGCCGGTGTGGAAGTTGTCGACCCAGCCGAGGTTCGGGCGCTCCCCGTATGGCCAGGAGCCGTCTGGCCGCTGATGGGCCACCGTGTAGCGGACCGCCGCCTCGGCGCCCGAAGCGAAGTCGCCCTCGTCCCGATCGAGCGCCGCGAGGCGGGCGAGAAGCGACGCGACCAGCATGCTCGAGTTGTGGATCGGGGACCGGTCCCCCCGCAGATAGCCGAAGTAGCCGCCCTCCGCCGCCTGGGTGAGCGGGACGAAGCGGCGGAAGAAGCGCCCAGCGCCGGCGGCGAGGTCCAGCGGCCGGGGGTCGCCCGTGGCCTGATGAGCGTCGATCAGGGCATGGCCGACGAACGCCGTGGCGATCGTGTTGGGCTCCCGGCGGCCATAGAAGAACACTCGCGACTGAAAGTCGAAGTGATATCCCCAGCACGGCTCCTCGTAGCCAGGCGAGCGGAGGCCGTCCAGGAGCTCGAGCGCGCGGCCCAGCATCGGCGCTGCCTCCCCGGGGCCCAGGAAGCCGTCGCGGGCGAGCGCGGACACCGACCAGGCGACCGACGCGGCGTCGGGCTTCGGCTCGATGCCGAGCAGGGGGCGCAGGTCGAACGGAGAGCGCTTGACCGCCTGGATGAGGAGCCGACGGCCCATGGCCGTGCGCTTCAGCGGCCGGACCACGCGGCGGGTCGAGCTCAGGCCCTCGTACGGATCGGTGCCCCGCCAGGCGCGGCCATCTCCCCACCGGGCCAGCCGGCGGGCGAGCTCGATGGCCTCGCGGACGTCCTCGGAGGCGTGGTTGGCCGGTCGATCAGCCATGCGCGTGGGCCGCGGCGGTGGCCGGCCGCGGGACGCGCGGGGCCTCCAACACGGCCGTCACGAACTCTCCCACCAGCTGGTCGCTTCGCGCGCGGAGCTCGGCGGGATCGCGGGGCTCATTCGACCGGCGCCGGATCGGGGGCAGGTCGCCCGCCGCGCTGACGCGCCGTAGGGCCCCCCGCTCCTCGAGCCATCGGTCCACCGCCGCCGTGCGTCCCGCGAACAGGCTCAGAGTGGGAACCCCGAGCAGGGCCCCCTCGCGGGTCATCGTCCCACCCGCGCCGAGGATCAGGTCGCTCGAGTGCATCAGGGACCGGGCGTCGAGGGCACGCTCGGGAAGGACCACGTTCGGAAGCTCGAGGGCCGAGATCGCCTCGCGCTGATCGGGCCTGCGAGCGAGGACCACGCACCGAGCGCGTCCCGTCGCGGAGACCTTGCGGAGCGCCTCGACGAACAGCGGGTTGTCGGACCGGTGGTAGAGCGCGCCCGACGGCGGCGTCCGCGCGACCACGACCACGTCCTCGGGGCCCCGAACGACGCCCGCCGCCTCCAGCGCCCCGCCGTTCGGCCGGAAGTCGCCAAGATAGATCTCCTCCTTCAAGCCCGGGTAGAGGCGCAGCTTGCGCGTCGTCGCGCCCTGGCGGCGAACCTCGCTCGTCGCGAGCGCCTCCGGCAAGAGCACCGTATGCGCGAGTCGGAAGGCCAGGTGGTTCGCGGGTTGGTGCTCGTAGTCCATCGCGGTGACGGTGTGGATCCCGGTTGCCCGGGCGGCCACGATCTGTGCGTAGGAGTTGTGGGAAAGGGCGACGTCCGGCCGCTCGCCGCGCGCCCAGGACGCCAGGCGACGGATCCGGTTGATTACCGCAGCCGCCTTCGACGCCCTGCCGCCCCGGCTGGGTCCGCCGATCACCTCGACGTCCTCCCAACGCTGGCGGGCCAGCTCCACCGTCTGGGCGTTGTCGCGGGCGGTGATCCGCACCGCGTGGCCGAGACCCTCGAGCCGATCCGCGATCGGCGCGAAAAGCAGCGGATGCGGGGAGTTGGAGAGGTCGATCCAGACCTTCATGGCGTCAGTTGACACCCCTCCGCAGCACCACCGCGGGCACGGTCCGGAGCATCAGGCGGATGTCCGTCCAAAGCGACCAGTTGGTCACGTAGAGGTAGTCGAGCCTGATCATCTCCTCGAACGGGAGGCTCGTTCGGCCCAGGACCTGCCAGAGGCCGGTCAGGCCGGGAACGAGGTCGATCCGGCTCCGACGCCAGCCCTCCAGCTGGCGGTCCTCCGAGTCGATCAGCGGGCGCGGGCCCACGAGGCTCATCTCTCCCTTGAGCACGTTCCAGAGCTGCGGCAGCTCGTCGAGGCTCCAGTGGCGAAGGAAGCGGCCGACCCGTGTGACCCTGGGGTCCTCGTCCAACAGGAGCCACCCCGGGTCCTTGCTCTCGGCGAGCAGCTCGGCGCGGCGCTCCTCGGCGTCCACGTCCATGGTCCGGAACTTCGCGAGCCGGAAGCGGCGCCCCCACAGCCCGATTCGCTCCTGGCGGAAGAAGATGGGGCCTCTGGAGTCGAGCTTGATCGCCAGGGCGATGACCGCGAACAGGGGCGCGGCGAGCAGCAGCACGGTCAGCGCCCCCACGACGTCCATCGTCCGCTTCAAGAAGCGGGAGGAGCGGGGGAGGACCGGCGGATTGACGCCGAGCACGGTCATGCCCTCGACGTCGTCGACCTCGACCGACGGGCCGAGGGCGTCGAACAGCTGCGGCAGCACGCTGACCTTGACGCCGTGCTCCCGCGCCCGGCAGACCAGGTCGAACAGCGCGTCCTCCTCGAAGTCCTCCCGCGCGACGACGATCCGCTCGGCCCCGTCGCGCTCCACCGCTTCGTCCAGCTCCCCGTTGACCGTCGGGCCCTCCGGCGAGGACGACAGCGAGATCGGGCCCACGGGCTGGACGCCGTATTGGCTGCACGTCTCGAGCTTGGTCGCCAGCGACGCCAGCTCCGGCGCATCGCCCATCAGCACCACCGGCTCGGGCGAGAGCGCGGAAACCGAGGCCCGGCGGGCGAGCGCCCTGGCGACGCTGATCGTGACGAGCGCGATCACGCCGAAGCTCGCGATGTGCCGTAGCTCGACGCCGTTCGCGTTCAGCAGCCGGTAGTAGGCGAAGAGCAGCAGGGAGCCCATCAGCACGGCGTGGAAGATCCAGGGGAGATCATCCAGGGTGCGATGGCTGATCCGCTTCAGGTCGCGGTCGTAGAGGCCGTACGTCTTGAAGATCAGGACCCAGACGGGGAGCAGCGCCAAGCCCCAGAGGAACCCGGCCTGATGGTGCGTGAGCACGAGCAGGGCGATCGCCATCGCGACGACCACGCCGAGCACGTCGGCCGCCGCGAGGAACCGGCGGACCGCCGCATCGCGCTCGCGGTAGCGTCGGGCGACCACCCGCTGCGGGCGCCCGTTGCGGGCGCCGTTTGCGTGCTGGGCGCCGAGCTCCAGGGAGACCGCGGGCCCGCCCGCGAGGTCGCCTTCGATCGGAAGCTGATCGCCGATCATCAGCCCGGCGGTAGGCCATCGGCCAGCGATGGCGCGTCGGCGAGCGGCTGAAAGCGGCGGCTCGGATGGAGCGCGATCTCGGCGCCGCCGCGGCGAAGCGAGTCGTCGGCCGCCTCGGTCAGCTTCACCACGTCCTTGGCAAGGCGGGCGCTGGCGACGGTTTCGCGCCCCTCCCTGATCGCGCCGCAGAAGTCCTCCAGCTCCTTCGCGATCGGCTCGTAGGCCTCGACCTTCGGGGAGAGAATGTCGCCCGTGCGGTACGAGAGCTTGTACTCGCCGAACGTCTCCGGGTCCTTGTAGACGACGCCCCGGTCGAAGATCCGGATGGGCTCCGACGACCCGTCGTCATAGACCACCATCTTCTTGCTGCCGACGATCACGGTTCGCCGCAGCTTGCTGGGCGCAAGCCAGCTCAGCTCGACGTTCGCGACGATCCCGGATCGGTAGGCCAGCGTGATGAACGCGACGTCCGGGACGCCGGACACGATCGAGTCGCGGCCGGTTGCCCGCACGGCGCTCGGCAGCTCCTCGAGCCAGTACAGGAGGATCGAGAAGTCGTGGGGCCCGAGGTCCCAGATCACGCTCACGTCGGGCTGGTGGAGGCCGAGGTTCACGCGACTGGACGAGATGAAGAAGATCTCGCCCAGCTCATCCCTGCGCAAGAGGTCCTTGACGACCCGCACCGGGGGGCTGTAGAGAAAGGTGTGGCCGCACATGAGCACCCGTTCGCGCTCGCGCGCTCGGCGCAGAAGCTCGCTCGCGAGCTCGGCCGAGGGGGCCAGAGGCTTCTCCACGAAGGTGTGCTTGCCGGCCTCCAGCGCCCTTGAGGCAAGGTCGAAGTGCGTGAACACGGGGGTCGCGATGAACACCGCGTCCACCTCGGGATCCTCGAACAGGTGGTCGACGTTCGTGGTCCGCGCCGCGGCGGGGTACCGGTGCTCGAAGCCACGCAGTAGCTGCTCGTCCAGATCGCAGATCCACTTCACCCGCACGTCGGGCATCTCGGCCAGCACGCGCAACAGGTTGGGGCCCCAGTAGCCAAGGCCGACCACGCCGACGTTGAGGGCGCGCACGGCCCCGTTCCTCCCGTTGCGTCCGTTGCTTCCGTTGACGCCGATCATCTCCGTGCCTCCTCGAGCGCCTCCTCGATTGCCTCCGTGACTCGTGTGACCTCCGCCGGCGTGAGCTCGGCGAACATCGGCAGGGACAGCTCCTCCTCGGACCAACGCACCGCCGTCCCCAGGTACGTGGGCCCGTGACCGTTGCGATCGCGGGGGCCGTGGGCCGCGAACGGCGGCTGACGATGGACGGCCGGCCAGTAGTGCACGCCGGTGCGAACGCCCATTCGCTCCAGGCGCGCCGCCAGCTCGTCCCGATCCGCAACCCGAACGGGGAACAGGTGGTAGACGCATTCGGAGCGAGGATCCTCGCCGAGCGGCCGGCAGCCGTCCGGAAGCGCCTCGCGGTAGTGGTCCGCACGTTCCCGGCGAGCGGCGTTCCCGGAGTCGAGCCCGCGCAGCTTGATCCGAAGCATCGCGGCCTGGACTCCGTCCAGGCGCTCGTTGAATCCCGCTTCGACGTGCTCTCCCTTTCGCCGCTGCCCGAGGTTTCGCAACCTCCGGCTCCGCTCGGCGATCGCGTCGTCGTCGGTGCAGATCGCGCCGCCGTCGCCGAGCGCCCCGAGGTTCTTGCTGGGATAGAAGCTGAAGGCCCCGACGTGTCCGAGCGAGCCGGCCCGGGCGTTCTCCCACTTCGCACCGTGGGCCTGGGCGGCGTCCTCCACGACCAGCAGGCCATGGCGCCGGGCGAAGAGCTCGACCGCCTCCATGTCGCAGACCTGCCCGTAGAGGTGAACCGGGATCACGGCGACGGTCCGCGTGGAGAGCACCTCGGCGGCGGAGCGCAGGTCGATCAGGCCGGTTTTGTCGTCGACGTCGCAGAAGCGCGGAATCGCGCCCGCGTGCAGGACCCCGAGCGCCGATGCGATGTAGGTGTGCGCCGGCACGATCACCTCGTCGCCGCTCTGCACGCCGGCGGCCAGCAGCGCGAGCGTCAGGGCGGCCGTGCCCGAGCCGACCCCGACGCAATGGCGCACGCCGCAGTACTCCGCGAACTCGGCCTCGAAGGCGTCCACCTCGTCGCCGAGCACGAAGCCGCCGTCCTCGAGGACGCGGTCGAATGCGGCCCTGAGCTCGTCGGCGATCGCGAGGTTGTGTCGCGCCAGGTCGACGAACGGGACCTGGGAGATGGCTGGCGAGATGCTAGTCGTGGTCATTGGTCTTGGGTCTCGATCCGGCTGCGCGCAGACCACGGTCCCCGACCGTGCCGCAGCCGTGTCAAACAAACGGGCCGTCCCTCGCCCTTCTTGCAGTCGTTGGATCCTTGACCCGGGGTGGGCGGCGCCGCCCAGGGGCGCGAGCCACGATTCGCCCGCTGGCGAGCAGAAGTCCGGCGCCGCTTCGACCGTTGTTTGAGCGATGGAGGTGCGGACGCCAAAGGGGGGCGACGAGCGATGACGTCGCGTGGCCGTGCGCTGGAGGCCGCGCTCGCGGTCGGTTTGATCGGTGACCGGGAGCTCGTCGATCGCGCCCTCCGGGCGCTTGCCTCCGGGGGCATGGAGGGCGTTCGGATCGGAACGGCCGAGAGCCGGACGCGTCTCGGTCAAGGTCTTGACGTGCTGGTCGTCTCGGGCGGCCCGGCGCCCGAGGAGCGGATCTCGACGATT
>DATBFS010000117.1:0-10535 GCA_036558385.1 Solirubrobacterales bacterium | reverse complement strand
CGGATCCTCGGCGGATCGGTCGCGAAGCTCTCCCAGCTCCTCGTGCCGGTAGAGGGCGCTGTTGTCGATCGTGATCTTCGAGTCGAGCGCCACGACCTCGCGGTCCGAGGTGACGATCAGCGGGTTGACCTCGATCAGGGTCGCGTCCTCGGCGATCGCGACCTCGTGCAGCTTCAGGAGCAGCTCCCCCACCGCGGCGCTCACGTCCTCGTCGATCCGGGCGTCGATCGCGAGCTGTCCCGCGACCTCGGCGCTGAACTCCTCCCCCGGCTCGACGTGCCGCCGGACGAGGGCCGAGGGATCGGCATCCGCGATCTCCTCGATGTCCATCCCGCCCATCCGGGACAGCATCGCCAGGAGCTTCTTCTCCGATCGGTCGAGGATCACCGATGCGTAGTACTCCGCGTCGATCTTGGATGCGGCCTCGACCCACACCTCGTGGACGGTGAAGCCCCGAATGTCCATCCCGAGGATCGCCTCCGCGTGCTTCAACGCCTCCTCGCGGTCGTTGGCGATCTTGATCCCGCCCGCCTTGCCGCGCTTGCCGATCCGCACCTGCGCCTTGATCACGCACGGATAGCCGAGCTCCTCGGCCGCCTGCACGGCCGCCGGAACCGTGTCGGCGTGACGCCCGGGGGGCACGGGCACGCCGTGCTTGGCGAACAGCTGCTTGCCCTGGTACTCGAGCAGGTCCATCAGAGACGTGCGGTGGGGCCGTTCCGCATCAGGGCGGCGGAGCCTATCCGAAGGCCAGGTGCGCGGGGTGGGCGCGGGCGCTCACGAACGGGCGCGAACGGGAGGAAATGTGGCGCTTGCCATAATCTCGCGCCCCGGCGCGCCCAAACACCGCTGCCGTGCGTCACGCCTATGCCTCTACCGAAGCTAAAGGAAATCAACTGGGTCACCACGGACTGCTACGGCACCCTGATCGACTGGGAGAAGGGGATCCTCGACGCGTTCCACAAGGAGGCGGACCGGGACGGGTTCAGCTTCGAGGAGGAGCAGTTCCTAGCCCGTTTCTTCGAGATCCAGGCCGAGATCATTCGCGGGTCCTACGAGCTCTATGCCGAGGTCCTGCGTCGTGCGACCGTGCGCACCGCCAAGGAGATCGGCTGGGAGGTGGAGCCCTCCCGCGCCCAGTTCCTGCCCGACAGCGTCTCTCGCTGGCTCCCCTTCCGGGAAGCCAACGCGGCCATGGACCGCCTCTCGAAGCGTTATGAGGTGGGGATCGTCTCGAACATCGACGACAAGCTTCTCGGCGTCTCCCGCCGGCACCTGAGGACCGAGCTGGACCTGGTGGTCACCGCCCAGCAGGTCCGCAGCTACAAGCCCGACCCGGCCCACTTCAAGGAGTGCGCGAGGCGGATCGGCGGGAAGAAGGGCTGGGTGCACATCGGCAGCGGCTACGACACCGACGTGGCGCCGGTCCTGAAGATGAACGTGCCCGTGATCTGGGTCAACCGCAGCGGCGAGAAGCTCGACGGACGCAAGCCGCCAACCGCGACGGTCAAGAACTTTCGCGAGGCGGCCAAGAGGCTTGGCGCCGGCTGACGCCGTTCCGCGCGATCCCGCCGACGAGGCGATGGTGGCTCGCGCCCACGAGCGGTTCGCCGCCGAGCGGCGGCACGCGCGGCGGGGGTCCAAGCGCCGGCGGACGGCGCTTCCCAACCTGCTGATCATCGGCGGGCTCAAGTGCGGGACCACCAGCCTGCACCACTACCTCAACCTCCATCCGGAGATCGAGATGTCCCGCCCCAAGGAGCTCAACTTCTTCGTGGCGGAGCTGAACTGGCCGCTGGGCAGCGATTGGTACGGGACGCACTTCGACCCCGACGCCAGGGTCCGCGGCGAGAGCTCTCCCCACTACACGAACCTCCCGCGCTTCGAGGGCGTGGCGGAGCGGATGCGCTCCGTGCTGGGCGAGCCGAGGCTGATCTACGTTGTCCGCGACCCGATCGACCGCATGCTCTCGCACTACGTTCACAACGTCGGCGGCGGCTACGAGGAGCGCGAGCTGACGGAGGCCTTCGCCGACCCCGAGAGCTCGTACGTGGCGCGAAGCCGTTACGCCTACCAGCTCGAGCCATACCTGGAGACGTTCGGCCTCGACCGGATCGCGCTCGTGAGCCGCGAGGAGCTGAAGCGCGACCGCACGGCGACCCTGCGGCGCGTGTTCGGCTTCCTCGAGGTGGACCGGGACTTCACCTCCGAGCAGTTCGAACGCGAGTGGGAGACGGGGACGGCCAAGGCGGGCTCCCGCTTCCGGATCATGGACCAGGCCGTCCGACTGCCCGGGTTGCGGGCACTGGATCGAAACTTCGACCGTCTTCCCGAGTCGCTCCGCTGGCTGGTGGAGCGGATCGTCCACGATCCGCAGGCGGGAGAGGTGGTGAAGCCCGAGCTCTCCACCGACCTTCGCGACTGGCTCCGCGGGCTCTTCCGCGCGGACAAGGAGCGCCTCGAGGAGCTCACGGGCCGGCGCTTCGACTGGTTGGAGTAGGTTCGCGGACGCCCGGCGGACTGGCCAAGGTTGGGTAGGGCCGGTGATGACGCGTTAGTCCCGGTATGCGGCAAACGCGTCGAGGCGGCACATTGCCTCGATCTCTACTGCCTCTCTAACCTCGACGCATGCGCGTTTCAGTCGCGGCCGACGAGCGGGTGGGGGTGGCGAAGCTGATCGTCGAGGAGCTTCGCAGGCGCGGCCATGAGCCGATCGCCCATGGCGCGCTCGAGGACGCCGAGCGAGACGACTGGGCGTGGGCGAGCGAGGCGGCGGCGCGCGACGTGGCGGAGGGGCGCGCCGAGCAGGGCATCGTCTGCTGCTGGACGGGCACCGGCGCCTCGATCGCCGCCAACAAGGTCCCCGGCGTTCGAGCCGCCCTGTGCGGAGACGCCGAGACCGCGGCGGGGGCCCGCAGGTGGAACGACGCGAACGTGCTCGCCCTCGGCTTGCGCGGGACGTCGGAGGCCGAGCTCGGCGAGATCCTGGACGCCTGGTTCGAGGCTGAGCCGAGCCCCGACCCGGACGATCGGGCCAATGTCGCCCACCTGACCCAGATCGAAGCCTGAGGGCGGCTAGGGTCCGCGACCATGCGCCGGCTGCTTCCAGACCCCGGCTCGGTCACGGTCGCCGACCAGCTCCACGATCTCGACCTCGTCGAGGGCGCTCGCGAGGAGCGACCCTACGTGGTGACCAACTTCGCGATCACGCTCGACGGCATGGCCACCCTGCATGGTCGCTCCGGCGCGATCGGCAGCGGCACCGACACGCAGATGCTCGTCGGGCTGCGAACCAGGGTGGACGCCGTGCTGATCGGCGCCGGCACCATGCGCGTCGAGCGCTACGGCCGGGTCGTCGCCGACTCCGAGAAGCGCTCACGCCGCGAGCGCCGGGGCCTTCCACACGACCCGCTGATGGTGATCGTGAGCGGCAGGCTCGACCTGCCGTGGGACGCCCCGCTGTTCACTGACGGAGGGGGCCGGGTGCTCATCTTCACCGCGTCGGACGCCGAGCCGCCGGAGACCGAGACGCCCGTGAGGATCGTGCGCCACTCCGACCGCGTCGACCTCGGCGAGCTGCTCCGCTACGTACGGGTGGAGCGCGGCATCCGGGCGCTCCTGTGCGAGGGAGGCCCCCGCCTGCACGCCCAGCTCATCGACGCCGGCCTCGTCGACGAGCTGTTCGTGACCCACGCGCCCAAGCTCGCGGGCGGCGACGGGCCAGGCCTCGTCACCGGGCTCGCCGAGCTCGAGCGGCCGCTCGAGCTCGCGTGGCTGCTGGAGGAGGACGGCGAGCTGTTCGCCCGCTACCGGGTGATGCGCTGAGGGCCGACGCGCCGGGGCCGGGCACGCCTACGAGGCCGGGATCAGGCCCTCGGCCTCGACCCGCTCCTCGCCGCGGCGAAGCATCCGCAGCGCGAGGATCGTCCCGCCGAGGGTCGCGGCGAGCCCAAGGCTGACCTGGACGCTCAGCACGCCCTCGCGGGTCCAGTAGACGTCGCGGAAATCGAGCAGCAGAGCCGCCTCGTCGAAGGTCAGCCCGATGCCGGCGCCGAACGGCACCGCCAGGTACCGCTCGAGCCGCGCGTTGCTCGTCACCAGCGCCACGGCTCCCGAGGCGAACGCGGTCAGGATGCCCGGCACGAAGTGGTGGATATGGCGGCCGCCGAGCCGGACGTTGCCGGCCGGCCACCAGCCGCCGCGGATGCCGGTGGTGGAGAGCCGCATGAGCGCGAAAGCCCCGACGAACCCGGTGAGCAGGTTGAAGAGGATGGTCTCCGGCCTGGAGGTGGCCTCGTAGCCCTCCACCAGGACGGTGACCGTGTCCTGGGTGGCGCGGCTCGCGGTGCCGAGCCGCCGCTCCGCTCCCTTGAGGCCGGTGGCGGCCTGGCGCGGCCCGCTTCGACGACGAGCCATCCGCACGGCCTCCAGCCCGATCACGGTGCCGGCGGTGGCCACGGCGGCCGCCGCGAGCGCCCAGGTGAGTCGATCGGCCCGGCGCCGCGCGGAGCGACGCGCGATCAACACGCCGATTCGGCGCATCCCTACAAGCGCACCAGGTTGGGCGCCTCGATGCCCCTCGTGACGCCGCGGAAGTCGACCACGAGGCTCGCGTCGCGCACGACCTGCTCGTGATCGATCTCGGGGTGGGCGGTGACGATGCAGACGAGGTCCGCGGCCCCCACCTGCTCGTCGAGCGCGCCGGATCGCAACGAGAACTCGGGCAGCTCGGGGACGTGGGGGTCGTGGTAGGAGATCTCCGCGCCCAGCTCCCTCAGGTGCCGGATGATCTTCAGCGCCGGCGCCTCGCGCAGGTCGCCCACGCCGCCCTTGTAGGCCACGCCCAGCACCAGGATCCGGGTGCCCTTGACCGGCTTGGCGGCATCGTTGAGGGTCCGCTCGACCTTCTCGACGCAAAACTGCGGCTGAGCCTGGTTCAGCTTCCCAGCCAGCTCGATGAACTCGGTGTAGAAGTCGTGCTCGCGGGCCTTGAACGCGAGGTAGAACGGGTCCACCGGCAGGCAGTGTCCGCCCATCCCGGGACCGGGATCGAAGCGCATGAAGCCGAACGGCTTCGTGGCCGCCGCGTCCACGACCTCCCACACGTTGATCCCCATCCGGTCGCAGAGCTGCGCCAACTCGTTGACGAGAGCGATGTTGACCGAGCGGAAGATGTTCTCGAGGAGCTTGCTGAGCTCCGCGACCTCCGGGGAGGAGACCTCGACCACCTCGTCGCAGATCAACCGGTACAGGTCCGCGGCCCGCCGGCGGCAGTCCTCCGTCAGCCCGCCCACGATCTTGGGAGTGGTGCGAATGTCGTGGTCGGTTCGACCCGGATCGATCCGCTCCGGGGAGTAGGCCAGGTTGAACTCCCGGCCGGCCGCGAGCCCCGATTCCTCGAGAATCGGCAGCAAACGCTCCCGGGTGGTCCCCGGATAGGTTGTGGACTCGAGCACCACGAGGCGGCCCTCGTGAAGGACGCGGGAGAGCTGGCTCGCGGCGTCGACCAGGTAGGAGAGGTCGGGCTCCCGATGGTTGGCCAGCGGAGTCGGAACGCAGACCACGATCGCGTCGCAGGCGGCGAGCGCCCGATACTCGTCGCTCGCCGTGAAGCGCTCCGCGATCGCCCTCAGCCGCTCCGAGGGGATGTCCTCGATGTCGGACTCGCTGCGGCGCAGGCGAGCCACGCGGCGCTGATCCGCGTCCACGCCCACCACCTCGCACCCGGCCTCCGCGAAGGCGACAGCGAGCGGCAGCCCCACGTAGCCGAGGCCGATGATCCCTACCTTCATCGCCGTCAAAGGTTAGTGCTCCGCGGGGGCCTGGGATGGTTGTTGCGAGTCACGCAACCACGCGGCCAGGGCCGCCTCGTCATCGGCGAGCGCCGCGTCCGCCAGGTGCTCGATCAGACGGGCGTTCATTCGGGGGGCGCCCGCCTCGTCGCGGTCGCCGTCCGGGCTTTCGAGCGCGGCCACCGGAACCAGCATCTTGGTCGCCACCAGGACCGCCGCGAGGCTGGGATCGGACGAGCCCACGACCACCAGCCGGTCCACCCGCTGCCCCTCGAACAGGCTCTCGAACGCCCTCAGCGAGGCGGCCAGCCTTGGGATCTCGCCGTCCCCTTCGGTCTCGGGCGAGCCGACAAGATCGACGCCCTCCGCCGCTTCCAGGCCCGCCCTGACGGCGGGCCGCTGATCGCCAACAAGCGCGACTCTCACGGCGGAACCCTTACCAGGACGGGCCGCGTCGAGGCGGCCCGAGTGAAAGAAATGGACCACCAGGCGGGTAGATAGAGTTGGATGGACATGCGGAGGATTCTCGTCCCGATCAACCTCGGGGTGGATGCGACCCGGCATCTGCTCTGGTACATCAGCTACCAGATCACCGGCGAGGCACGCCACCGCGACGCGCGCGACAGCCACGCCTGAGGCGGCTCCTCGAGCCAGTCGGGGGAGGCTGGGGCCCCATACACTCTGCCCATCGTGGGGCAGACGGAGGCCGGTGACCCGATGGACGGGCTGATGATGGAGTGCCCGCTGCTCGTGAAGCAGATCGCGGAGCGGGCCGGCCGAGTCTTCGCCGATCGCGAGCTCGTCGCCCGGACCCAGGACGGGGTCGAGCGCTCAACCTACGGCCAGGTCGTGGACCGGGCCAGGCGCCTGGCCAGCGCGTTGACCGCGCTCGGAGTGAAGCCCGGCGACAGGGTCGCGAGCTTCGCATGGAACTCGCTGCGCCACCTGGAGCTCTACCTGGCGGTACCGAGCATGGGCGCGGTCCTCCATACCCTCAACATCCGCCTGTTCGAGGACGACCTGCGCTACGTCGTCGAGCACGCCGGCGACAAGCTGATCTTCCTCGACGCCTCGCTTGCCGACGTGATGCCGAGCGTCGACGGGGTCGAGCGCGAGATCGTGATGCCCGACGGGCCGGGCGACCGGGACGGCGCGCTCGACTACGAGGAGCTCGTGGCCGGCGGCGATCCCGCCTTCGAATTCCCCGAGCTTCCGGAGAACGCCGCGGCGGCCATGTGCTACACGAGCGGCACCACCGGGCGGCCCAAGGGCGTCCTGTACTCCCAGCGCTCGATCGTCCTCCACACGCTCGGGGCGGCCCTGCCGGACTCGATGGACGTTCGCGAGGCGGATTCCGTGATGCCCGTGGTCCCGATGTTCCACGCGATGGCCTGGGGACTCCCGTACATCTCCGCGATGGTCGGCGCCCGCCAGGTGCTGCCGGGGCCGGATCTCACCCCGCGGGGGCTCGCGGACCTGATCGAGGCCGAGGGCGTCACCATGAGCGCCGGGGTGCCGACGATCTGGAATGGGGTGCTCGGCCTCGACCCCGCTCCGAACCTGTCGAGCCTGAGGGTGCTGAAGGCCGGCGGGGCCGCGGTGCCCGAGTCGCTGATTCGCGGCTTCGAGGATCGTTTCGGGGTGCCCATGGTGCAGGGCTGGGGCATGACCGAGACGAGCCCCCTGGCCGCCACGTCGCGGGTGCCCGCGGGGGTCGACCCCACCTCGGAGGAGGGCTACGCCCTGCGCGCAACCGTGGGACGGGTCCTGCCGCTGATCGACTTCCGGGTCGACCCCGATGCCGGGGGCGAGCTTCAGGTCCGTGGGCCGTGGATCGCTCGCGCGTACTACGGGGATCCCGGTGAGGACGGGAAGTTCACCGACGACGGCTGGCTCAGAACCGGCGACGTGGCCGAGGTCGAGCACGGCTCCTACATCAAGCTCGTCGACCGGACCAAGGACCTGGTCAAGTCCGGCGGCGAGTGGATCTCCTCGGTCGAGCTCGAGAACGCGATCATGGGCCATCCGGACGTGGTCGAGGCGGCCGTGATCGCGGTGCCCGACGAGCGGTGGGGCGAGCGGCCATGCGCATTCGTGGTCCCGCGCGAGGGCTCAAGCCTCGGCCCGGAGGAGCTTCGAGCCCATCTGGAGGAGATGGTCGCCAAGTGGTGGATCCCGGAGCGTTTCGAGTTCCTCGAAGAGGTCCCGAAGACCTCGGTGGGCAAATTCGACAAGAAGCTCCTGCGCGCGCGTTGTGCCCAAGGCGAGGCGTCGGTCGGCTCGCGCTCGGCCTGAGCTAGCGCACGAACTGGCGTTCGCCCAACTGGAACGGCGGCCGCGTCGGTCCATTACCGTCCAGTGGAGGACGGTCGGATTGCACAGCGAAGACCACGACACAGGCGGCACGTCGCCGGAGCTGGCGAGCCACAACCTGCGGGTCGACCCGGATCGGAGCATGAGGGCGATCACCGCCGAAGTGGAGACCCTTCTGGACGGCTTGGAGGAGGCATCGCTTCGCAGCGGAGCGTTGCTGGCGAGCGAGTTGATCGCCCAGGTCGTCGGCCGGGACCCGGAGTTCCAGGGGGAACCCGTCGGACTGACCATCCACGTCCGGCAGGGGATCGTCCGGATGGAGGCCACCGGGCCGAGGCCGCCGTCCGTCGGGGTGAGCTCCAATGGTGGCTCGCCGCGCGATCCCATCGCGGACTGGGGATCGTTCATCCTCGACCGGCTCGCGGACCGCTGGGGCGTCAACGGCCGACCTCAGCAGGCGATCTGGGCCGAGATCAGGCGCCCGGCGACAGCCTACGGGTGAGCCTCAATCCCCGAGGCCGCATGCGTCCTGAGCCCGCTCGCGGCTGAGGTAGTTGTCCACCCGGTACACCTTGCCCTCTCGCATGTCGATCACCTGCCAATAGTCGAGCTCCATCGGAAAGCCGCTTCCCGCGCCGCGAGCCCGGAAGTGGAGGGAGACCAGGATCTTTCCGTTCGGGGCCTCGACGATCGCCTCCGGGGCCATCTCCCAGGCCTCCCAGGCGGCGAAGAAGGTGCTCCAGAACTCGACGATCTCGCTTGGGCCCGAGAGCGTCCGTGGCGCATCCGGGCCCTGGCCTTCTATGAAGTGCCAGCTGACCTCCGGATGCAGGAACTCGCCGGAGCGATCCCATTCGCCACGATTGAGGGCGGCGTAGCCGTCGCGAAGCGTCTTCACCGCTCCCGACATCGCACTAGAGGAGACGGGCGATCCGACCGACGACCGAGGCGCCCAAGGAGGCCAGGTCCGATCTCGCCAGTCGCCCGTCGTCGGTGGCCTGGACGGTTGGCTCGGGCGGGCGGCGGAGGGCAAACAAAAGGCGGTCGAGCGCTCGCGCCGGCGCGAAGATCTCGGGCTCGGAGAGCGGCCACACGGGACATCGCGGCTGCGTGGACCCGGCCCGCTCGAGTATCCCGTTGACGGCCCGCCGCGCCGCCTCGTTGGCCCCCTCCATGGTCGCCAGGTCAGTGTGGGTACGGACGTAGTCGGAGGCGAGCACGAGGTTCTCGATCGCGGTCGTGGCCTCCGGGCGGTTCTCCCAGGAGCCCGCCGTATTCACCAGCAGCGGCTCCAGGTTCTCAGACGTCGTGGGATTGGGGTAGATGATGTCCGGGTCCAGGAAGGCGTGGAGCACGTTCGCATCCTCCAACTGGTCGAGCCCCGCATCGTTGAGGCTCCGCTTGAGCTGCGTCCAGACCTCGTCGCACACCTCCTCGCTGGAGCAGTACATCGCCTGCTTGCCGTTGGTGCCCTGAGCCTCCCAGTCGGAGACGTCCACGGAGAGGATGCCCTCGACGCGCCCGTCGCCGAGCCGGCTGAAATCCACCTCGGGCCAGAACTGGCGCTGCGAGATCGAGGTGAGCGCCCAGCGCGAATCGACGTACAGGCTGTGGCCGTGCACCATCGGGACGTCGCGATCGAGATAGAACATCACGCCGTTCATCCACCGGGTGCGCAGGAGGTTCAGGCCGGCCAGCCGCGGCTCGGCCTGCTTGAGCTCATCGGTCGCCAGGATGCGCATCACCTCGACCGGCACCGCCGCGACGTAGAAGTCGGCGGTGTCCTCGAGAGGCTCGCCGTCCGCCACGATGCTGACGTGGCTCACGGCCGGGCCCGCCATGTGAATGGCCTGGACCTGATGCTCGGTCCGGTACTCCACCCCGAGCGAACGAAGATGCGCCAGCCACGGGCCGATCCAAACGTCGTTGGTGGGACCGTTGAGGACCCGGTCCACCTGGCGGCCCGGCCGGGCGAGGTCGAACAGCAGCTGGAGCAGGATGGTGCCCCCGGTTCGGGCGCTCATCTCCCGGGCCTTGGCGGCGACGAGCGTGCGCGTCAGCCCATCGGCGAGGAACTTGCCGTAGGCGGGCGAGCGCGTCTGCGCCCCGGAGAACTCCCACCAGCTCTGATGCTCGTACTCGGCGAACCGCCGCTCCCTGCAACTGGTCAGGAGGAGGAGCAGCATGTTGACGAAGTTGGCCTGGTCCCGAGGCGGGATCCCGAGCGAGCTCGCGTGCCGAAGCAGGGAGTCGAATGCCTGGTCGAGGTCGTCGAAAGAGGTCGGAAAGTGGGCCGGCGTCACGATCTCCGATCCTCCCTCGAGCGCGAGCTGGACATGGCTGGTCGACACCAGGTTGCCCAGGACGCCGTCGGCCTGCCCCGCGAAGGGAATGCGCTTCATCGTGTCGGGCAGATGCCGGTAGAAGCCG
>DATBFS010000116.1:0-2935 GCA_036558385.1 Solirubrobacterales bacterium | reverse complement strand
CGAGTGGGGCTCGCCGCCCTCCACCGCTCGCCGCAGCGCAGAGCCGGAGCCGAGGAGGTGCTCCTGCCCGACCAGCTCATCGAGGGAGCGCGGCCGCATCCTGACGGCGAGCGGGGTGTCGGATGCCGGGACGCCGGTTCGCTGACCTGGCTCCTCCCCGGTGTCGAACAGCCGCTCCATCCGCGTTCCTCCGCCCCAGTATGACCCGGGCCTGGGCGCTGTCGGGCTGCCAGTAACCTGCGTCGGGTGGAGGACGAGGCAGCGGTTTCGGCCGTGGACGAGCTGGGCGCGGAGGGCGTGGAGCTCCTCCAGCGGCTGATTCAGATCGACACCGCCAATCCCCCGGGAAACGAGCTTCCCGCCCAGGAGCTCCTCGCCGAGACGTTGGCCGACGGCGGCTTCGACTGCGAGCTGCTCGGAGCCGCGCCGGAACGCCCAAACCTCGTGGCCCGCTTGGGCGGCGAGGAGCCGGGGCCCACGCTGTGCCTGCTCGGCCACGCGGACACCGTCCCGGCCGATCGGTCGGAGTGGACCTTCGACCCGTGGGCGGGGGACGTCGTGGACGGACAGGTTCGCGGACGGGGCGCCCAGGACATGAAGGACCAGGTGGCGGCCGAGGTGGCCGCGGCAGCGGCGCTGGGCCGGGAGGGCTGGCGGCCACGGCGCGGCGAGCTGCTCGTCGTGACGACCGCCGACGAGGAGACGGGCGGCGCGGCGGGCGCTCAGTGGCTGTGCCGGGAGCATCCGGACAAGGTGCGATCCGACTACGTCCTGAACGAGGGGGGTGGCGTCTCATTCGAGCTCGGGGGCCGGCGCTTCTACACCCTCGCGCTGGGCGAGAGGGGCGTGTTCCGGTTTCGCGTCCACACCCGCGGCGTCGCGGGCCACGCCTCCACCCCTGCCCTGGGGGACAACGCGCTGTTGAAGCTGGCGCCGCTCCTGGAGCGGCTGCGTCGCCAGCCGGCGGCGGAGCCCACCCCGGAGGGCGTGGCGCTTCTGTCGGCGCTGAGCGGGCGCGAGCTCGACGGCGACCCGGACCGGCTCGCCGCGGCGCTGGAGGAGATACGGGCGGAGTCGCCCGAGCTCGCCGCCTACCTCATCGACCCGATGCTCCGAGTCACCCTCGTGCCCACCCAGGCGCGCGCCTCCGAGAAGGAGAACGTGATCCCGTCGCACGCCGAGGCCCTGGTCGATTGCCGTGTGCCCCCCGGGATGGACGAGTCCGACGCGCGTGAGCGAGCCGTCGAGGTACTCGGGCCCCCGGGCGGCGATGGCGCCGAGCCGGAGGGCTCCAAGTATGAGATCGAGTTCGTCGAGCACGTGCCCGGGAACCGGTCTCCGGCGAGCTCGCCGCTCACCGAAATGATCGAGGCCTGGCTCTCGAAGGCGGATCCCGGGGCAACGCTCGTGCCGTCGGTGATGGCCGGGTTCAGCGACAGCAACTGGTTCCGGCGGACGTTCGACTCCGCCCTGGTCTACGGGTTCTGCCCCCAGCGGGAGATGTCGCTGGTCGAGGCGACGCCCTTGATCCACAACGCCGACGAGCGCGCCGCGACGGCGGACATCGGCCTGGCCACGCGCTTTTACCGCGACATCGCCTTGGCGGCGCTCGGATGAGCGAGTCCGACAACGGCCCTTCGCCCGAGCGGGTGGTCGACGCTCCGGGGAATGGCGCTGGGCCGGATCACCGCCTTCGGCTCGGCGGGATGGCGCTTCGCAACGGCCTGCTCATCCACGGGCCCCGGGCCTGGGCCGCGGCCGCGCGGACGCCCGACGGCCGGATCGAGGTGTCCTCCGGGCCGAAGCCCGCCTTCTCGCGGGGACGTCTCGGTTCCACGCCCCTGATCAGGGGGCCGGTCCGGCTGGCCGAGGCTTTCGCCGTGGTTCCCATCGCCCGGCGAGGACTGCCCGCCGCCCGGCTGCCGATCGAGGATCCGCGGGTCCTCGTCGTCGCGCTGGTCACGGCGGTTGCGAGCAGGGGCATCCGGCGGCTCGGGCGCGCGAGCGCCGCGAGCGAGTCGGTGATCGCCGCGCTCGGCGTACTCCCGGCGCTGACGGCGCTGAGGGATCGCGATTTGGCCGCCTACCATGGGGTCGAGCACAAGGCGATCGGTGCGTATGAGCGGGGCAGCTTCGATCCGGCCGATGCCCCCAAGGAGCATGAGCGCTGCGGCTCCAACCTGATCGTGCCCCTCCTGGCTCTGTCCGTGGCGGGCCAGCTGGTCGTCGAGCGGCTGTTCGACGCTCCGGGGCCGGTCGCCCGCGCCGCCGCCGGGGTGGCCAGCACGTCGGGCGCGGTCGAGCTGTTCGCGTTCGCCGAGCGGCGGCCGAACTCGGCGCTCGGGCGCGCGATCCACGCGGCCGGCCATCAGATCCAGCGGTTCGTCTCGACCCGGGAGCCAACCGCCGAGCAGCTCGAGGTCGGTTCAGCGGCCCTCCACGAGGTGCTGCGCGCCGAGGCCGCATCCCAGCCAGGCGTCTCGCGCAAATAGAGGGCCGTCGCTACCGTGTATAGGTGAGACAGGGAGGTTTCACGGAGCAGATGACGACGCTCGCGATTCTAGGCATCGACTGGTACCAGTTCGAGAACTTCGCGCAGCTGTGGCTCCCGCTCATCTTCATGGGGCTGCTCGTGTACCTCGTGTGGCGCACGCTGCGGCTGATGCCGCGGACAAAGCCGCAACAGATCACCCCCCGCTCGGCGAGCTCCGTCACCTGGGACGACATCGCGGGCGTGGACGAGACGAAGGACGAGCTTCGGGAGGTGGTGGAGTTCCTGCGGCGCCCGAAGCAGTTCAAGCGCCTGGGCGCGCGGGTGCCGAAGGGGATCCTCCTCCACGGCCCGCCCGGAACCGGGAAGACGCTCGCCGCGAAGGCGGTGGCGAACGAGTCCGGCGCACGGTTCTTCGCGCAGAGCGCGTCGGCCTTCGTCGAG
>DATBFS010000115.1:0-8100 GCA_036558385.1 Solirubrobacterales bacterium | reverse complement strand
GGCGAGCATCTCCGCGTGGGCGGTCGGGTCGTCCCTTGCCTCACGCTCGTTGCCGGCCGCCGAGACCACCTGGCCGTCCCTGACGATGACGGCGCCGATCGGCACCTCGCCGCGCTCGCCGGCGCGGTCGGCCTCGTCCAGGGCCAGGCGCATGAAACGCTCCTCTTCGGCCAAGAAATGGCCTACTTCCATGCCGGAAGTATCAATACTTCAGGCCGTCGTGCGTGTTACATGCATGGGGATGCGGCTTCGGCTGGCCCAAATCGTCCTTGTCGCCTTGGCGGGCGTCGCGCTGGCGGCGCCGCTCGCGCACGCGAGCGACCGAGCCTACGCGCCGGGCGAGGTGGTGGCCAAGCTCAAGGGGCACCCCAGGGAGCACGACGTCACGCTCCCGGCCGGCATCACCGTCCCGCAGGCCGTCCGCCAACTGCGCGCCAGCCCCGGGGTGGCCTACGCCAACCCGAACTATCTCGCCACGGCCGCCGACGCATGGACCCCGAACGACCCGGGCCACGGACAGGGCTGGAGCGCCGACCAATGGAACTTCCTGTCGCCGGGGGGCGTCAACTTCGGGGGCGCGAGCATCCAGGGCGCCTGGCAGCACGCGAGGGACGCGGGCGTCCCCGGAGGACGGGGCATCACGGTCGCGGTGCTCGACACCGGCGTCGCATATCGAACCAAGGGCAGGTACAGCCGCGATCCCGACCTGCCGCCCATCACGCGCTTCGTCAAGCCGAAGGACTTCGTGGACGGCGACCTGCTCCCGTTGGACGAGAACGGCCACGGAACCCACGTGGCCAGCACGATCGCCCAGGCGACCGACAACGCGAGAGGGCTGACCGGGGTGGCCTACGGGTCCACCGTGATGCCGGTTCGCGTCCTGAACCGCCAGGAGATGGGGACCGCGTCTAATGTCGCTCGCGGGATCCAATACGCCGTGCAGCAGGGCGCGGACGTGATCAACCTCAGCCTCGAGTTCAAGCCGGCGGTCAAGCAGTGCTCGCAGATCCCGGGCGTGTGCGCCGCTGTGCAGACGGCGGTCAGTCACGGAGTGGTGGTCGTCGCGGCCGCCGGCAACCACCACCAGGCCCCGGTGGCGTTCCCGGCGCGGGCCGGCGCCGCGATCGCGGTCGGCGCCTCCACCTATCGCGGCTGTCTGGCCGACTACTCCGACTACGGGACAGGACTCGACCTGGTCGCCCCGGGCGGTGGAAAGGACACCAGCGCCAACACTCAGAACCTGCACTGCAACCCGGCGTTGCCCGCGTACCTGATCCGCCAATACAGCCTCGATCGACAGGCCGCCGCGCAGGGGATGTTCAAGAAGTTCGGGATCTTCGGGCTCGAGGGCACCTCGATGGCCGCCGCCCACGTCAGCGGGGTGGCGGCGCTCCTGCTCGCCGAGGGGTGGCCGGCGAACAAGGTCGCCAAGCGCTTGGAGAACTGCGCGACGCTCCCTGGAAGCAAGACGTACTACGGGGCCGGGCTGCTCGACGCGGCCGCCGCGACCTCGGCCGGCGGCTGCTGAGCCGGTTACGTCGTGCGGACGATGTAGACGCCGCAGGGGGCGTGGTGGGAGACCTTGTTCGGCACGCTTCCGAGCAGGAACCGCTTCGCGCCGGTCATCCCCTTGTTGCCGACCACGATCAGGTCGGCCCCGATCTTCTCGGCGACGTCGAGGATCGCGTCGGCCGGATCGCCCTGCTGGGGATGCGGCTCCGCCTCCACCCCTTCCTGCTTCGCCATGCCGACGGCGCCGTCCAGGGTGACGTTCACGTCCTCGCGCGGGCCGACCGCGTAGGACACGTCGCCCGGAACCTCGCCCTTCTCGTCCCGAATCCGGGTCTGCGATACGGGCTCGAAGGCGGCGACGATGTCGAGCCGCGCACCCGACAGCCGCGCCAGATCGATCGCCCGACGGACCGCCTCGGTTGCGGTCTCGGAGCCGTCAGTACCAACCACGATGCGCTCGAACAAGCGGTCTCCTTCGTCTCGTCGCCCGATGAGGCGGATGGTCTCGATCCGGGCGCATCCTACCCGCCTCGCCGCCGCCCCTTCACGCCAACTTGATCAGGGCGAGAACCATCGAGGCGAGCAGGCAGAGAATCAGGATCGCCATGGTGATCGTCCAGCTCCGCGGCACGGTGCCTCGTAGACTACGGCCGCCTACATGGCAACCGTCCAGACCGTCACCGGCCCGATCGACGCCGATGAGCTCGGCACGACGCTCGTCCACGAGCACCTGATCTACCGGGACGAGGCCGTCGCCCAATGGTGGCCGCACCTGGGCTCCGTCGTCCCGGTGGATCCGCCGCGAGCCTGCGAGCCGGCGGAGCTCCACGGCGTCGCCATGGAGAGCGCCCGCGCCGTGGCCGAGCGCGGGGTGAGGACGATCTGCGAGCCAACCGGAATGTTCGGGGGCCGCGACGTCGAGTTCTCGCGCCGGGTCTCCGAGGAGTCCGGAGTCCAGGTCGTTCCCTGCACCGGCATCTACACATATGACTACCTGCCCATGTTCTTCGTCACGCGCGACGCCGACGCGATGGCCGACCTGTTCGTCCACGACATCGAGGACGGCATCCAGGGCACCGGGATCAAGGCCGCGTTCCTGAAGTGCGCCGCGGATGAGCCCGGTGTGAACGAGAACGTCGAGAAGGTGCACCGCGCCGTCGCTCGGGCGAGCGTCCGCACCGGCGCGCCGATTATGGCCCACTCTCGGCCCGCGAGCCAGACCGCCCACCGTCAGATCGAGATCTTCGAGGAGGAGGGCGTCGACCTCTCGCGTGTCCAGATCGCCCACACGGGCGACACCGACGACCTCGAGTACATCGAGCGCGTCCTGGACAAGGGTGTGTACATCGGCATGGACCGGTACGGGCTCGAGGTCTTCCTGCCCTTCGAGAGGCGCAACGCGACCGTGACCGCGCTGCTCGAGCGGGGCTACGCGGACCGCATGTTCCTCTCGCAGGACTACTGCGCGACCCTGGACTGGTACCCGGTCGAGATGGAGCAGCAGCTGCTCGAGGCGGGAGCGGCGAAGGACTGGAGCATGACCCTGGTGTTCGACCAGGTGATCCCCATCCTTCGCGAGGCTGGGATGACCGACCAGCAGCTCGACACGATGATGGTCGAGAACCCGAAGCGCTGGCTCACTGCGTGAGCGAGGCGGACGTCGAGACCGTACGCCGCTCCTATGAAGCGCTGAACGACGGGGACGTCGACGCCGCGCTCGAGGCGCTCGACTCCGAAGCCGTGTGGCGCGACAGTCCCGAGCTCCCCGGCGGCGGGGAGTTCCGCGGGCTCGAGGCGCTGGGAGGGTTCCTCGGAGACTTCCTCGCCGAGTGGCGCGACTTCCACCAGGAGATCGAGAACGTCGTGGTCGTCGGCGATCGCGTTGCTCTGGTGATCCACCTGAGCGCGGTGGGCAGGTCCAGCGGGATCGCCGTGGACACGCGCTACGCGCACGTCTGGACGATGCGAGAGGGCCGCGGGGTGAGGGTCGACGCCTACAGGACCCCCGAGGCGGGACTCAGGGAGCTCGAGGACTCAGCTTGAGGCGGCCGGGCGCTCCACCCTCGGGGGCCCATTCGCAGTTGTTCGAGACCTCTCCACCCTGGTGGCCGAGCTCGCTCGGCGGATCGTGGCCGGTACTGGATTCTAGGTAAAAGCTCCGCGGGAGTCCACCTCGCCCGGCTAGGCACGAGGGTATGGCGCTCGCCTACTTGAAATCAAGTAGAGTGGCGACATCAATGGCCGGCGCCTGGCCGGCCTCCGAGTGGTCGGAAGGAGGGACGAAACGTGCCGCTGATTCGGTGCGAGAACTGCGGGAAGAGCAGCTTCGCCTTCGCGCGCCGCGCGTACGTCGCGCATTGCTCGGCCTGCGGTAAGCCTTTGACCGGCTACGAGGACACCACCGCGATCGAGTCCGAGATCCGCGAGCGCCTCTACGGGCCCGGGTCATCCAGACCCCGGTTCTCGAGGCGGGACGAGCTCGAGGAGCTGGCCGCCGCGGTGATCGAAGTAGACGAGTAAGCCGACGGCCTGCGGCGTCCGCCCCTCAGGCGCTTCTGCCTCGAAGCGCCCCGTAGGCCCCAAGCCCGAGCACGGTGGCGAAGAAGGCGAGGTACACCGCCGTTGCGGGATCGCTGGCGGCGAGGTCGTCACCGTGAAGCGCGACGGCGAGCAGCTCGAGCAAGCCCAGCGTCGCCCAGGCGAGAGCGGAGCCGTACAGGCGATCGAGGTCGTTCTCGCGAACGGCCAACGCCGCCGCCACCCCGAAGCCGCAGAGGAACGCCGCGATCGCCCGACCGGTGAGCGGCGTGAGCGGCCAGGGCCAGATCGCGTGCATCCCGACCGGCGCGACGAAGAGCAGGACGCCGAAGGCGAGCAGTGCAGCGCCCTGCAGGGCGAGCGCCGCCCGCAGCCAGCCCGGGAGCTCGAGCGCCGGCGGGGTGGGCTCGTCCGAGCCCTTGGGCTGCGCCCAGATCAGATAGGCGAGCAGCGGGACCACGATCACGTAGACGACCAGCCAGAAGCGGCCGTAGAGATCGTGATGAAAGCGGTCGAGGTGGACCAACGTGGCGACCAGGAGCAACACCGCGATCGTGAACACGGGCGGAAGCGCGGTTCGGGCCCGGGGCCAGTCACGCTGGCGGGCCGCCCAGGCCAACAGCACGCAGGCCGCCCAGTAGGCGGCGCCCATGAACGCCGCCGTGAGCGGCGGGTCGATCGTCCACGAGAAGAAGCGATCGGTGTCGCCGGCGCCGATGAAGAGCTCGACCCCGGCGATCAGCGCGAGCACGGCCGAGACCGCGAAGAACCAGTGCAGCCCTGGGCTCGTCGTCGGGGTCACGGGCGACAGCTTAGGTGCCGGGCACCGGCGTTACGCGGCCGCTACAGTGCGCCGCGGTGTCCAGCGCCACCCTTCACACGAACGCCGGGGCGATCTCGGTCGAGCTGTTCGACGACGAGGCCCCGAAGACCGTGGACAACTTCCGCAAGCTGGCCGGGGACGGCTTCTACGACGGGCTCGTCTTCCACCGCGTGATCCAGGACTTCATGATCCAGGGAGGCTGTCCCGAGGGAACCGGCACGGGCGGGCCCGGATACACCTTCGAGGACGAGATCAACGAGCACAAGGTGGTCCGGGGCGCTCTGGCGATGGCGAATGCCGGACCGGACACCAACGGCTCACAGTTCTTCATCGTGACCACCGAAGCCGCTCCCTGGCTCGACGGCAAGCACACGGTCTTCGGTCAGGTGACCGACGGGATGGACAGCGTGGACGCGATCGAGGGCACGGCCACCGGGGCGGGTGACCGTCCGCTGGAGGACCAACTCATCGAGCGCGTCGAGCTCTCGGACTGAGGGCCCGCTAGCCTGACGGCGATGGGCTTGCGGTCGAGGCTGGCCGGGATCGGGCGCGCGCTGGGAGGTACGCCGCGCGCGGACGGCGCCGGCGAGCTTCACATCGGAGACCCGCGGTTCGACGACTGGGAGGTGGTCCGTGACTTCGAGGACCTCGACGCCGCGAGGGCCTTCAGCCAGCATCTGGACGAGCGCGGCCTGGACTCCGTACTGACGGCCGACTGGCCCCTGGACCGGTTCGGCCGAGGGGACATCGCGCTGCGTGTGCCGGCGGGCTCGTGGATTGAGGCGGAGCGGGCCCTCGACGAGCCCTAGGCGGTGCCCAATCGGCGGGCGTTGCTCGCATCACGGCGACGGCAGGGCCGCGGCTACCATGGCCCGGCGATGAAGCTGGTCATCCAGATTCCTTGCCTCGACGAGGAGGCCACGCTGCCGAGGGTGCTCCGGGAGCTCCCCCGGCAGGTCGAGGGGTTCGACTCGGTGGAGTGGCTGGTCGTGGACGACGGCTCCACCGACCGCACGGTCGAGGTCGCGCGGGCCCACGGGGTCGACCACATCGTCAGGCTCACGAACAACAAGGGGCTGGCGGCGGCCTTCCAGGCCGGCATCGACGCTTCGCTGAAGCTGGGCGCCGACGTGATCGTCAACACGGACGCCGATCACCAGTACCCGGCCGCGGAGATTCCGCTGCTGGTGGGGCCGATCCTCGCGGGCCGAGCCGACATGGTCGTGGGCGACCGCAAGGTGAAGGAGATCGAGCACTTCTCGGCCTCCAAGAAGCTCCTCCAGCGACTCGGCAGCTGGGTGGTCCGGCGCGCCTCGGGCACCAGGGTTCCCGACACCACCTCCGGGTTTCGCGCCTACAACCGCGAGGCCGCGCTCCAGATCCAGATCGTCTCGAACTACACGTACACTCTGGAGAGCCTTATCCAGGCGGGCAAGATGCTGGTGGCCGTCGAGCACGTCCCGATCGCCACCAACCCCCAAACCCGCGACTCGCGACTGGTGGACTCGACGGCCCGCTACGTACGGCGAAACGCGGTCGCCGTCTTCCGGGCCTACGTCCTGTACGAGCCGCTGCGCGTCTTCACGATCGTCGCGTGCATCCTGGCCGTCGCGGCGCTCGCCGCCTGGGCCCCCTTCCTCGTCGACTGGATCCTCCACGGTGACCGCAGCGGGCACATCCAGTCCCTGATCCTCGGCGCGGTGCTGGCGTTGGCCGCGGTCCAGATGTTCGGCCTTGGAGTCGTGGGCGACGCGATCGCGGGCCAGCGCGTGATCGCCCAGCGGACCTTCGAGCGCGTCCGAAGGCTCGAGCTCGAGGCAGGCATCGAACCGTCTCACTACGAGGCTGCCGCGGGGTCCGGCGGGCTCGCCGAGCCGAGCGACGGGCAGCGGCCCTTCGAGCCCGCCACAGAGAGGGACCGAAAGGAGGTCGGGGTCTGAGCGCGACCGCCGCCCCGCGAGCGCCCGAGGGCGGCAACGTCTACGACAAGTACGGGACCCGAAACCCGGTCGAGCGACGGCTGGTGGACGGGTTTCTGACCCGGCTGGAGCGGCTCGTCGCCCGCACGGGCGCGCGCGAGGCACACGAGATCGGCTGCGGCGAGGGCGAGATCGCGATCCGGCTCGCGCGCCGCGGCCTCACGGTTCGCGGCAGCGACGTCTCGTCGGAGGTGATCGCCGAAGCGCGAGGACGCGCGGCGGACGCCGGCGTCGAGGCGGAGTTCAAGGCGGCGCCGGTCGAAGCGCTCGGCCCGGAGGCCGACGCGGCGGAGCTGATCGTCTGCTGCGAGGTGATGGAGCATCTGAGCGACCCGGAGAAGGCGCTCGAGACGCTCGCCGCCCTGGCGAGCCCATGGGCGATCGTCAGCGTTCCGAGGGAGCCGCTGTGGCGGGCCCTGAACTTGGCGCGGTTCAAGTACGTCGGCGCGCTCGGCAACACCCCCGGGCACCTTCACCACTGGTCGCGCCGCGGCTTCGCCCGCTTCATCGAGCGCCGGCTCGAGATCGTGGAGCTCCACACCCCGCTGCCCTGGACGATGGCGTTGTGCCGCACACGCGGCGCCTGAGGCTGCACAAACGACGGCTGGGTAGAGGCGACGCCCGCCCCGTGCATCGAGACCCGAGTTGAGACTGACTATTCGACGCTATTCGGGTTTCGCGGCGCGATGCCCGGGGTGTCGCACGTTAGTGGTCGTATTGACCACGAACGTTCATCACCCCCTCCCCTACCCAGCCCTAACCTCAGCCGCCGCTACTTGAGCTCGTAGATCACCAACCCGTCGCGCCGGGTACGCGTCACGGGGAGCCCAGAGACCGGGCGGCGAGCCGCCCCCTGCCAGGGCGTCCCCTCGGTGCGGTCCGCGTGCAGGACCACGCTGCGGACCCCGGTTCGGTCCAAAAGCTCGACCGTGCGGTGGTTCGGAAACCGCGCGACGTCCTCGATCAGCCGCTGGGTGAACGTCGGGTTGAGGCTGGAGCGGCCGTTCACCAGCTTGGGGAAGCCGTCGGTCGACCAGAGGATGTAGCGGCGGTTGTCCGACGCCCGTTCCGCCGGCAGATGGAGCTGCGGCGCCGGAACCGATGCCGTCGAGGCCGGCACCGCCGGCACCGCCGGCTGAGCCCGATTGTCGAACGGATCGAAGGGAAGGCCCCTCCCCTCGACCGCGATGAGCAGGGCCAGCGCCCCGGCCAGGGCCGGTCCCGCCCAGCCGGGAGCGAACCGGCGCG
>DATBFS010000114.1:0-6786 GCA_036558385.1 Solirubrobacterales bacterium | reverse complement strand
CCTGGCTCCTGGACGTTGACGCAAGCTCGCGGCTCAGCCGCCTCAGGGCCGCCCGCCGGGCCGCCCCGGTTCGACTTCGCGTGCCAATAACTGGTTAACCCAACTTCAGGAGCGGATGCGATCTTGCGCCAGCATCCGCCGCACCATGAGAGTCGGACGCGCCAGACGTATTGCGGAGCGTGCCTATCGGGGTTCCCTCGAGCCGAACGGCGAGAACGTGATTGCGCACGTTCGGCGCGTTGCCAAGGCGGCGCCGGGCTTCGCTCGGCCCGTGGCGTGGCTTCACGAGGTCCTTGAAGAGGCCTCGCTGTATCTCGCCCATGCTGGCGTGATCGTCCGCTCCCCTGGGCTGGCCGGCGGAATCGCGCGGATCGTTAAGCAACTCGATCTTGCAGACCGATTGGAGCATCCGCGGCTGCGAGCCGACGCTTCGCATCCGCCTTATCAGCTCGCTCTCGGGCTCTTACGCGAAGCGGAATCGGGTGCCGAGTCCGAGCCGCGATCTTATTCTCGAGGGCGTCACGACTCCCCTCACGATCAGATCTCCGGCTCCGCATAACCCGGGCTCTCCCGGTCTCCGCGGCGGATTTAAAGTTCAATAGCGTCGGCACGCATGCCATCCATGCCTCACACACCCGCGAAATCCAATCCAAGAGCCGCGTCCGCCTCACCGGCCGACCGCGCCGCCGCCGGCAAGGCGGCCCGGGAGAGGGCTTCACGGGCGAGCCACGGAGACTGGGAGCCGGCGGCGCGCCGCCGAGACCCGGTCGCCGTGCTCGAGGACCAGGCCGCGAGCCGCGTCCCCGAGCTGGTTCCGATCCGCTACGGGCGGATGCTCGCCTCGCCGTTCACGTTTTACCGCGGCGCGGCGGCGATCATGGCGATGGACCTCGCGAAGACACCGGTGTCCGGGTTGCGGGTCCAGCTTTGCGGCGACGCCCACCTGTCGAACTTCGGTGCGTTCGCCGCGCCCGACCGCCGCCTGGTCGGGGACGTGAACGACTTCGACGAGACCCTCCCGGGGCCCTGGGAGTGGGACGTCAAGCGATTGGCGGCGAGCTTCGCGATCGCCGGGCGCGATCGCGACTTCACCCCGAACCAGACTCGCGCCGCCGTCCTTACCACGGTGCGCGCGTACCGCGAGGCGATGCGGGAGTTCGCGACGATGCGAAACCTCGAGGTCTGGTACGCGCGGCTCGACATCGAGAGCCTCCTCGCCGACGTGGCCAGGCTCGCCGACCGAAAGCAGATGAAGAGGGCGCGCAAGAACGTGGCGAAGGCGGAAAAGAAGAACAGCCTCAAGGCGTTCGATCGCCTCGTCCGGGTGGTCGACGGTGAGCCGCGGATCATTAGCGATCCCCCGCTGCTCGTCCCCGCCAGGGAGCTACTCGACGCGGGCCAGGAGCAGGAGTTCGAGGAGCGAATGCGCGAGCTGCTCCGCCGCTACCGCGAGAGCCTCAAGGGCGACCGCCGCCACCTCTTCGACAGCTATCGGTTCGTCGAGATGGCCCGCAAGGTCGTCGGGGTCGGCAGCGTCGGGACCCGCGCCTGGGTGGTGTTAATGATGGGCCGCGATGGGCAGGATCCCCTCTTCCTGCAGGCCAAGGAGGCGGAGGCCTCGGTGCTCGAGCCCTACCTCGGGGCGAGCGAGTTCGGTAACCACGGCGAGCGGGTCGTCGAGGGCCAGTGGCTGATGCAGGCCGCGAGCGACATCCTCCTCGGCTGGCTCCCGGCGATCGGGATCGACGAACGCAAGCGCGACTTCTACGTGCGCCAGCTCTGGGACGGCAAGCGCTCGGCGGAGATCGAGACCCTGCCGCCGCGGGGGCTCGAGATCTACGGACGCGTCTGCGGCTGGACGCTCGCGCGAGCCCACGCGCGATCCGGCGACCGGATCGCGATCGCCGCGTATCTCGGCAAGGGCGAGAGGTTCGATCAGGCGATCGCCGAGTTCTCCGAGCGCTACGCGGACCAGAACGAGCTCGACTACGCCGCCCTCGCCGGCGCGGCCAGGTCGGGCCGGATCGAGGTCGAGACCGACCTGGACTGAGTCCTAGTGGGTTGCGAGGGCATTCGAGCTTTCGGACACAGACGATCTGCCGGGACGCCCCCAGGGCAAGGGTCGACAGCGCCCGCGCATCTGCGGGGCCAGCGCGGTGGCGCGGCTACGGTAGACGACGGATGCCGTCCGCGTCGTCCTTTGGATCTCGCCTAGTCCCGCAGCCCGGGGCTTCGAGGCCTCGGTGGCCCCGACGCCGGAGCTCAGCTCAGCAGGTCCACGGCACCCTTGAGCGCAAAGGCAACGCCAACGACGGCGAAGACGACGATGGCGAGCCGTCGCTCGTGGCGATGAGCCCAGGCGCTGCCCCGGTCGAGCGCCGCTCTCGCGGCCGCCGGGCGACGCAGGGCAACGGCGAGCGCCGCGATTGGAATGGCGAACCAGATCGCGTCGAAGATCAGAACGTTGACCGCGCCCACAGCAAACCCTGGACGGGTTTCCGAAATTGAGTTGAGCCCCAGCAGGTAGAGGAGGCCCGGCAGATGGGCCGCAACGCCCGCGCCCGCGGCGACCGCAAGGCTGGGGTCCCGAAGCGCCCGGGACACCCTGGACTGTCCCGTCGAGCGCCCGGGGGAGGGGGTTTCAATCCTCCCTGTGGCGATGCCCGCCGCGAACCCGACGGCGGCGGCCCCCAGGCCAAGGCTTACGACCGAGTTCGCCGTCGAGGATCCGGTCTCGACCCTGACTCCACCGAGCGCCACGACGACGAGGATTCCCACCGCGAAGCTCCAAGCGAATCCGACCGCAACGTACCCGACCAGAAGCCGCCGCGGCCTTGGCGTGGACAGCAACGCGTACACGGCGGCGAGGCCGGTCGGGCGCAGCGCGTTCACGCTTGCCAGCAGGATCGACTCGGGACTCACCGGGCGCCGTGTGCAGTCGTGCCACGAGGGCGGATGCGGCCAATCGCGAAGATTCGATGCTCGAGGCCCCGGATCTTCGAGATCTCGTCGGGCTGGAGCTCGGTGAAAGCCTCGACGTTCTCCTCCGACATCGCCCGCGCAGTATCTCGCGGAGGGCGGGGTGGTGAGCCTAGGCGGGCATGCCGTTCCGTGTCTGACCGCAGCGCGCTGCCTCGCGGTCGCGCCCCCGACACCCCGCTGACATCACTGCGTTTCGGGGCCCCGCATTGGTCAATCTCGGCCGTCGCGGGACATACGGATATATGGCGCCGTACCGATCACGCTACTCGCGCCCATGTGGCGAGGATGCTCGCCATGAAACGGGCCGCAAACGCCGCAACCATGCGCCTGGCCCTTGCCGACCACCCGCCCTCCCCATGGGTCGTTCGGGTGGTCGGCAAGTTCCAGGCGCAGTGAGCGGGAAGCGGAAAGCAGGGTGAGATGGACGGGAGGGCGGCGGTCGAGAAGGGGTCGGTCGAACCGGGCTTCGGTGGGAGGGCGTTCAAGAGGGATGAATGTGAGCCCGCGCGATCGGGCGCTGTTGGCGTCGGTCGGTCGTCAGCGGATGGTCCAGGCAGAGCAGGCGGAGCAGCTGGCGGCGCGCGAGTGGCCGATCGGCCGGTTCGGCGATGGCGGTCGGGGCCTGCGGCGCGATCGAGTGTGGCATCGCAAGCGCCGAAATGAACGAGCTGGGCGAGTTCGCGGTCGTGCGCCGGCTAGCGCGGTTCGGCTCTTCCTCCTCGCGACCCGCCCCCTCTCAGGCCCCGGCCGCCCGACTGGGATAAACGCTTGCTGCGCGCCTCCAGCCGAGACTCCTCGAATCACGATTACCGCGAACCCGATCGACGCCAGACGAAGGCGCGGTCTCTTCGCCCCGCGAAGGAGCGAGCCGGGTCGCCGCGTGACCGATCAGGGCGTCGGGCGCCCACGTGCCTTCGTGGCGCCTGGATGTGAGCGGGCCAGCTCTCGGATAGGCCGGTCAGCGCGTCGACCCCGACCGCGTGGTCGCATTGCTTCTACGCCTGCGGAGCGCAGGATAGGGTCAAGCGTGTGAGTGGAGCCACGGACGAGCGTGGTGCGGGTGGGGCGGCCGGCATCGTCCTTCTGACCCTCTGCGCCGGGCAGTTCCTGATGATGCTCGACAGCTCGGTGATGAACGTCTCGATGGCGACGGTCGCCGACGACCTGGGCACGACGATCACCGGGATCCAGACCGCGATTACCGCCTACACGCTGGTGATGGCGGCCTTCATGATCACCGGCGGCAAGATCGGCCAGATCATCGGCCGCAGGCGCGCGTTCGCGATCGGCTGCATCATCTACGGCTGCGGGTCGCTCACCACCTCACTTGCGCCGAATCTCGGTGTGCTGCTGATCGGATGGTCCGGCCTCGAGGGCCTCGGGGCAGCCCTGATCCTGCCCTCAATCGTCGCCCTCATCGCGTCCAACTATGGCCGCGCGGAGCGACCGCGCGCGTACGGGCTTGTCGCGTCGGCCGCCGCAATCGCCGTGGCCGCCGGTCCGATAATCGGCGGCCTTTGCACCACCTACCTCTCGTGGCGTTACGTGTTCGCGGGCGAGGTGGTGGTCGTGGCCGGGATTCTCCTTCTCGCGCGCCGGATGGCCGAGGGGGAGCGAGACGGGGGCGTGAGGCTCGACCTCGTGGGAACCGCCCTGTCGGCAATGGGTCTCGGACTCGTCGTCTTCGGCATCCTGCGCTCCGGAACCTGGGGATTCGTGCAGCCGAAGCCCGGAGGGCCCCAGTGGCTGGGCCTGTCGCCGGTGATCTGGCTGATCCTCGCCGGTGGGGCCGTGCTCTGGCTCTTCGTCGCCTGGCAGAACCGGCGGATCGACACCGGCTCCGACCCGCTCGTCGACCCCGCGATGCTGCGCAATCCGCGCCTGCGGGGTGGATTGACGTCCTTCTTCTTCCAGTACTTCCTGCAGGGCGGGATGTTTTTCGCCGTGCCGCTGTTCCTCTCCGTCGCGCTGGGGCTCTCTGCGATCGACACGGGCGTGCGCCTCCTGCCTCTCTCGGTGACGCTCATCCTCGCCGCCGCGGGCATCCCGAAGCTGTTCCCAGACGCCTCGCCGCGGCGAGTGGCGCGGATCGGCTTCGCGGCGCTGTTCGTCGCATTGTTGGTGTTGATCGCGCTCCTCGACACTGGCGCCGGGGCCGAGGTGACGACCTGGCCCCTGCTCCTCGCCGGCCTTGGGGTGGGGGCCCTCGCCTCGCAGCTCGGGAGCGTCACCGTCTCCGCGGTTCCGGATGAGCAGAGCGGTGAAGTCGGCGGGCTACAGAACACGATCACGAACCTCGGCATCTCGGTCGGCACCGCGCTCACGGGGGCAATAGTCATCGCCGCCCTGACCTCCTCTTTCCTGACCGGGGTTCAGCAGAATCCGGACGTCCCCGACCGCGTCGCCTCGCAGGCCCAAACGAAGCTCGCGGGCGGCGCCCCGTTCATCTCGGACGCTCAGCTCGAAAGTTCGCTGAAGGACGCCCATGTGCCGCCGAGGACGGAGAACGCGATCGTCGACGAGAATCAGACCGCGCGGATCGCCGGGCTGCGCGCGGCGCTCGCGGTGCTGGCGATCTTCGCCCTAGTGGCGCTCGCCTTCAGCCGCCAGCTCCCGACCGAGCAGCCGGCCAAGGCGAAGGAGGGTTTGGCTACGGCGCCGACCTGAGTCGACGTAGGAGACCCTAGATCTGCGGCGCGTCGATTTGAGGCCTGCGCGCAGACGCCGTCTACTGCAGCCTCGCGTGTCGCGCTAAGGCCTCGCGCCGGCGTCGCCTTGGAGACGGCCGGGTCGTCGACGGCTACCGCGACCTTCCGAGCTACAGGGCCCGCCAGAGGCGCACAAAACTCCGAGCGGGGGAGAGCCAATGTGCCCGTCTCCCTCATTGGCCGGTTCTGGGTTGAGGGTGGGCGAGGCGATCGCTCTCGACTGGCGTGATGTCAACCTGGCGACAGGTTCCGCACGCGCTGCGCCGTACCTATGCGAGCCTTCGCGCCGCGCTACGCGATGACCCGGTTTACATCGCCGAGCAGCTCGGGCACACGGACCCATCGTTCACCTTCCGCGTGTATCAAGGGCGCCAAGCGTCGTGAGCGGCTCTCCGGCCGCTACCTCGAGGCGTTCGATGAGGCACTTGATTGGGCAAAACTGGGCAAAATCGGCGTATCGGGCGAGCGGACGGACTTCGCGACGACGGCCGAATATCGCTTGCCTAAGCCATAATTGCCACCCCGGGCCGGTAGCTCAGTTGGTCAGAGCAGCGGACTCATAATCTGCAGGACGGAGGTTCGAGTCCTCCCCGGCCCATCAGGAAGATCGGGGTAGCCATGCGGTTCCGCCGCCGCAGCGCGGCGCGATCGGATCGCGACTTTGCCCCCAACTTTGCCCCACGGAGAACGGTCTAAGGTCCCGCTCGCCGGGTGCGGTGGGACAGGTCCTAGATCCAGCTGAAGCCGACGGCCAGCGAGAGGACCGCGAGGGCAAAGCACGCTGGAATGCTGAAGAAGTCCTCCCAGCCCCAGCGGATCCAGATCCGAGCGCCTAGGGCGATCCAAACCGCGGCCCAGAGCACCCCTGCGGATGCGTTCCCGTGGCCCGTGGTTCTAGTCGCCACGAAGGTGGCGCCGCCGACGACGAGCAAGAACAGCAGGCCGCCGATCACGGTCGGGCTCAGGAAGTGTGGGCGTGCGCGCTCCAACCTGGTGCCTCTGGTTTCAAACCCTACCCCCAGAACGAGGCTAGGCCTTGGATGGTTTGCGGCTGGCGGCAAGGGGAGGGTTGTCGGCGGCATGCTCGGACCTGTGG
>DATBFS010000113.1:0-3025 GCA_036558385.1 Solirubrobacterales bacterium | reverse complement strand
CCCGAGCGGAGCTCGAGAGCCTGGACGCGAAGGCCGCGGCTCGAGGCGACGAGCACTCGCGGGTGATGGTGCTCTGGGCGCTGGCGATGCTCGAGTGGCTGGCCGGGCGCTGGCAGCTCGCGCTCGAGCACGCGCGCGCGGCGTACGACATCACCGAACAGACGCAATACCCGCACGGCCTGGCCTGGGTGGGCCGGGTGAAGGGCCTGATCGAGGCCGACCTTGGCCTGGTGGCGGAGGCCCGAGCGTCGGTGGCCGAGTCGCTCGAGTTCACCCGCGCCACGGGGAACGAACTGTCCACCATGTACTGCCTCGGCACGCTCGGCCGGATCGAGCTCGCGGTCGGGAACATCGAGGCGGCAGGCGCCCACCTCCGCGCCCTGCCGGGGCGCCTGCTCGCAGGCGGGATCCATGATCCGACGATCCCCGCATGGGGCGACGCGATCGAGACGATGGTCGCCCTCGGCGAGATCTCCCAGGCGCGCGAGGTCCTGGAGGCGTACGAGCTCAGCGCGGAGCGTCTCGGCAGCCCCTGGGCCCTCGCAACCGCGGCTCGCGGCCGGGGCCTGGTGGAGGCCGCAGGGGGCGACCTCGACCGAGCGTTCGCCGCCTACGAGCGAGCGGCGGCGGGCCTCGAGGCGTTCCCCTATCCCTTCGAGCTGGGCCGGACCCTGCTCTGCCTGGGGGCGGCGCGCCGCCGCGCGCGGCAGAAGGCCCTTGCCCGCGACGCCCTCGAGCAGGCCCTCGCGATCTTCGGCGACCTCGGCGCGGGTCTCTGGACCGTCAAGGCCGAGGCGGAGCTGAGGCGCATCAGCGGCCGCCGCCGGGCGACGCTCGACGAGAGCCTGACGGAGACCGAGCTCCGGGTCGCGGAGCTGGCCGCCGGCGGAAGGTCGAACAAGGAGATTGCGGCGGCGCTGCACGTGAGCGTGCACACGGTGAGCGCCCACTTGAGCCACGTCTACAGGAAGCTCGGCATCCGCTCCCGCACGCAGCTCGCCGCCTCCAAACCGGTGCGCGAGGCGTCGAAAGTCTAGGAATTCACGCGATTTCGGCCAAGGGGCGGCGGGCGTAGCGTCGCCTCATGGAGTGCCTCACCATCTCGGCTCGCTTGCGCTCCAGCGCGACGCAGACCGCCGGTGATCCGCCGGGGGTCGACGTCGCGGGGCACAGCGAGTGGGTCAGCGTGCAGGCCGCGAACGGCTCGGACACGGGGATCGACTCGATCTCGTACACGAGACACGCCCGCTTCACCGGTGAGTCGACGTTCGCCGAGCGGGGCCGGCTCACCGTCAACGACGGCGAGGCCGCCCTCGACTTCGCGACGGTGAGCGATGGGACGCTCGGCCCGTCGGCCGATCCGGACGTCGCCCACGGCTCGGTGATGTGGCGGATCGAGAAGGGACGCGGCCGGTTCGAGGGAGCCACCGGGCTCATCACCTCGAACTTCCTGCTGCGCCCGGCGAGCGGCGAGGTCGACGAGCGGCAGGTCGCGGTCGTGTTCCTGCCCTGAGACGAAGGAGAGACTCATGCGAAAGACGGCAATCGTTATCGCGGCCCTGGTGGCCGGGCTGATCGCGGGGGGAGCCACGCTCGCCGGCGCGGCGCCCAAGGCCAAGCACCATGGCGGGAGGACCTTGAAGGTCTATGCGGCCACCGCGCCGAACGGGATCCGGCCGATCCCGGTCGATCCCGGCAAGTTCGGCCTTGGCGACCGAGTCGCGCTGAACGACATCCTGCGCACCCACAAGGGCGGCAAGCAGATCGGCCGGGACGGGGGCGCGTGCGTGACCGTGCGGGTCATCGACGCCGCCACCGCCACCGGGGTGCTCGAGTGCGAGGTCACGTTCTCGCTGCCCGGGGGCGACATCGCCACCCAGGCCCTCAACACCCTCGACAAGGGGGCCTTCAGCGGAGTGCAGAAGGGCGCGATCACCGGAGGCACCGGCAAGTACCGCGGCGCCACAGGGGAGCTGTCCCTGAGGTTCCTGAGCCCGGACGAGGTGAACGCCACGTTCCACCTCGCCCGCTAAGGCATTCGTCCAGGCCGGTTAAAGGCCGCCGCGCGAAGGCCGAAGAAGGACTCAGGAAGACCGACGGGCCGGACAGACGAACGTTCACCGGCGGCACGTCTTCACGGAACAAGGGGGCCCTTGGAGGCCCCCTTTTCCGCGTCTAGTCCTTTGAGTCGCCCCCGTCGTCCTCGGTGTCGAACTTGCCGGCCAGCTCCTTCATCACGTCCGGGTCGCGCAGGGTCGTCACGTCACCCAGCTCGTTGCCCTCGGCGATGTCGCGCAGCAGCCGCCGCATGATCTTGCCGGAGCGGGTCTTCGGCAGGTCGGCCGTCCAGATGATCCGCTTGGGCCGCGCGAGCTTGCCGATCCGCTCCGCGACGCGGTCGCGGATCTGCTGCTCGAGGTCCTCGTCGCCCTCGTTCTCGGAGCCCTCGAGGATCACGAACGCCGCGATCGCCTGGCCGGTGTCCTCGTCCTGCTGGCCGATCACCGCCGACTCGGCGACCTTCGGGTGCGAGACGATCGCCGACTCCACCTCCGCGGTCGACATGCGGTGCCCGGAGACGTTGATCACGTCGTCCACGCGCCCGATCACCCAGAAGTAGTCGTCCTCGTCCTTGCGCGCGGCGTCGCCCACGAAGTACGTGGTCTCGCCGAACTTGTCGAAGTACGTCTCCTTGAAGCGGTCGGGATCCCTGTAGAGCGTCCGCAGCATCCCCGGCCACGGCTTCTCGATCGCGAGCAGGCCCTGCTCGTTGCCGGCGTCGTCGCCCTCCTCCGTCAGCACCACCGTCTCGATCCCGGGCAGCGGCTTGGTCGCCGAGCCCGGCTTGGCGGCCACCACGCCGGGCAGCGGCGTGATCATGATGTGGCCGGTCTCGGTCTGCCACCAGGTGTCGACGACGGGGCACTTCTCGCCGCCGATCACCTTCCAGTACCACAGCCACGCCTTCGGGTTGATCGGCTCGCCGACCGAGCCGAGCAGCCGCAGCGACGACAGGTCGTGCTCC
>DATBFS010000112.1:0-8761 GCA_036558385.1 Solirubrobacterales bacterium | reverse complement strand
GTACGTCCGCCTCATCGACGGCGGCTTCGAGCGGCGGCAGCCGATCGTCGCGATGCAGGCCGGCACCGAGGCGGAGATCGACGAGCTCGGCTATTTCGAACCCGAGATGACGCCGGCCCACCGAATGAGCGCGGGCGAGGTGGGATACGTGATCACGGGCATCAAGGACGTGGCCCGCCTGCGCGTCGGCGACACGCTCACCTCGCGAGGGCGGCCCGCGGCCGAGCCCCTCCCGGGCTACCGCGAGGTGAAGCCCATGGTCTTCTGCGGGCTGTTCCCGATCGACACCGATCGCTACGAGGACCTGCGGGATGCGCTCGACCGGCTGGCGCTCAACGACGCCGCCCTGTCCTTCGAGCCCGAGACGTCCCAGGCGCTCGGGTTCGGCTTTCGCTGCGGCTTCCTCGGCCTGCTCCACATGGACATCGTGCGCGAGCGGCTCGAGCGGGAATACGGGCTCGAGCTCCTCGCGACCACCCCGAACGTCCGCTACGAGGTGGAGCTTCGGGGCGGGGAACGGACGGAGGTCCGGAGCCCGGCCGAGATGCCCGATCCGGCCACGATCGAGCGCGTCATGGAGCCCTACATCCGCGCGACGGTGATCGCGCCCGCACCGTACGTGGGCGCGGTGATGGAGCTGTGCCAGGGCCGGCGGGGCGTCCACTTCGACATGCACTACCTGTCGCCGGAGCGTGTGCAGCTTCGCTACGACCTGCCGCTCGCGGAGATCGTGCTCGACTTCTACGACCAGCTCAAGTCCCGTACCGCGGGCTACGCCTCACTCGACTACGAGCAGCTAGGGAACCGCCCGTCCGACCTGGTGAAGCTGGACGTCCTGCTGGCCGGCGATCGCGTGGACGCTCTCTCGGTGATCGTGCACTCCGACGAGGCCTACCGAGCCGGGAGGGCGCTCGTCGAACGGCTCCAGAAGACCATCCCGCGACAGCTGTTCGACGTGCCGGTGCAGGCCGCGATCGGCACCAGGGTCCTGGCCCGCGAGACCGTGAAGGCGCTTCGCAAGGACGTGACCGCGAAGCTCTACGGCGGCGATGTGACGCGCAAGCGAAAGCTGCTCGAGAAGCAGAAGGCCGGCAAGAAGCGGATGAAGCAGGTCGGGCGCGTGGAGGTGCCCCAGGAGGCGTTTTTGTCGGTGCTGGAGATCGATGAGTAGCGTGAAGGAGCAGCAGCGTCGAAACGTCGAGGTGGTCCGCGAGGCGATCGATGCGTTTCGGCGGGGGGAGATCGACGGCCTGCTCGCGCTCGCGCTCGAGGACTTCGAGGTCTATCTGCCGCCGAACCTGCCGAACGCGGGCAGGTACGTGGGGGAGGACGGGTTCATGGTCTGGCTCAACCAATGGCTGGAGGCTTGGGAGGACTTCACCGTGGAGATCACCGAGGCGAGCCCGGTGGGAGCGAGGCACGTGGTCGCGGTCATGCACCAGTCGGGGCGAGGGAAGGGCAGCGGCATCCCGGTCGAGATGGACCTCGCCTACATGTGGGACGTCCGGGATGGAAAGCTCGCCGCCCTGCAGATGTACGCGACGCGCGAGGAGGCGGTGGAGGTCGCCGAGCAGCGGGAGCGCGCGGCCGGCGACTAGAATCGCCGGCCGCATGGGAGTCAACACCGAAGCGATCGGCAAGCAGTGGCCCGAGGCCTCGTTCGAGGTCGAGGCAGCCCGGATCGACCAGTACGCGAGCGCCGTCGGCGAGGACAACCCGATCTACCATGACTCGGAGGCCGCCAAGGCGGCCGGCTTTCGGGACCAGGTCGCCCCGCCCATGTTCTGCGTCGTCTACAGCGCGCCCGCGCTTGGCCCGGCGATCATGGACCCGGAGGTGGGGATCAACCTGCCCGCCATGGTTCACGGCGGACAGGAGTTCGAATGGGGCGAGCCCGTCTGCGCCGGCGACACGATCACCACGGTCGCGACCTGCAAGGAGATCTACGAGAACGACGGGCGCGGCTTCTACGTGTTCGAGTCCGTGTCCACCAACCAGGACGGTGAGGAGACCGTCCGTGGGACGTGGACCGACATCGTCCGTGCCGTCTGAGGGAGAGCCATGAGCGACTTCAAGCAAGGTGACTCGCTTCCGAAGCTGAAGGTCACCCCGGACGCCGGCCTGACGAAGCGCTACGCGGAGGCTTCGGGTGACCCGAACCCGATCCACACCGACCCGGAGTTCGCCAAGTCGGTTGGCCTGCCCGGCGTGATCCTGCATGGGCTGTACTCGATGGCACAGGTGGCGCGCGCCCATACCGACGCGGCCGGGGGCGACCCGCGGGCCCTGAAGCGCCTCTCGGTCCAGTTCCGCGGCATGGGGTTCCCCGAGCAGGAGATCGTGGTCACGGCGAGCGTGAAGGAGGCCTCGAACGGCCGGGTGGTGACGCAGACCGAAGCCGCGCAGGGAGACAACCGGATCATCCGGAACGCCGAGGCGGAGCTGAACATGAGTCCGCCGAAAGCCTCGGCCTAACGGCCTCCGTCTCCGGCGGGCCCGGGCGCTCCTAAAATTGGTCGCCGATGCTGTCCGAGCGGCAACAGCGGGTGCTCAGCCTGGTCATCGACTCCTACCTCGAGTCGGGGAGGCCCGTGGGCTCGAAGTCGCTGGCGAGTCGCGAGGAGGTGGAGTGGGGCGCCTCAACGATCCGAGCCGAGCTGGCCGAGCTCGAGCGCGCCGGCCTTCTCACCCACCCGTACACGTCGGCGGGCCGCGTCCCCACCGATGCCGGGTATCGCCTCTACGCCGATGCCCTCTTGGCATCGGGCCTGCGGCGCCAGACGGGCCCCGGCCTGGGGCTCGACGAAACCCAGATGCGGCGCGAGGTGGACGAGGCGATCCGCGAGACGACGGCGGAGCTCTCCCGGATCACCGACCTGCTGGCCCTGGCCACCGCGCCGCCGCCGAGCGCCGCTCGCATCCACCGGGTCGAGGTGCTGCTGCTTCAGCCGCGGGTGGTGATGGTCGTCGTGATCGCTTCGAACGGGGCGGTTACCAAGCGCGTCTTCACCTTCTCCAACCCCCTCGATCCCGGTCTCGTGGCCTGGGCGTCGAGCTATCTCAACGAGCGGCTGACGGGCCTCGGCCTGGGCGCGCGGATGATCGCCGACCGGCTCGCCGATCCAGAGCTCGACCAGGCGGAGCTGGGGTTCCTCGCCGAGATCCGAGACGCATTCTCGGGCCTGGAAGAGCGGGCCGAGGCCGATCTGTACCTGGAGGGTGCGGCGCGCCTGCTCTCCGAGGACCACGCCGGCGACCTGCCCCAGGTGGACTCCCTGATGAGAGCGCTCGAGCGTCGCGCCGGCCTGCTGCGAACGCTGCGATCGGCGCTCGACGAGCGCTCCGTGTTCGTCTGGATCGGTGACGAGAACCCCGCCCCCGAGCTTCGCTCGGTGAGCGTGGTCGGGGCGAACTACGGCCTGGGGTACAGGAACCTCGGCACCGTCGGCGTGCTCGGGCCGCTGCGCATGGACTACGCGCGGGCGATCGTCTCGGTTCGTGACGCGGCGGGCCGCCTGTCTCGCTTCTTCGAGACCGTCTACGAGGGTTGACCGCCGTGAAACGCGACTACTACGAGGTCCTCGGCGTGGACCGGGGGGCGAGCGACGGCGAGGTGAAGAAGGCGTTTCGACGGCTCGCCCGCGAGCTCCATCCGGATGTCAACAAGCACGATCCCGAGGCCGAGGAGAAGTTCAAGGAGGCCGCCGAGGCCTACGAGGTCCTGTCCGACGCGGACCGCCGCAGCACTTACGACACGTTCGGGCACGAGGGCCTCAGCTCCCGCGGGTGGGCGCCGCGCGCCGACGCCTTCGGAAGCTTCGACGACGTCCTTTCCGCGTTCTTCGGCCGCGGGGACCCGCTGTTCAGCGAGCTCTTCGGGTTCGGCCGGCCCGGGCCGGCGAACGGGGGGGACGTCGCCGCCCAGGTCGAGCTGACCCTCGCCGAGGTCCTCACCGGCGCCCGGCATGGGGTCTCCTTCGAAGCGGTGTCCACCTGCGAGCACTGTCGCGGGAACGGGGCGGAGCCCGGGACGCCGATTCGGACCTGCGAGACATGCGACGGGAGCGGCGAGCTCCGCGAGGTGGCCCGGACGGCTTTCGGCCAGCTCGTTCGATCGGGCCCCTGTCCCGCCTGTGGCGGGCAGGGACGTGTTCCCGAGCAACCGTGTGAGGAATGCGGCGGCAAGGGCCGAACCGTGCGGACGCGGACCTGGGAGGTGGAGGTTCCGCCCGGGATCGAGTCTGGGCAGCGCATCCGCATTTCCGGGGCCGGCCATGCCGGCGAGGCCGCGGGTCGTGCGGGTGACCTCTACGTCGAGGTGCTGGTGGCCGACGACGAACGCTTCGAGCGCCACGGCCAGGACCTGGTCGCCGTCGTCGAGGTCCCGGCGACCCGCGCGATGCTGGGCGGGAAGGCGACCGTCCCGACCCTCGACGGCGAGCGCGAGGTCGAGATCCCCGCCGGCGCGCAGCCCGGCGAGCACGTCCTGCTTCGCGGCCTTGGCCTGCCGTCGCTGCGCGGCGGTAGCCGCGGCGACGAGCACGTGGTCCTGGACGTGTACGTCCCCGGCAAGCTGAGCAAGGACGAGCGGCGCCTCGTGGAGCAACTGCACGAGTCGCTGGGTTCCAAGGGCGCTCGCCGCGACGGGGCGTCGCGCTGGCGCCGCCGCGCGGCCAGAGGTTGATCCGGCTCGCCGTTCGCTGCCGCCCTGAGCTCGCCGAGCAGGTGCTCGCCGAGCTCGTCGTCCTCGCCCCGGGAGGGGTGGAGGAGGACCGCGGAGCCGGTTACGTGGAGTACGCGATCTACGGCGCGCCGGGCGAGCTGCCCGCGCTCCCCGATCTCGAGGCCGTCGCCGCCGACGCGCTGGTGGAGGTCACCTCGACCGAGGTTCCGGACGATTGGGGAGACCGCTGGCAGGACTTCCACCGGCCCTTCCTGGTCGGCGACCGCCTCTGGGTGAGGCCGTCCTGGGAGGAGCCGCGGGCGGGGGCCATCGACGTCGTGGTGGATCCGGGCCAGGCGTTCGGCACCGGGGCCCATCCCACGACCCGGATGTGTCTCGAGCTCCTGCTGGCGCTTGCCGACGAGGGGCGGGCATCCGGATCGCTCGCGGATTGGGGGACCGGCTCCGGGGTGCTCGCCATCGCCGCCGCCAAGCTCGGGTTCGGGCCGGTGCTGGCGTGCGATCACGAGCCGGCGGCGCTCGACGCGGCATCCAGCAACGCCGCCGCCAACGGCGTCGAGCTCCAGCCCCTGCGCCGCAACCTCCGGCGAGCGCCGGCCCCCTGCGCCCGCACGGCGGTGGCCAACCTCACCGCGCCGTTGCTCGGCGAGGTCGCGGGCCGGCTACGGGAGGTACCGCAGCGGCTGATCTGCTCGGGCCTGCTGGCCTCCGAAGCGGATGGGGTGACGGGCGCGTTCGCGGCGCGTGGCCTCGTGGAGCGCGAACGTCGCTCAGAGGACGAGTGGACGGCGCTCTCGCTCTCGACGGCCGCCGACACGGCGACAATGACCGCATGAGCCACGGCCTCAGGTCGCTCCCGATCGCCGTGCTCGACTCGGGGATCGGCGGGCTCACCGTCCTGCACGAGCTGCTGGTCTCCCTTCCGGAGGAGGACTATCTGTACCTCGGGGACACGGAGGGATTCCCATACGGCACGAAGTCTCCCGACTGGCTCCGTCCCCGAATCGAGGAGCTCGCGCGGTTTCTCCTTGCCCGCGGGACCAAGCTGTTGGTGATCGCCTGCAACTCGGCGACGTCCGCCGGGGCCGACGTCGCGCGCGAGACGGCGGCCCGGCAGGGGGTGGAGGTGCTCACGGTGGTCGGCCCCGAGGCGGAGATCGCAGCCGCGATCACCGACTCGGGTCGCATCGGCGTCCTCGCGACCCCGGCCACGGTGGAGGGCGGCGCCTACCGGCGAGCGCTGGAGGAGCACGCCGCGGGGCGAGAGCTCGACGTGGTCGAGATCCCCGCCGCCGACCTGGCGCCGATCATCCAGAACGGCTTCCCCTTCGACGAGCACGTCATCGACACGGTGCGCTCCTACTGCGAGCCGCTGAAGCGGGCGGAGATCGACACCCTGATCCTGGGCTGCACCCACTATCCGCTGGTTGCCCCGATGCTCCAGCGGATGCTCGGCCGCGACGTGCGGCTCGTCACCGCCGGCCACGCGGTGGCCGCGACCGCCCAGCGTGAGCTCGAGAGCCGCGGACTGGAGACGGAGAGCCGGGGGGAGGGCGAGTACCGTTTCTTGTGCACGGGCGACGTCGCATCCTTCCGCGAGCTCGGCACGCGCTTCCTCCAGATGCCGTTGGGCGACATCGAGCGGGTCGCAATCGACGGCCCGGAGGCGGCGCCGGTTTGAGCAGCCGCCCGGATCGGCTGGCCGATGCCCGGCTACCCTTGTGTCCGTGAGCATCCTCGAGCGCGTGCAGACGGATACGCGGGAGGCGATGAAGGCCGGCGAGCGCGAGCGCGTGGCCACGCTGCGCATGGTCGCGAGCGCGCTCCAGCAGGACGCCAAGCTGGGCGACGGCGACGAGGTAGCGGTGCTCCAGCGGGAGCGCAAGAAGAGACTCGAGGCGGTGGAGGCGTTCCGCGAGGGAGGCAGCCCGGATCGAGCCGAGGCCGAGCGCGCGGAGGCCGAGCTGATCGAGCGTTACCTGCCCGCGCAGCTCTCCGACGCGGAGCTCGACGAGCTCGTCGACGGGGCGGTCTCCGAGGCCGGCGCCTCGGAGCCGCGCGACATGGGCAAGGTGATGTCGCTGCTGATGCCGCACATCGGAGGAAGGGCCGACGGGAAGCGGGTGAGTGCAGCCGTGAAGGAGCGCCTGAACGGCTAGACGAGTGGCTCGAAGGCAGCTCACTCTCGACAACACAGTGGCCGCGGAGCTGGCCGGCTCTGAGGACTCGGTGTTGCGCGAGCTCGAGGGCAGAGTCGGCTGTGACCTCCGCCTGCGCGGCAACGTCCTCACGCTTGATGGGGACGAGGGCGAGGTTCGCGACGCGGCCGCCGTGGTCGAGGAGCTGGTGGACCTGATCGAGCGCGGCCACGAGCTGGCGCCCGCGACGATCGGCACGGTCGCCGGGGCGATGGACGCCAGACAGCGCCCGGCGGAGATCCTCGAGGACGTGATCTGGCGACACCGCAGCATCAAGGTCTCTCCGAAGACCGTCAACCAGAAGCGCTACGTCGATTCGATCCGCAAGCACACGGTGACCTTCGGGATCGGGCCGGCCGGCACGGGGAAGACCTTCCTCGCGGTCGCGATGGCGGTGGCCGCGCTGGATGCCCGCGAGGTGAATCGCATCATCCTGACCCGGCCTGCGGTCGAGGCGGGAGAGCGCCTGGGCTTCCTGCCGGGCGACATCCAGGCGAAGGTGGACCCTTACCTGCGGCCCCTGTTCGACGCCCTCTACGACATGCTCGATCCCGAGCGGGTGAGCACCTACTTCGACCGGGGGATCATCGAGGTGGCGCCGCTCGCCTTCATGCGTGGCCGCACCCTGAACGACTCGTTCGTGATCCTCGACGAAGCGCAGAACACGAGCCCCGAGCAGATGAAGATGTTCCTGACCAGGCTCGGCTTCGGCTCGAAGATGGTCGTCACCGGCGACATCACCCAGATCGACCTGCCGCGAGACCATCGCTCCGGCTTGGTGGTGATCGGGGAGATCCTGGCGCAGGTCGCGGACATCTCCTTCACCCGGTTCGGGGGCGAGGACGTCGTCCGCCACGAGCTCGTCCAGCGGATCGTCGCCGCATACGGGGAATACGAGCGCGACAGCCACGAAGAGGATTGACCCTGGATCTCGCCGACGTCCCGGCAGAGCTTCGGGCGGCGACCGAGGTGGCGCTGCGGTCCGCCGGCGTGGACGACGGTCACCTCTCCGTCGAGCTCGTGAGCGAGGACCGCATTCGCGAGCTCAACCGAGCCCACCGCGGGCTCGACGAGGCCACCGACGTGCTCTCGTTTCCGATCGACCAGGCCGGCGAGGTGGCGGGCCCACGTGAGCTGGGGGACGTCGTCGTCTGCCCCGCCCATGCCCGCGACGTCACGGAGGCCACGGTCCACGGGGTGCTCCACCTGTGCGGCCACGACCACGAGTCCGATTCCGGCGAGATGCTCAGGCTGCAGGCGCGGGTCCTGGAGGAGCTCTCGGGGCGGTGACGCGGGCGGGGTTCATCGGTCTCGCGGGCCGGCCCAACGTCGGCAAGTCGACCCTCGTCAACGCCCTCGTCGGGACCAAGGTCGCGATCGTCTCGGATCGCCCGCAGACGACCCGCCGCGCGATCCGCGGCATCGCTAGCGACGAGGCGGCGGGCTGGCAGATGATCCTGGTCGACCTTCCCGGGGTTCAGCGGCCGCGCGACTCCCTGACGGAGCGGATGCAGCGCCGGGTGGAGCAGGAGCTGGCGGGCGCGGACGCGGCCCTGTTGGTCGTCGACGGGGAGCAGGGCGTGGGGCCGGGCGACAGGTTCATCGCCAACGCGTTGCTCGCCGCCGGCCACGAGACGCCGGTGATCTGCGCAGTCAACAAGTGCGACCGGCTCGGCGATCCTGAGACCACGACCGCGCTCGCCGCGGCGGCGGAGCTTGACGCCGTCGACGAGGTGTTCCCGCTGAGCGCCAAGACGGGGGCGGGGCTCGAGGCCCTGATCGCCGAGCTCGCGTCCCGCCTGCCCACCGGGCCGTGGCTCTATCCGCCCACCGAAAGCTCCGACCTGCCCAGCGAGGTTCACCTCGCCGAGCTGATCCG
>DATBFS010000111.1:0-23982 GCA_036558385.1 Solirubrobacterales bacterium | reverse complement strand
CGGCTCCGCGGCTGAACCTATACTTCTCCTAGATTGACTGGTCAATCAGCCGGCCGGTCAGGTGCAGATGGAGATGCGCGCCGCCGCCGTACAGCTCAACTCGACGGCCGACAAGGCCCGCAACCTCGAGACCGCCGAGCGGCTCGTGCGCGCCGCCGCCCGGGACGGGGCGAGCCTGGTGGTCTTGCCGGAGAAGTGGAACCTGCTCGCAGACTCCGCGGCGCTCCTGGACGGCGCCGAGCCTCTCGGTGGGCCGAGCATCCGCGCCGCCAGCTCGTGGGCGCGGGAGCTGGGCATCCACCTGGTCGCCGGCAGCATCGCCGAGCGGGCCGAGGGCCACGAGAAGGCATTCAACACGTCGGTCCTGATCGGGCCGGACGGTGAGCTGGAGGCGCGCTACCGGAAGCTCCACATGTTCGACGTGGACGTGGGCGGGGTCGCGTATCGCGAGTCCGAGCACGAGGAGCCCGGCGAGGAGCTCGTGACGACGCGTCTGGCCGGGCAGCTCGAGGGCGTCACGCTGGGAATGACCGTCTGCTACGACCTGCGCTTCCCCGAGCCCTACCGGATCCTGGCGGTGCATGGGGCGACCCTCATCACCGTGCCGTCCGCGTTCACCCTCGACACGGGCAGGGACCACTGGGAGGTCCTGCTCCGGGCGCGCGCGATCGAGAACCAGGCCTTCGTGGTCGCCCCGAACCAGATCGGCGAGGCGCCGCCTCACTACCGCTCCTACGGGCGCTCGATGATCGTGGACCCGTGGGGCCTCGTGCTCGGCCAGGCGCCGGACTCAGAGTGCTTCGTGGCCGCCGAGCTCGACCTCGACGCGCAGGAACGTGTCCGGGAGTCGCTGCCGTCGCTCGCCAACCGGCGTCCGGAGGCCTATCGCTGGCCCGACCCTGAGGAGCTCAGCGTCTGATGGGCGCTCGCTGATGGATGCCAAGGCCCCGCCGGTCGAGAAGCGCCGCCAGATCCTGGACGCGGCGATCCACGTCTTCGCGCGCCAGGGCTTCCACGCCTGTCGCGTCTCCGACATCGCGGACGAGGCGGGCGTCGCCTACGGCCTCGTCTATCACTACTTCAAGTCCAAGGACCAGGTGCTGAACGAGCTCTTCACGGAGCGCTGGTCGCTCCTCCTCGCCACGATCGAGGAGGTGGATGGACAGACGATCAGCGCGCGCGAGAAGCTCGACGTGGTCGCCCGCTTCATCATCGACTCCTATCGCCACGAGCCCGACCTGATGAAGGTGATCATCGTGGACGTGACGCGGGCGGCGAACTCGTTCGGACGCACCCATCTCCCTGAGATCCGCCGCGCCTACGACCTGATCGCCAAGATCGTCGCCGACGGCCAACGAGCGGGCACCTTCCGGACCGACGTGGATCCGGAGTTCGCCTCGATGTGGTTCTACGGCGCCATCGAGCAGCTCCTCTCGGGCTGGGTCTTCGACCTGATCCCCGGCGAGGAGGCGGACTTCGACCGTGCCCGCGAGATGCTCGTGGAGACGATCTGCGGAGGCCTCGAGTCCCGCAACGGCGCCGGGCAGGCGTCCTGATGTGGGAGTCGCTCGGCACGACGCCTCGCCAGGACCGGTTCCTTCACGGGGCGGCCAAGGCGCTGAACGTCGTCGTCGGGCTCCTGGCCGCGCCGCTCTGGCTGTTCGGGCAGCGGCTGTCCGAGCCGTTTCGTCGGCTGCTCGCGCGATTCGACGCCCAGCCGCTGCCCCTGTCGGTCCCGGAGCCGCGCGAGCGCTCGATGGACGCCCTGATGTCTGACCTCGAGGCGATCCCCAACGGCCTGCACCACTCGGACGTCGCGATGGTGCGCAAGGGGCTCGCCGACCTGTCCACCTTCGTCCTGGCGAATCAGCGCGAGGCCGGCAACCTCGGCTACGCGTATCCGGCCCAGTTCTCGGACCACGTCTTCGAGGGGGCCGATGGCGAGCGGATCGCGGCGAGCGTCGGCCTGCATGAAGGGGGCGGGCGGCCCGGGCTCATCGTCGTCCACGGGCTCTTTTCCTCGCGGCGATTCGACTACGTGCGCCAGATCGCGGTCCGCGCCTACTACGAGTGGGGCTTCAACGTCCTCGCGCTCGATCTGCGGAGCTTCGGCTTGACCAACCTCACGAGCGAGGCGCCGACCACCGTGGGCTGGAAGGAGGGCGAGGACATCCTCGCCGCGGGCCGCTACCTGAAGGGACTCGGGGCGACGACGGTGGGAGCGCTCGGCATCTCGCTGGGCGCATCGTCGGTCCTGGGGGCCTGCCATCCGGAGGGCTCCGAGGCGGCGCTCGACGGAGGCATCATCGCGATCTCGCCGCCCGCCGATCCGAAGGCCATGGCCAAGCGCCTGTCGGTACGGCTCCCCCGCTCCGACCCGGCGTACGTGCTGAACCTCGCGTTCTGGGCGATGCTCAAGTCCCGTGCGCGACAGGCTCGGTGGGAGGGAATCGAGGACTTCCTGGATCCGGTCGAGCGGGTCTCGGCCCCGTTCTACGGCGTGGAGCCGGACGAGCTCTGGGCACGGGCCGCCGCGCGTGAGCACATCCACGCCGCCAAGGTCCCGGTCCTGGTCCTGCATCCCGAGGACGACGACATCATCCCCGTGGAACACGCGAGGATGCTTGCCGACGCGGCACGAGGCTCCGAGCTCGTTCGCGTCTGGATCCTGGAGGGCGGGGGCCACGGAGCGATCGACGCGGTGGATCGCTCCTGGTTCTATGCCGTCCTGCGGGGTTTCTTCGAGCGGTGGGCCGGGTACGAGGGCGGGGACGGCGCCGGCGGCGAGCGCGCGGACCGCTTGCATTCCAAGCTGATTTACTCCGGCGCGAGGTAAAGAGAGTGGAGAACGAAATCCTCAGGAGGCTGCTGTGGACCGGGCTCGTCGCGGGCCTCAGCGCGCTCGCGACCGTGGCGGCCAACCGAGTGGCGGCGGTCATCTGGGCCCGAGTGTTCGGGGAGGAGCCGCCCGAGTGAGCGCCGAGGACCCGACCACCCGAGATCGCGCGTCCCAGGACAGGTCGGTCGGGGAGCTCGTCTTCGACGTTTCCGAGCGCATCTCCATCCTCATCCGGGAGGAGATCGAGCTCGCCAAGACCGAGGTCCGCGAGAAGGTCACCAAGCTGGTCCAGGGAGGCGTGGTCGGGCTCGCGGCCGGGGTGTTCGCGCTCATGGGCCTGGCGATGCTCATGCACGGCATCGCCTGGCTGCTCAACGACCTCTTCTTCTCCGACCACGTCTGGATCGGCTTCATGATCGAGGCGCTCTTCTGGTTCTTGGTCGCGGCCGGGGCCGGGTTGATCGCGTACCGGTCGGTGCAGGCCGGCGCTCCGCCGACGCCCGATCTCGCGATCGAGGAGGCCCGCCGCACGAAGGAGACCCTGGAGGCCGGCACCCGGTGAGCGACTCGCAGGAGGTTCGCGTCACCGAGGCCGGCCAGCCCGTTCGCCGGCAGGCCCCTCCGCTGCCCGGGCGAAGCTCGGACCAGATCCGGGCCGACATCGAGCAGCAGCGCACCGAGCTCGGCCGGTCGGTAGAGGCGCTTCGCGGGCGCGTGGCGGAGCTCACCGACTGGCGCCGTCAGGTCCGCGACCACCAGCGCGAGCTGGCGATCGGCGCGGCGGTGGTGGGCTTCGCGGTGGGCGGCCTGCTCGCGCTGCGCCGCCGCCGGTAGCCCGGCCGCAGGGGGCCTCCCGTTGGCTGGGTAGGGCAGAGCCGCGTGCGTCCCCGCCGGCGCCGGGTCGATTGTCACTTAACTCGGCCTGGAGCCGAGTAAGGCGACAATGGATCCCCGGCGTCCCCTCTTACCCAGCCCAGGGGGTGACGGAGCCGTTCCGAGGGCGGGCGAACGCCGTCCGGGCTCGTGCCTAGCCTGGGCGCGATGGACCACACGCAGGTGTCGGGACGGGCGGTGGCCAAGGTCGTGCTCGTCATCGCCGGCGTGGTCGGCGGCCTCTACTTTCTCTACCTGATCAGGGAGGTCGTCGGCCTGTTCCTGATCGCGGCCTTCTTCGCCATCGCGATCACCCCGGCGGTCAACTGGCTGTCCACCCGCCGCGTCCCGCGGTCGCTCGCGATCCTGCTCGTCTACCTGTCGATCGCGGGAGCCATCTTCGGCATCGGGCTCCTGATCGTCCCCCCGCTGGTCAACGGGGTCACGGACGTCTCGAACGACCTGCCCGGCTACGTCGACGACCTCCGTCACAACGAGACCTTCAGGGACTACGACGACCGCTACCACATCACCGGAAAGCTCACCGAGCAGGCGAACCAGCTCCCGACCAAGCTCGGCGACGCCGCGGGCACGTTGCGAGACGTCACGGTGGGGGTCTTCAACCGCTTCGTCCAGCTGTTCTCGATCCTCGTGATCACCTTCTTCCTCGTCAAGGACGGGCACCGATTACTCAACTTCTTCTACAGACAGATGCCGCCGGAGAGATCCCGGCGGCTCCGAAAGATCGCCTCTGACATCTCGGACGCGATCGCGGGATACGTGTTCGGCAACTTCGTGATCAGCATCCTGGCCGGGCTGGTGACGTACGTCACCCTGCGGATACTCGGGGTGCCGTTCGCCCTCCCGTTGGCGATCCTGTTCGGGTTCTTCGACCTGATCCCGCTCGTCGGGGCCACCCTTGGCGGAATCCTGGTCGGGATCGTGGTGGCACTCGTCAACTTCCCGGTCGGGCTGATCGTCTGGGCGGCGGTCCTCGTCCTCTACCAGCAGGTCGAGAACAACCTCATCCAGCCGCTGGTCTACGGACGGGCCGTCGAGCTCCATCCCCTGATCGTGATCGTCGCCATCCTGATCGGCGCCGCGCTGCTCGGCGTCCTGGGCGCGCTGGTGGCCATCCCAGCCGCGGCGGCGGTCCAGGCAGTGGCCCGCGACTACTGGCGGTTCAGGCACGGCGAGGAGCCGCCGGCCCCCCCGGACGAGGCCCCTGCGGAGGCCTAGGGCGTTTCAGGGCGGTCAGCCGTCCTCGCCGGGGATGGGGACCCCACTCGGCGGCGCTCAGCCCAGCATGGAGGAGGGCACGCCGCCCACGCCGATCAATCCCGGCCCCACGTGCGCGCCGATCACGGGGCCGATCTCGGACACGAAGACGGGATCGGAGCCGAAGATCTCGCGCCCCTGCTCGACCAGTCGGCGCGCCGTCTCAGGGTCCCGGATGTGCTGGACGACCCACGCGTCGGCGCCGTCGGCGTGACGCTGTCGCGCGTACTCGACGAGGCGCTCCAACGCGCGGCGGCGAGTTCGCACGCGCTCAACCGGCGTGATCTCCTCGACGAGGGTCAGGATCGGCTTGATCTGGAGCGCCGAGCCGAGCCAGGCCTGGGCCGCGCCGATCCGCCCGCCCTTGCGCAGGTACTCGAGCGTGTCGATCGCGAACCACATCTCGAGCCGGTCGCGGCACCGCTCGGCGGCCTCGAGCGTCTCCTCCGCGCTCGCCCCGGCCGCCGCCGCGCTCGCCGCCGCCAGGACGACCAGTCCCTGGCCCCCGCAACCCGAACGGCTGTCATGGACGTGGACTCGCTCGCCGTCTCCCTCCTCGTCCAGGAGGCGCTGCCGAGCTTGTCGCGCCGACTCGCACGTTCCCGAGATCCCCGCAGCGAGGTGGATCGAGACGACCTCGCGGCCTTCGGCCAGGAGGGGCGAGTACACGGACAAGAAGTCGCCGACGGATGGCTGCGACGTCGTCGCGCCCTCGTCGCTTCGACGGAGCCGCTCATAGAAGTCGGCGTACTCGGCCTCGGCGATCTCGATCTCCGGCCTCTGCTCCCCGTCGATCGACACGTAGAGGCTGACCCGGTGGATCCCGTGCCGAGCCACGAGCTCGTCCGGGAGATACGCCGTCGTGTCGGTGACGACGGCGGTCGTGGGTCCCGAGCTCACCGGCCCCTTCTATCACGGCTCTACCATGCCGTAGCTCGTGGCCACGACGCTCGTCACCGGCGGTAGCGGCTTCCTCGGCTCTCATCTGGTCCGAGCGCTAGCCGCGCGCGGCGACCACCTGCGGCTGCTGCTTCGCCGCGGCTCCAGCGTGGACCACCTCTCCGACCTCCAGTTCGAGCGGGCCGGTGGCGACGTCCTGGACAGGGCATCGGTGCGAGAGGCGATGACCGGGATCGATCGCGTCTTCCATGTGGCGGGCACGACCTCCATGCGCCCACAGGACCGCGACCGGGTCTTCGAGCTCAACACGACCGGGACGCGGATCGTCCTCGAGGAGGCGCGGGCGGCCCAGGTGGGACGGGCCGTGCACGCTTCCTCGGTTGCGGCCATCGGCCCGGCCAGGCCGGGCGGGACGGCCGACGAGGATCAGCCCTTTCGCGCCGGAGGGATGGGCATCGCATACGTCAACTCCAAGCACGAGGCCGAGGTCGAGGCCCTGCGGCTCGCCGCGCACGGGCTCCCAGTGGTGATCGTGAACCCCTCGTTCGTCCTCGGTCCCCACGATCCGAACGGGACGTCCATGGGGCTCGTGCGCCGCTTCCTCCTGGGGCGCATCCCGGCGTATGTCGGCGGGGCGCTCAACATCGTCGACGTCCGCGACGTTGCGCAAGGCTTCCTGCTTGCCGACGAGAAGGGCCAGAGCGGCGAGCGCTACATCCTGAGCGGCCGAAACTTCACCCTGGACAGGCTGTTCGCGGACTTCGCCAGGATCTCGGGTCGCGAACCGCCGGTCAAGCTGCCGGCCGCGCCGACGTCCTTCACGGTCGGGGCAATTGCGCGGGCCGGCCTGCCGATCCCGGTGTCGCCGGACGAGGTGCGCTCGGCGGGCCAGTGGTGGACCTATCGCAACACCAAGGCACGTCGGGACCTGGGGTTCGAGCCCAGGCCGCACGAGGAGACCATGGAGGACGCCGTGAGATGGCAGATGGGCGAGCTGGGCGATCGGGTGCGGCGGGGCCGGGCGCCCCAGGAGGCGGCGCTCGCCGCGATCGCGCCCCTCGTGCGCCTGGGAGAGCGGGTGCTGGGCCCTTGATCGTCCTCTACCGCTGTCCAACGCGCACGAACGTGCTCTGTCCGTGCGGTGCGGTCGCGCGGCGCCTGGAGAGGCTGGGGGTCGAATATCGCACCGAGCGGGTCCCGTATCGGCGCTCGAGCCGCCCCGAGATCGAGGAGCTCACGCGGCAGCGGCGCGTGCCGGTGCTGGTCGACGGCGACGAGGTGATCCACGACTCGAAGCGGATCATCCAATACCTCAAGTGGAGACATGAGGAGCTCTAGCTCCGAAACAGGCATGTGAGGGCGCCACAGGCGCCCGCAAGAGATGCAATACGGGCGCTGACCGAAATCGCCTATACAATCTAAAGCGATGGAAACTGCACAGTCGGCCGTCAACCTCACGGACAAGGCAGCGGGCAAGATCAAGGATCTGCTGTCCGCGAACGAGGGCTCCCCTGAGCAGGCGCTCCGGGTCGCCGTGCGGGGCGGCGGGTGCTCTGGGTTCCAATACGCGCTCGCCCTGGACCAGCCCAAGGACGACGACCACGTGTTCGACCATCAGGGCGTCTCCGTGGTCGTCGACAAGGTCAGCATGCAGTTCGTCTTCGGCTCGGAGGTCGACTACGTGGACGGCCTTCAGGGCGCCGGGTTCGTGGTCAACAACCCGAACGTCGTCGCCGCGTGCGGCTGCGGCTCCTCGTTCCAGGTGCGCGAGGACACCGCGGAGCGCGCCACCACGGTCTGAGCCGCGAGCCAAGTCGTTCAGGGAGCCGCCAGGGCCGGCGACGATGCGGCGCGGAGTCTGATCAGCCGAGCTGGATCGGCGGGCTCTGCTGCGGATCGGCGGGCTGCGCCTGCGACGGCTGAGCGCTCTCCGGCTGCTCGACCTCCAGCAGCCGGGACAGCTCGCCGGTCTCGAGCATCTCCTCGACGATGTCGCAACCGCCGACCAGCTCCCCGTTCACGTAGAGCTGGGGAAACGTCCTCCAGTCGGAGATCTCGCCGGTCACCTCGCGCAGCGGATCGAGGATCGGGAGGACGTCCACGGCGCCGTAGTCGACGCCGAGCTGCTCGAGGACCCCGACCACGCGCATCGAGAAGCCGCACCGCGGCATCTGGGGCGTTCCCTTCATGAACAGGAGCACCTCGTTCTCCCGCAGGAGCTCCTCGACCTTCTCCTTCAACTCCGGGTTGGCGGCCATCAACCCACCTTAGCGAGTCCCGCCGCCGCCCTCAGCCGGGCGGCTCCGCGCTGATCGAAAGCGCGTGAATCGAGCCGTCGTCCATCCGCGCCCGGACGGCGGCCCGGACCATCCGATGCCGATCGATCCGGCTCCGCCCCTCGAACTGCGGCGCGCGGACGATCGCCCGGAGGTGATCGCCGCCGCCCGTCTCGTCCACCACCTCGACCTCGGCGCCGGGGAGAGCCTCGGCGATCATCCGCTCGATCTCGGCCAGGTCAGCCACCCGCGGAGCCCGCCACCCCCGCCTGGGCGGCCTCGAGCATCTCGTCGATGCGCACGAACTTCACCCGCGGACGGCCGAGCGGCTCGCCCCGCTCGCGCTCGGCCGCGTCGATCGCCTCCCACCCCTGATAGGTGACCGAGTCGGGTGCCCGCTCGGCGAGCAGCTCGACGATCGCGGAAGGGTCCTCCGCCAGCTCCGGGGAGGGCATGCGTCCCGCCCCGGCGTCCTCGATCAGGTTGTCGACCGTCTCCTGGGCATCCTTCTTGTTCGTTCCGATCACGCCGGAGGGGCCGCGCTTGATCCATCCGACCGCGTAGTGCCCGAGCACCTGCTCGCCGTCCTGCTCGGTGACCCGGCCCCCTTCGTTGGGGATGACGGCGCGGCGCTCGTCGAACGGAACGCCCTCCAGCCCGACTCCGGCATACCCGATGGAGCGCAGCACCAGCCCGCACTCGATCGTCTCCCGCTCGCCGGTGTCCCGGGCGCGAATCGCCCCGGAATCGTCGCGGTAGAGCTCGTTGCGCGCCACGATGATCCGCTCGACCCCGCCCTCGCCCTGGATCTCCACCGGCGAGCGGAGAAAGCGCAGCACGATGCGCTTGGGCTTGCCCTCGGGCTCCCGCGCGGAGAACTCGGTGAAGATCTCCACGTTCTTGCGGGTGGTGATGTCCGCTTCGTCGGACTCGAGGTAGGCGCGGCTCAGGTCGTCGAGCTCCACCTCGGCCGGGTCCACGCGGACGTCCGCGTCCTTCATCTCGCCGAGCTCCCGGAGCTCGGGGTTCGTGAACGCGGCCTGCGCCGGGCCGCGTCGCCCCAGGATCACGATCTCGCGCACACCGCAGTCGGCCAGCGGGTCGATCGCGTGGTCGGCTGTGTCGGTCTCCTCCAGCTCCGGGCGGGTGAGCGCGAGCATCCGGGCGACGTCGGTGGCGACGTTGCCGTTGCCGATCACGACGGCGCGCTCGCACGAGAGGTCGAACTCGGCGTCGGCGAAGTCGGGGTGCGCGTTGTACCAGGCGACGAATGCGGTGGCGGGATGGGACCCGGGCAGCTCCTCGCCGGGGATCCCGAGGTGTCGGTCCGTGGAGGCCCCGTACGCGTAGATGACCGCGTGGTAGCGCTCGGCGAGCTCGGTCGCGCTGAGCTGGCCGCCGACGTGGACGTTGCCGAAGAAGCGGAATCCGTCCCTGGCGGCCGTCTTCTCGTAGACGCGGATCACCGACTTGATCTTCGGGTGGTCGGGCGCGACGCCGGCCCTGACGAGGCCGAACGGGGTCGGCAGGCGGTCGAACAAGTCCACCTCGACGGCCAGGACCTCCTGTCGGAGCAGGTGGTCGGCCGCGTAGAAGCCGGCTGGCCCGGAGCCGACGATCGCCACTCGCAGGGGACGCTCGACGCTGCCCAGTTGGTCGCTCATGAGGGCGGGGACTTTAGGAGACGACAGCGGCGGGGTGTGCCGACGCGGTGCCGTCGAGGGCGTCGAGTGCCCTCGGGACCGACATCGAGACGCAGGTGAAGATCGGCGTGTCACGCAGCGTGTACGCGCTCGACTCCGACCCTCGAAGCTCCTGCACGAGGTCGAGGAACTCACCAGGGTCGTCGGCCTCGAAGCTCACCACGAACTCCTGGTCGTCGAGGCCGAACGAGTACGCCGTGTTGATGGTGATCTCCGGGTGGCGACGGCCGATCGCGATGTGGTCGTCCATGATCCGCTGGCGCTCCGAGGGATCCAAGCGGTACCACTCGCGCTTCTTCTCGAACGGGTACACGAACAGGTAGCGCCGGTCGGAGGTGCAGATCTCCGGGCGGGCCTCCGACTCGGAGTAGGGCGATCGCTTGGTCATCGCCAGGTAGGAGTGGGGGGTGGACATCCACTTCGCCAGCCCGCTCTGGGCGATGACGACGTGGAATGTATGGACGTCCTCGAGGACCGGGCTCTGCGAGAGGAGCAGCAGATCCGTGTCACCGCGGGTGCCGACGGTCGAGTAGGCGCGCAGCGAGCGGTCCTCGGCGAAATCCTCGCAGGCGGCGAGGAACTCCCGTTTATCCTCCGCGCGCGCGTCGGGATCGCGGCGATGCCACGCGGGGTCGAGCTTGAAGAAGGTGAACTTGGCGAACGTGCGATCGGCCATCGTCGCGATGGTAGTGGTTGCGGTGCTCGTTTCGGTCGAGGCAGCGGGGGAGGGGTCATCGGCCGCTGGCCATGCCTTCCCAACCACGGCGACCGACGACCCCTCCCCCGCCGCAGGAGGTCGCCACCCACCGCGGGTCACCATCGCGCTCCTGCCCAACGGCACGACGCCCACGGAGCTGGCGCGCGTGCCGGGGATGGCGGTCGGGCTGATGAGCGCCGGCGTCGGCGACGTTCCCGCCGGGCAGACCTACCTGGACGTCGGACAGGGGGCGCGGGCCGCCCCGTCGCTCTACGACAAGCCGCTGCCGCCGCTCCGCGCAAACGGCGAGGGTGCCGCGACCGCGATCGCCTCGCGCCAATGGGACGCGGCTCGCAGCCGGGCGCGCGGCGTTCCGGCCGACCTCGTACCGGGCCTGCTCGGATCGGCGCTGGAATCGGCGGGGGTGCGCGCTCGCTCGTCGGTGGCCGACGCCGCACTCGCGATGGTCGTGTCGGAACAGGGGCGTCTGCCCGATCCGGCTCGCTGCGGGGGCCAGGCATGCCCGCTCGTGGACCTGGTCGAGGCCGATTCCTCACGGCTGGCCGCGCTTGCGGGCAGGCTGGTGGGCGACGACCTGCTGGTCGCGATGGAGCGGCCGCCTCCGGCGGCGAATCGGGCGCTTGCGGTGGGGGTCGTGGGGAGGGGTTTCGGCGGCACGCTGACGTCGGACTCGACCCGCATGAGGGGATACGTGCTGTCCACCGACCTGGCGCCCACGCTTCTCGCGCGTCTCGGCCTCCCGGTGCCGAGCCAGATGACCGGCGAGCCGTTCCGAGGCGAGGGGGAGACGGACCCCGGCTACCTCGATCGCCTCGCGGACCGGCTGGCGGCGATTGGCCCGCGACGCGGACCGGTCGTCGGGTTGGCCGTCTTGGTCTGGGCGGCGCTGGCCGCCTTCGCCGCGCTCGCCTTCGGGCGGCGCGGCCTGCGCGCGGCGCTCGGCGCGCTGGCGGTCGCGATCGCGTATCTGCCGGCCGTCCTCCTCCTGACGGCGGCCCTCGAGCCCAGCGAGCTGGCCGAGCGCCTGATCGTCGGCGCCGGCACGCCGGCGCTCGCGATCCTCACTTTGCGGCTCGTCCCGGGGTTCGGGGCCCTGGCGATCGCGGGCGGAGTCTCGGTGTTGGGCTACGCGGTGGACGTGGTCGCCGGCTCCCACCTCACGGAGCTATCGCTCGCGGGCCCCAACCCGGCCGGCGGCGTTCGCTTCTTCGGGATCGGCAACGAGCTCGAGGCGGTGATCGGCGCGCTGGTGCCCATCGCCACCGGTGCGGGCCTGGTCGCCTGGGCGCCCGGGGCCCGGCGGCGCACCGCCGCGCTCGCCTTCGGCGTCACGGCGGCGCTCGCCGTGGCGGCGTTCGCCCCGGGGCGGTTCGGCGCCGACGTCGGCGCGGCGATCGGGCTTCCGGTCGGCGCGGCCGTGGCGGCCGCGGTGTGCCTCGGGGCCGGAAGGCATCGACTGGCGCTGCTGATCGCCGCGCCGCTCGTGGCCCTCGCCGCGCTGGTCGCCGTGGACATGGCCAGCGGCGGCGACGCGCATCTCACGCGTACCGTGTTGAAGGCGGGCGGGTTCGACCAGCTCGCCGAGACGGCGCAGCGCCGGCTCGAGTTGTCGGTCCACAGCTTCGGGCGCTACGCACGGACGGCGATGTTCTGGCTCGTCGTCGCGGCGCTCGTCGCGGGAGCGCTGGCCCGCCACCGCATCGAGGGCTGGTTCGGCGATCGCCGCTGGGCGTGGGCGGGGCTCCTGGGGGCCCTGGGCGCGACCGTCGTCGCCACGCTGGCCAATGACTCCGGTGCGCTGCTCTTGATCCTCGGCACGGCGGTCGTCGGGGCGACGGTCGGGCTCGCCTGGGCCACGCACGCGCCACAGCGCGATCGGCGTAACCACGGCGGGCCTGTCTTGTAAGGTGAACAGGCCCGTCTTCAGTCCGCAGGCCGACCTCGTCACCGGCCAATTTCCATGCGCATCGCGATCGTCAGCCCCTATTCCTGGACGTATGCCGGCGGCGTCAACCGACACGTCGAGGCGCTCGCGGATGCCCTGATCGGCCGCGGGCACGAGTTGCGGGTGCTCGCGCCCTGGGATCCGCCGGACCGCCGCAGCAAGGTCCTTCACCGAGCGGCGGCCGAACGCCGTGACCCCCCCGAGTACCTGATCCCGCTCGGGCGAACCGTCGGCTTGGCCGCCAACGGCGCCGTGTCCAACCTGTCGGTTTTCCCGTACGGCGCGACGACCATGCGGCGCGAGCTCAAGGCCGGGCGCTTCGAGGTGGTCCACGTCCACGAGCCAGCGGCGCCGACGCTCAGCTGGGACGCGTGCTCGTTTCGCGACGCGCCCGTCGTGGGCACCTTCCATGCCTACTCGACCAAGCGGATGCCGAACGCGATCGCGAACCTGCTCGGCGCGCGGCGGAAGTTCAATCAGCTGACCGCGCGGATCGCGGTCTCGGAGGCCGCCGCCTGGACGGGCCGGCGCTGGTTCGGTGGCGATTACCAGGTGATCCCGAACGGCGTCGACGTCGACGGTCCGCCCGCCGGCCCGAAGCCCCGCTCGGACCACCTCCGGGTGCTGTTCGTCGGGCGCTCGGAGGAGCGCAAGGGCCTGCCCGTCCTCCTGCAGGCCTTCGAGGGCTTGATCGAGCATGTGCCCGCCCGGCTCACCCTCGTCGGCGCGAACCCGGACGACGTCAAGCGCTACGTACCCGATCCGGCGACCGAGTGCAGCATCGACACCCTCGGGCGGGTGTCGGGTGAGGAGCTTTGGCGGCACCTTCACGAGGCCGACGTGCTGTGCGCCCCGTCGCTCGCGGGGGAGAGCTTCGGCATGGTCCTCACCGAGGCCTTCGCCGCGGGGACGCCGGTGATCGCCTCGGAGATCGCCGGCTACTCGGACGTCGTCACCGACGGCGTGGACGGCATCCTCGTGCCGCCGGCCGACCCCCAGCGGCTCGCCGAGGAGCTCCAGGGCCTCTACCTGGAGCCGGCCCGCCGCGAGGCCATGGGCCGAGCCGCGCACCGTACGGCGGCGCGCTATGCGTGGCCGCGGGTCGCCGAGCGGGTCGAAAGCGTCTACGAGGAGGCCCGCGGGGCCCCGGAGCCCGCGACCGCGTCGGGGCGCCTCGCCGGGCGAACCGGGCTCGTCCCCATCGACGGCGGCCCGCGGCGCCCGCCGAAGCGCCTTCCCTCGCTCGACCCGCCCCCCGCGCAGGCGGTGACCCGCCACCGGGTCGCTCGCCGAGTCGGCCTGGGGGTGGCCGCGCTGCTCGGCATCGGCCTATCGGCTTTGGCGGCGCACAAGATCGGACTCCAGAACGTCGTCGCCAGCATCGTGCGCTCGGATGCCGGATGGGTGGTGATCGCGACCGCGCTGATGATGAGCTCGATGTTCATGCGGGCCGTCTCCTGGCTCGCGATCGCGCGCTCGGCCCTGCCTCGTCGGCCCCTGCGCCGCCGTGACGTGACCTCGGCGACGATGATCGGGGTGCTGATGTCGGCGACGCTCCCCGCCCGCCTTGGGGAGCCCGCGCGGGCCATGGTCCTCGCCAGACGCACCGGTCGGATGCGCGAGACCTTCCCGGTGCTGCTCGGCACGCTGGTTTCCCAGACCGTCTTGAACATCGTCGCCCTGGGCCTCCTGGGCTTGATCATCGTGGCGTCCACCGACCTGTTCCACTCGAGCTCCCAGAGGCTCTTCCTGTTCAGCTTCGCGCCGCTCGTGCTCTTGGTCGCGGTGCTCCTGGCGCCGGTCGTGGTGCGCCAGGGCGGCTCGGGGCGAGTCGCGCGAGTGGCCGGGGCGGTCCGGGCCGCCCTGCTTCGGGTCCGCACCGGGCTGGTCGTCTTCCGCGACCCGCGCCGTGGCCCTGTTGCGGCGGGCGCACAGCTCTTGGCCTGGGGAATCCAGCTGCTCGCCTGCGCCGCGCTGTTCCAGGCGCTGGGGCTGGGGGGCGACGTCGGAATCGGCGCCGCCGCCGCGGTTCTGTTCGCCGTCAACGTCACGGCGGTCGTGCCCGCGACGCCCTCGAACATCGGGGTCTTCCAGCTCGCCGTGATCAGCGTTCTCACCACCGGCTTCGGCGTTGGCGCCGCCGATGCCCTGGCCTATGGCGTGATCCTGCAGGCGGTCGAGATCGCCACCGCGGTAACCCTCGGACTGCCGGCGTTGGTGCGTGAGGGCCTGACGTGGTCCGACATGCGCCTGCGCGCCCTGAGCGCCGCTCCCGTTCGCCTCTCGCCCCGGTCCAGCAACGCCCGCGAGACCGTCTCGAGCTAGCCGCCGGGGGCCGTTGGGCTCCCGTGCGTCTGTTGTAGCCTCAGCGTCCGATGGCACTCTCGAACGTCGCCGGCTTTCCCCGCATCGGGCCGAAGCGCGAGCTCAAGTTCGCGCTCGAATCCCATTGGCGGGGCGAGGCCTCCGAGGAGGAGCTGCTCGCCGTGGCGAGGCGGATTCGCCTCGAGAACTGGCGGATCATGCAGGCCGCCGGGATCGACCTGATCCCCTCCAACGACTTCTCGCTCTACGACCATGTTCTCGACACCGTCGCGCTCGTCGGCGCCGTGCCCTCGCGCTACGGCGAGGTGGGGGAGTCGATCGGGCTCGACACCTACTTCGCGATGGCGCGAGGACGCCAGGAGGGCGACGTCGACGTGACCGCGATGGAGATGACGAAGTGGTTCGACACCAATTACCACTACATCGTCCCCGAGCTGCGCCCTGATACGCGCTTCTCGCTGTCGTCGACCAAGCCATTCGACGAGCACTCCGAGGCCATGGAGGAGCTCGGGATCGACACCGTGCCGGTGATCCTGGGGCCCGTCTCGTTCCTGCTGCTCGGCAAGGCCGCGGAGGGGGTTCCGGAGGACTTCGACCGCCTTCGACTGATCGAGCCCCTGCTCGAGGTCTACGGGGAGGTGATCGAGCGCCTCGCCGAGCAGGGCGCCACCTGGGTGCAGCTCGACGAGCCCTGCTTCGTCCAGGATCGCCCCGAACGGGAGCTCGACGCGCTCAGGCTCGCCTACGAGGAGCTGGCCAAGGTCCACGAGCGCACCCGGATCATCGTCAAGACCTACTTCGACCATGTGGGCGAGGCCTACGGCGTGCTGCGCGACCTCCCGATCGAGGGCATCGGGCTGGATCTCCACCGAGGCGCGACGGACGCCGCGAGCGCGGTCGACCCCCACGGGCCCAAGAACGTCGAGTTGATCGCGGACGAGGGCGGGCTCGACGACAAGTGGCTGTTCGCGGGCATCGTCGACGGCCGCAACGTCTGGATCAACGAGCTCGAGCACAGTCTCGACCTGCTTGCCGGCCTCCGCGACCGGTGCGCCGAGCTGGTCGTCTCGACCTCCTGCTCGCTGCTTCACACGCCCGTCGACCTCGATGCCGAGCCTCCCTCCAACGTGCTCGACGACGAGCTCCGGTCGTGGATGGCGTTCGCGAAGCAAAAGGTCGGGGAGGTGGCCGCGCTCGCCCGTGGGCTCGGCCAGGGCCGGGAGGCGATCGCCGCCGAGCTCGACGCGAACGACCGCGCGCTGGAGGACCGCCGCAATTCCCATCGAACGCGTAACCCGGCGGTACGCGATCGGGTCGCCTCGCTCACGGACGACGACGCCACGCGCGGCAGCCCGTTCGAGGTTCGCCGCGAAGCCCAGCGCCCGCGCCTCGACCTTCCCCTTTTCCCGACCACGACGATCGGCTCCTACCCCCAAACCGCCGAGATCCGCCAGGCCCGCGCGGAGCTCCGGGCGGGCGACATCGACCGGGCGACGTACGACCGTCGCATGCGGTCCGAGATCGAGCGGGTGATCGAGTTCCAGGAGGGGGTTGGCCTCGACGTGCTCGTCCACGGCGAGCCCGAGCGCAACGACATGGTCCAGTACTTCGCCGAGCAGATGGACGGTTACGTGTTCACCCAGAACGCCTGGGTGCAGTCCTATGGCTCGCGGTACGTGCGGCCGCCGATCATCTTCGGCGACGTCAGCAGGCCGCACCCGATGACGACGGACTGGACCGCGTTCGCTCAGTCGCTGACGGCCAAGCCCGTCAAGGGCATGCTCACGGGCCCGGTGACGATGCTGCAGTGGTCGTTCGTGCGCGACGACCAGCCGCGCTCCGAGACCTGCGAACAGCTCGCCCTCGCGATCCGCGACGAGGTCGCCGACCTCGAGGCACAGGAGATCAAGGTGATCCAGGTCGACGAGCCCGCGATCCGCGAGGGCCTGCCGCTGCGTCGCGACCGCTGGGACGAGTACCTCGGATGGGCCGTCTACTGCTTCCGCGTCGCGAGCGCGGTGGTCAAGGACGAGACCCAGATCCACACCCACATGTGCTACTCGGACTTCGGCGACATCATGACCCAGATCTCACGTATGGACGCTGACGTGCTGCTGATCGAGGCCGCGCGCTCCCGCATGGAGCTCCTTCACGACTGGGAGCGCACCGGGTACGCGCAGGAGATCGGGCCAGGCGTCTACGACATCCACTCGCCACGTGTGCCGCCGGCGGCCGAGATGCTCGAGCTGCTCGAGTCCGCGGCCCAGGTGCTCGACCCGGAGCAGATCTGGGTCAATCCCGACTGTGGCTTGAAGACCCGCACCTGGGACGAGGTCGAGCCGGCGCTTCGCAACATGGTCCAGGCCGCCGGTCAGCTGCGCGAGCAGCTCGTCCCGGCCGGCTGATCACCCCTTCGCGGATCGTTACGCACTCTTTACCCAGCCTCCGCGTCGCGTTGCTACGTTGACCGTTGGGACATCTAAGAGGTTGCCCGCGGCGGCGGGCGAAGGAGGCATACGCCATGACCGACGGCACTATTTGCGGCAGGAGCCTGCGGGGCGAGGCCCCGATGCGGCTCGAGTTGAGCGACGGCACGCGCCTGATGCTCGACGCGACGGCCGATTCCGAGCACGTGGAGTGGAGGCGGCTGGGCCGGCGCCGGACCGCCATCTCGGTATCGGAGGCGACGCGGTTGGCCGGCGATGAGTTCGCCGACTACGTTGCGGTTCGCACCCGGGCCGAAGCGGAGTGGCTGAGGGCGGTCTCCGACTGGTACCGCGAGGAGGCCGACCGCCTCCAGCGTGAGCTGACCGACACGCGGGCCTAGCGGACGCGGTGAGCGCCTAGAGGACGACGCCGCGCCAACAGAGAGCGCGCGGGGCGCCCGCTCAGGCCGAGGCGCTCAGATGCCGAGCCGGTTTCGCAGGCCGCGAGCGTTCAGGAGCCGGTACAGGCGCCTGACGAAGCCGCGCTGTCGCGGGCTGTACGGGAACCAGAGGAACTCGCGCTTCGGCTGGCGGAGGCGGGGCACGGTGATGGACTCCGAACGACAGAACTTGCGGATCCCGACGGCGCCGTGGCGGTAGCCGATCCCGGAGCTCTTCCAGCCCCCCATCGGTAGGCCCAGCACGGAGTAGTTGGTCGTGAAGAGGTCGTTGACGGCCACGGTGCCCGCCTCGATCCGGCGCGCGATCCGCTCGCCGCTCTCGGCGTCGCCGGCGAAGACCGAGCCGCCGAGCCCGTAGGTCGTCTCGTTGGCCAGCCGAACCGCCTCCTCGGTGTCCCGGACCTTCATCACGGGGATCACCGGGCCGAAGGTCTCCTCGCGCATCACCTTCATCGAGTGGTCGACGTCCGCGATCAGGGTCGGCTCGTACCAGTCGCCGGCCTGCTCCTTCCGCCGACCGCCGGTCAGGATCTTGGCCCCCTTCTCGCGGGCGTCCTCGACGTGGTCGGCGACGATGGCGGCTTGGTTCGGCGAGGTCATCGCGCCGAGCTCGGCGGAGTACGTGCGGCCGTCCGCCCCTTGGCGCAGGGACTCGACGTTCCGCTGGAGCTTGGCGACGAACTCGTCGTAGATCGGTTCCTCGACGTAGACGCGCTCCACGGACAGGCAGATCTGGCCGGTGTTGAGAAGGCCGCCAAACGCCGCGGCGTTGGCGGCCCGATCGATGTCGGCCTGGGCGGTCACGATCATCGGGTCCTTGCCGCCGAGCTCCAGGCTGACCGGGGTGAGCGTGTCGGCGGCCCGTTTCATGACGATCTTCCCCGTTCGCTCCGAGCCCGTGAACTGGATGAAGTCGCAGGCATCGATGAGCGCCCCGCCGGTATCGCCGGTGCCGTTCACCACGTCGAAGACGTCCGGTGCGCCGAGGTCCTCCTTCCAGGCCCGAACCAGCTCCATCAGGGTCAGCGGGGTGAACTCCGACGGCTTGATCACCAGGGCGGAGCCGGCGACGAGCGCGGGGATGCCGTCCCCGAGCGAGAGGATCAGCGGGAAGTTCCAGGGGCTGATGACGCCGGCCACCGGGAAGGGCCGGTGGACGATCTTCGCGCGCCGATGGCGAAGCAGCGGAACGTGCGGCGTAACGCTTTCGTCCGCGAGGTACCCCGGGCCGCGGTCGCACCAGAAGTTGATCGCGTCGAGCAGGTAGAAGGCCTCGAGCGCCGCGTCCGCCCGGACCTTGCCGGTCTCCTCCTGCATGCGGTCGTCGAGCTCGTCCTGGTGATCGAGGATCCAGTCGCGAAGGCTTTCGAGCCATCGGCGGCGACCGGCGAACCCGATCGCCTCCCACTCGGCTTGCGCGGCCCGCACCCTGGCGACCACCTCGGCGACCCTCTCCGGGGGGTCGACGGGGACGGTCCGGATGGTCGAGCCGTCGATCGGGCGGTGGACCTCGAAGGCCTCGCCGTGGGCGGGCGCCCCGTTGGCCTCGGCGCTGTCGGCCGTCCGCTCGCTTGCCGTGGCGCTCTCCATCCGAAGGGGACTCTACCCGAGCCCCGAAGCCGCGTCCCTATCTGTGGACGAGCTTGTAGACGGGGCCGCTCAGGGAGGCGACGTAGATCGTCCCCCCGGGGCCCTCCCCGAAGGAGCTCGGGGCGACCACGTGGATGCCGAGCCCACGGTCGTGGCGGCCGTGCCGGCGGTGCGGGACGAAGCTCCGCAGGCCCCCGGCGCAGTTGTCCGTGTACAGGTAGCGGCCGCGAAGGCTCGCGAGGCGCGGGGCATGGACCACGTAGCCGCCGACGATCGCGCACCGACTCGAGCCATGCGAGTACTCGAAGATGGGCGGCCGGTAGCGGTGGCGAGGTCGGGGCGCCTCGTTGTCGCCCGGGGCGTCGTACCGGTGCTTGCCCTCGAAGTGGTCCCAGCCGAAGTTGGCGCCGCGCAAGGCACGCTGGCCCTCGAAGTCGACCTCCTCGAAGCGCTCCTGGCCGACGTCGCCGATCGCGATCCGGCCGGCGTCGAACGAGAAGCGCCACGGGTTTCGCAAACCGAGCGCATAGATCTCGTCGCGTCCCGCCTTGTGAACGAACGGGTTGCTGCCCGGGACGCGATACCGCTTGCGGCCGTGCTTGGTCGGGTCGATACGCAAAAGCTTGCCGAGCAGCTTTCGCTTGTTCTGGGCGTTCTCCGGCGGGTCCCCGCCGCCGCCGCCGTCTCCTGTCCCGGCGTACAGATACCCGTCGGGCCCGAACTGGAGCTGGCCGCCGTTGTGGTTGGACTCCCCGGGGTGGGGGATGCCGATCACCTTGCGGCGCGAGCTCGCCCTCACGCGGGTGCCCGAGGGGGCGCGGAACTCGTCGATCTCGATGTTGCCCCGGCGGTTGGTGTAGTAGGCGTAGAGGAGGTGATTCGTGCCGAAGTGGGGGTCGAAGGCGATCGAGAGCAGGCCGCGCTCGCCCCCGGCCGCGACCCGTCCCCGGATGTCGAGCAGCGGCTTGGCCTTCTTGTGACCGCGGTCGAGGACCTGGACCGTCCCGCGCTGCTCGACCACGTAGAGCAGACGCGGCAGGCCCGGGGCGTGCGTCACGTAGGTCGGGGTGGCGAAGTTCCCGATCTTGCGCTTGGCGACGCCACCCCGTCCATCGCCCACCCGAGCGTGGCGGTCGGCGACCGCGGACACGCCGGTGAAGAGGAGCAGCGCGAGCAGGGCGACGCAGCCGGTCGCCATGAGTGCCCCAGTCTTCAGCCGCCCGCCTGGCACGGGCTCAAGCGTAGCGCTCAGGGAACCTGCTTCACCCGATAGACGGGCCCGTCCAGCGACGCGACGTAGATCCGCCCGGTCGGGCCCTGGCCGAAGCCGCTGGGATTGCTGAGGTGCAGGCTGGTGCCGCGGTCGTCGCTCCCGTGACCCTGCCTGGGCACCAGGCTTCGGATGGCCCCGCTGCACAGGTCCGTGTAGACGTAGCGGCCGCGCAGCGACGGGAGGCCGGGATCGTGGACGACGTAGCCGCCGACGATCGCGCAGCCGATCGAGTGCGAGTACGTGAAGATCGGAAACGTTGGCGCGGGCGGGTTCGGATTGGGATCGGTGAGGCCGGAATTGAAGATCGAGTTTCCCTCCCACTTGGGCCAGCCGAAGTTCGCCCCCTTGGCGCGCTGGATCTTCGTGTAGTCGATCTCCTCATAGGAGCTCTGGCCCACATCGCCGATCGCCAAGGCGTCGGCCTGGGGGTTGAACGAGAACCGGAACGGATTTCGCAGGCCGTACGCGTAGATCTCCGGTCGGTCGCCCGGGCGGCCCACAAAGGGGTTGCTCCGGGGCACGGCGTACGGGCCGCCAGGCTGCTTGTGGGGGTTGATCCGCAGGAGCTTGCCGAGCAGGACGTTCAGGTGGCGGGCGTTGTAGCCACCGTCGGCACCGTCCCCGGGGCCGATGTAGAGATATCCATCCGGCCCGAACTGAAGCTGGCCGCCGTTGTGGTAGAGCGACCCGGCGTGGGGAATGACGATCACCTGGCGACGCGAGCTCGCGGTCACGCGGGTGCCCGAGGGAGCGCGGAACTCGTCGATCTCGACATTGCCCTGGAGATTCGTGTAGTAGGCGTAGAGGAGGTGATTCGCGCCGAAGTGGGGGTCGAAGGCGATCGACAGGAGACCGCGCTCGCCGTCGGTCGAAACGCGGCCACGGATGTCCAGGAACGGCTTGGCCTGAAGGTGCCCACGATCGAGCACCCGGACCGTGCCTCGGCGCTCGACGACGTACAGGAGGTTCTTGAAGGCGGGAGTGCCTGCGACGTAGGTCGGCTGCGCGAAATCGCCGACCTTCTGCAGCTGCAGCGCGCCCGAGGCCTGCGGCGCGACGATGGCCGACCCGCCAAGGGTTGCCGCCGCGACGGCCGCCAGCACGGGGCCGACGATCGATCGTCGACGAAGCCTGGGCCAGCGCCGCGTCACCGCGCGGCCCCCACGAGTCGATACACCGGCCCCTCGAGTGAGGTCGCGTAGATGTGGCCGGCATCGTCGGTGCCGAACGAGCTCAGCGAGGGGACCTGAACGCCGAGGGCGCGGTCGTCGGTGGCCTTGTGGTCCGGCCGCGCAGTGAAGCTGTGCAGCTCTCCGGCGCAGTAGTCCCCGTACAAATAGCGCCCGTACAGCGTGGGAAGGCTCTTGTCGCGCACGACGTAGCCGCCCGTGATCGAGCACCCGGAATCGTGGCTGTAGACGAACACCGGAGGGACCGCGTCGGGGGCGCTCTGGTCGTCGTTGAACCGCGCGAAGCCCTCGTACGCAGACCAGCCGAAGTTCGCTCCCAGGCCGTCCCCGCGCGGCACCAGGTCGACCTCCTCGAAGTCGAGCTGCCCCACGTCGCCGATCGACAGGTCGTCCGTCCGGGAGTCGAACGAGAAGCGCCATGGGTTGCGAAGGCCGTAGGAGTAGATCTCGGGCCGCGCGCCGGACTTGCCGACGAAGGGGTTGCTCGGGGGGATCGTGTAGGGCCTTCCACCGGATGCCTCGGGGTCGATGCGGAGGAGCTTCCCCAGGAGGGTCGAGAGGTTCTGGCCGTTGCGATCCGGATCGCCCTGCCCGCCTCCGTCTCCCATCCCGATGTAGAGCAGCCGATCGGGGCCGAAGAGGACTAGTCCCCCGTTGTGATTGGAGAAGGGCTGGTCGACCCCGAGCACCACGCGCTTGCTTCCCTCGTCGGCGACGAGCGGGTCCGACGAGCGGGTGTATTCGACCACTCGCGTGTCACCGGCTCGATCCGTGTAGTCGACGTAGAAGCGGCCGGACTTAGCGTAGTCCGGCGCGAACGCCATCGAGAGCAGTCCCTGCTCCCCGCAGCACGAGACCTCGTCCGAGAGGTCGAGGAACGGCTGGGGTTGGAGTTGCCCGTCGCGGAGCACCTGGACTCGCCCGGTCTGCTCCACGACGAACAGATCGTCGCTGTCGCCCGGCGGCTGCGTGACGTAGACCGGCTGGCGGAAGTCGCCGAGCTTGTGCAGGCCGACGCCGCCCTCTCCGTCGCCCACGGGGGCCTTGCCGCCCTCGGTCTCGGAGACGGTGGGAGCCACGGGACCGGAGGAGGTCGTCCCGCCGCCACCGCCGCAGCCCGCAAAGAACAGCAGCGCGATAACCGTTGTTGAAAAACTCCCGCCCTTCAGAGGCTCAAGTCTAGGGACCGCACTGAGTCACCACCTGTCCGCCCTTGACGCAGGTCTCGGGCGGCTTGGACGCGATGGTGACGTGAAACTGGCCCCTGACCTTCCCGCCATCCGGGGTCACCGCCTTGGCCTTGCCCTGAAGCCCCGCCGCGACCTCGTAGTGCACGGTGTACGTGCCCGCCACCACGGGCGTCACGTGCCAGATGATGTCCTTGGTCTCACCCGGCGGGACCGCGCCGAACTGGAACGTGTCGGTCTGGGCGGCGCCCGCGCCCGCGCTCGGCGCCTCATGGACGTTCTCCTTGCTGACCCCGTTGCCGAGGAGCTTCGGATAGTTGTTCTCGAGGACCCAGACCGGACGGTTGGGGTCGGCGAGCGCCGGGTTGTTCAGGCGGATGTTGAACGACCCCTGCCCCGACCCCGTCGCCTTGACGCCGGCCTTGATCTTCCCCGTGTGGATGGTCACGGCGAGATTGGGGATGGTGTCGGTGCCCGCGTTCTTGATCGCAAGCTCGAGATCCGTGCTGTTGGCCAGCAGCTGCTGGCTGGGAAAGCTCGCCTTCGGCACCTGCACGGGAAAGTCGCCCGATGCCTCGGTCTCGTCCTGACGCTCCCCGCCACCGCACGCGGTCAAGCCAAGCGCCAGCACGACGAAGGCCGTTCCGGCTGCGACCGTCGCGCCCCGGAGTCGCCGGCTGCCGGCCCTTGTGCCGCTCTCCCCCAAGGCGCGAGGAACATAGCACCTGCTAGCCGCGCAAATCGAGGTTGTCTGGCAGCTGCCGACCAGTCGGAACGCTCGTGGTGGCGATAGCTCGCCGCATGCAATACATTTATCCGTGTCGCCCGTTGCCGGGTGCGGGCGCGGAGGAGATTGATGGTCCGAACCGTCGCCGACAGGGCGTTTTTGCCCGCCAAGAGCCTGTTCGAGCAGGTGGGGAACATGATGATCCTCACCGGCAAGACGATCACGGCGACGATCCGCCCGCCCTACCCCTACGGCGGGGAGTTCATCTCCC
>DATBFS010000110.1:0-10383 GCA_036558385.1 Solirubrobacterales bacterium | reverse complement strand
GCGGACGTCGCCGACTGCTCCTTCCAGGCAAACGGGGCGTCCCATTCCCGTACGGATGGCGACTGGCGACGTGGTGTCGATCGGAGTCGCCTCGCACAAGCTGAGCCGGCTGATCGCGAAGGACAAGGTGACCGCGCCGCTTCGGGCGCCATTCACCGAGTACGAGGAGGACGGCGGCCCGAGCGAGGTCGAGGAGCTGTCGCGAGGAAGGGGGCGCCCAGCGCGCCGTGAGCGAGCCCCTCAGCTGCCCTTACTGCCTCGGGCTCTGGGTCGTGGCCGCCTTCTCCGTCGGCCTCTTGTTCGTCCCGCGCTTGACGCGGTTCGCGGCGTCGGCCTTCTCGACGCTGACGATCTCGGACTTCCTTCAGGTCGCCTACAGGGCGGCCGAGGACAAGGCGGTCGGCTAGCGTTTCGCCCCCGGAGCACGCGGGTAGAGGGAGCCTCCTGAACACCGACCAAGGAGGTAACGGAATGGGCCTGAAGGACAAGGTCACCGGCCGGGCCAAGAAGGCGGTCGGAGACGTGACTGGCGACTCGTCGCTTCGGCGTGAGGGCTCCAAGGAGGAGAAGAAGGGCGAGAAGAAGGAGGAGCTCGACCGCGCCCAGGAGAAGGTCGAGGAGAAGTCGCAGGAGGTCGGAGACCTCGAGAAGAAGACGTGACGACGGCGGCGATCCTGGACATCGACGGCACCCTCGTCGATACGAACTACCACCACGCGATCGCCTGGTTCAGGGCGTTTCGGGCCCGCGGGGTGACGATGCCCATGTGGCGCATCCATCGCCACATGGGCATGGGCGGCGACCAGCTGGTCGCCGCCCTCGCCGGCGACGAGATCGAGGATCGCGAGGGTGACGCGATTCGGGAGGTCGAGGGAGAGCGCTACATGGCGCTCATCGACGAGGTCCAACCGCTGGAGGGGGCCCGCGAGCTGATCGCGGACCTCGGGGAGCAGATGGATCGGGTGGTGCTGGCGAGCTCCGCGAAGGAGGAGGAAGTCGAGCACTACCTCGACCTCCTGGAGGCCCGGGAGTTGGCCGACGGGTGGACGACCTCGGCGGACGTCGAGGCGACCAAGCCCGAGCCGGACCTGGTCCACGCCGCGATGGACAAGGCGGGGGCCGACGCCGGCGTCATGATCGGCGATTCCGTGTGGGACTGTGAGGCGGCGGCTCGCGCCGGCCTGGACTCGGTCGCGGTGCTCACCGGCGGCTTCTCCGAGCAGGAGCTTCGAGAGGCCGGCGCCTCGGCCGTCTTCGAGGAGCTGGACGAGCTCAGAGCCTGGCTGCCGGAGCGAGCCGCGACCTGAGCCGTCACGGCCGGCCGCTCAGAGACCGAGGCCGCGGACCCCGCTTTCGTCCCAACCCAGGTGGTGGGCCACCTCGTGGCGCACCGTACGCTCGACCTGGGCGCGCAGGAGCTCCGGGTCGTGACCGAAGTCGCGCTCGAGCGTGTCCTGGTAGATGACGATGCGGTCCGGGTAGGTGTCCCTGGCGATCGTGCCACCGAGGTAGTGGCCGTAGGCGCCGTGCTCGTGGCCGCGCCTGGACACGATCACCGGGGTGTCCCGGAGGACCTCGCGGAACGGCTCCGGCAGGTCGTCGAGAGCCCGCATCACGAGCTCGTCGAATTCGCTCGGGGGCTGATCCGGGGGTGGAAGCTTCGCGAGGGCCTCGCTGCGGTCGACCAGCCGCCGGAACTCGGGCTCCGGCATCTCCCGACCGATCAGGGCGACCGTCCCCCAGGCGGTCAAGAGGACGATCGCGACGGCGCCGGCGAGCAACGCCAGCAGGCCGCCCAACCCCGACAGCGACGGCGGGTTGAGAAGCAGGAGTACGAGCCCGCAGATGAAGGCGCTCAGCGCCGCCGCCTTGAGCGGTGGGCCGACGATGTCCCTCATGGGACTGAGGTTAGTGTGTGGGGACGAGACGAATCCGAAAGGTGGGACCACATGAAGCACCGCACACTCGCCGACCTCGAGGTCTCCGCGATCGGGCTCGGCTGCATGGGGATGTCGGCGTTCTACGGATCGGCTGACCAGGGTGAGGCCGAGGCCACGATCCAGCGCGCCCTGGAGCTCGGGATCAGCTTCCTCGACACCGCCCAGCTGTACGGCCCGATGACGAATGAGGAGCTGGTGGGCCGCGCGATCCGCGGTCGCCGTGATGAGTGCGTGCTCGCCACGAAGTTCGCCCGCCGAGTGGACGGTGCGACGCCGGGCGATATGTCCACCATAGGTCCGGTGGACGGCTCGGCGGAGCACGTGCGCAGCTCGATCGAGGGATCGTTGGAGCGCCTCGGCACCGACCACGTGGACCTCTACTACCAGCACCGAGTGGATCCCGAGGTCCCGATCGAGGAGACCGTCGGTGCCATGGCGGAGCTCGTCGAAGAGGGCAAAGTCCTTCACCTCGGGCTCAGCGAGGCCGCGCCGGAGACGATCCGGCGCGCCCACGCCGTGCACCCGATCACGGCGGTCCAGACGGAGTACTCGCTCTGGACTCGCGACCCCGAGGCGGAGGTCCTGCCGACGTGCCGTGAGCTCGGGATTGGCTTCGTCCCATATGCGCCGCTGGGGCGCGGGTTCCTGTCCGGGCGGTTCACCTCGCCCGACGAGCTCGACGAGAATGACTCCAGACGCTCAGGGCCACGGTTCGCGGGCAAGAACCTCGAGGCGAACCTGCTGCTCGCCGCCAAGGTGCGCCAGATCGCCGACGAGCAGGGGATCACCCCCGCGCAGCTGGCGATCGCCTGGGTGCTCGCCCAGGGCGAGGACCTGGCGCCAATTCCGGGCACCAAGCGCCGCAGCTATCTGGAGCAGAACGCGGGCGCCGCCGAGGTCGTGCTCTCCGACGAGGAGCTTGCGCGCATCGACGCTGAGGTACCGGAGGCGGCCGGCGAGCGCTACGACGAAGTCGGGATGGCGACCGTCAACCGCTAGGGCTCCGCCGCTGCGAGGTGTGGTGCTCGGACCGCGCCGCCGGTCACGAACGCGGTCACTCCGCGGGTACGTCGCCGCACCTAGCGGCAGTAGGCGATCGCCGTGAGCTTGCTCGACTGGTTGTTGCCGGACACGAGGTTCTGTCCCCCCTTGACCGTGATCTCACGATCCGAGGTGAGGGAGAAGCTGAAGATGAAGGCGTTGCGACCGGAGAAGTTGTCGTAGTCGCCCTGGAAGCCGCCGAACACCACGTCCTTGCCGGAGGGGCAGGTGGCCCTGACGGTCTTGTTGGTGTTCAAAGGAGGAACGCGCTGGGTGGCCTTGACCTCCTTGGGCGCGCCACCCTTTCCGCAGAGCGCGATCGCGGTCACCCGCTGCTGGCCACCGGTGTAGTTGACGACCGAGACCTGCCAGGTGTCCTTCGAGGTCGCCTGGAGACCCATGATGTCCACGTAGTGCTGCTTCGCGGCGGTGCTTGCCTGCGCGGCCCAGCCGCCCCCGATCACGATCCTGCCCGCCGGACAGCTGACCTGAACATTGCGGTACTCGTCGTTGCCGGCGCTCGGCAGCACGATCTTCGTGTTCCGCACCACCTTCGGCTCCTTGCCCCCCTTGCAATAGGCGTACGAGCTCACCTTGCCGCCGTCCGACCAGCTGGCCTCCGCGGACACTGACCACTTGTCGGTGTCGCCGCCCTTCGGCCCCATCGAGGCGGGCCAGGTGTAGTTCTTGGGCCCGCCAAGCGGGACCTCCGTGTGGACGTTGAAGCCGCCGAAGTTGACGTGCTTCTCCCCGCACTTGCCGGTCGCCTCGACGTACTTGTCGTAGGGGATGACCCTGGTCTCCGAATCCTTCGTGAACTTGCCGGTCGCGACGCCGAGCCCGATCGACCCGAGGCCGACCACGGCTACCGCGAGGAACGAGAGGATGCGTACGCGATTACGCCGGCGAGCCATCCCTGGCTTGGTCATCAAGGGTCCCTCCCAGGACTGAAGTCGAAAACTGCCCGCAAATGCGGGTCTCTCGCACTAACGCGGCGGTTGAGCCATTTCTCACGGGCCGTCGGGACATAGGATCGCCGCGTGGCCAAGTCGTCGAGCCAGCCGGCGGCCCCGAAGCGGGTCTTCATCACCGGGGCGCTGGGCCTGATCGGCCGCCGGCTCGCCGAGCGATATCGCGAGGAGGGAGCCGAGGTCTCCGGCGTGGACGTCCGCGCCGAGCCGGAGCTCGGGGTCGTTGCGGGAGACCTCACCGCCCGCGGCGAATGGGAGCGCGCCGCGGAGGGCGCGGAGCTCGTCATCCACACGGCGGCCCGGCTCGGGATGGAGATCGATCCCGACGGCTTTTGGCGCGTGAACGTCGTCGGGACGCGCAACGCGCTGGATGCGGCGGCCCGCGCCGGCGCCCGCCGCTTCGTGCAGTTGTCCTCGATCGTGGCCTTCGGCTTCGACGTCCCCAGGGAGGTGGACGAGCGCCATCCGGTCCGGCCCAACGGCGTCCCGTACGTGGACACCAAGGTCGCCAGCGAGCAGGTCGTGCTCCAGACCCACGGGGCGCAAGAGCTCGGCTGCACCATCATCCGGCCCGGCGACGTCTACGGGCCTGGCTCGCACTTCTGGACGCTGACCCCTGTCCGCGAGCTGGCAAGGCGGCGGCTGCTCCTGCCCGCGATGGGGCGAGGGATGGTGAGCCCCGTCTACGTGGACGACCTCGTGGAGGGCATCATGCTCGCGGCCACTGAGGAGCGCGGGGTCGGGGAGGTCTTCACCCTGAGCGGCGGGCACGACGTGAGCGCGAAGGAGTTCTTCGGTCACTACGCGCGCATGCTCGGCCGCAACGGGGTTCCGGCGGCGCCCACGCCCGTCGTCGCCGCGATCGCGGGCGCGCTCTACCACGCGGGCCGCCTGCGAGGCTCCGCGCCCGAGGTAACGCCGGCCGCCGTCCGCTATCTGTCTCGCTCGGGCACCTACTCGATCGAGAAGGCGCGGACGGTGCTGGGCTACAGCCCCTCCGTGGATCTCGAGGAGGGGATGAGGCGCTGCGAGGAGTGGCTGCGGGCCGAGGGCGCGCTAGGCCCCGCGTAGATCGACCGGCACGCGCTGGTCGCTCGGCCCGAGGATGAAGAGCGCCGATCCCGACGCGCGGAAGAGGCGGTGCGGCGCGGGCGGATTCACGTCCGCGGGCGTCCACTCTGCGCCCCCGCTGGCCACGGACCTGCCGGAGAGGATCCCCAGCCCACGCCCCTGCTCGGCGCCCTCGAGCTCCCGCGCCGTCGCCTCGACGTAGACCGCCTCGGCCCCTCCCTCCGGGACCGTCGAGTCGAAGATCACGATCCCGGCCTCGGGGCGCGTCGCCAGGTTGCGCGAGTGCCGCGCCTCGGGTCGCGACACCCACAAGAACTCGAGGTAGCCCTCGTGCGCGTACCAGACCGGCGAGGCCCAGGGGCGTCCCTCGCCGTCCGCGGTCGCAAGCGTCATGTACAGGTTGGCGTCGATGACCCGCCTCGCCATGGCGACGTTCCCGTCTCTATCGCCGCTGTCGTGCTCCACCCCGCCCTACCTCACGCGGCCGATGCACGCGCGGTCAATCCCATGACCACGTGCACGGGCAGCTCGGCGGGTGTCTCGCCGCCCTCGACGAGCTCGGCGACCTGGTCGAGCCACGCGGAGCGCTCGTCCTCGGGCATGGCCGCGACGAAGCTCATCGACGCGACCCAGGCGACCACCCGGGCCGGATCGATGGGCTGCGAGGTCGTCACGCGGATCTCTCTCGGCGTCGTCCACCCCCCGGCGGCCCGCACGGCCTCCTGCCACGGCGGGCCGTCGAAGTGCGGATGCTCCGGCCGCACACGCTCGACCAGCGTCCCGAGCTCGTGAGCCCACGAGGCCCCGCCCCAGTCCGGGACGGTCGTGGTCACGGCCAGCCCGCCGCCGGGTCTCAGCACGCGGCGGATCTCGACCAGCGCGCGTGCCTGGTCGAACCAGTGAAACCCGTCCGCCACGGTCACCGCGTCGACCGAGGCATCGGGAAGCGGAATCGCCTCCGCGACGCCGTCGCGGACCCGCTCAGCGCCAACCGTGGCGGCCAGCCGCTCGCGCAACGGCGCCTGCGGCTCGACCGCGACGACGTCCAGCCCACCGTCGACCAGCGCGCGGGTGAGCTTCCCCGTCCCCGCGGCCAGGTCCAGCACGGGAGCGCCCGCGGCCAGACCGAGCTCGGCGGCCAGCGCGGCCACGACCGCGGGCGCGTACTCGGGCCGGCCGCGCTCATAGATTTCGGCGACCGAGGCGAACTGCTCGGCGAGGGGGTGCAGGGCCACCCCGGCAGCGTAGTGCGATGGTCGCGCCGCCACCCCGCCCAAGTGGGTGAGAAGCTGGCCGCTCCAACCACCAGGAGGATCGATGAGCTACGAGACGATTCGCTATGAGCGCGACGGGCACGTCGCCGTTCTCACCTACGACCGCCCCGGACAGCGAAACGCGGTCAGCCGCCGGATGAACGCCGAGCTCCACGAGGTCTGGCGGCGCTTTCGCGACGAGGACGACGCGTTCGTGCTCGTGATCACGGGCAGCGGCGACGCGTTCTGCGCGGGCTGGGACCTCGCGGACGCCGCGGCGACGACGCTCGAGGACTGGGACGAGTTCCGAACCCACGTCTACGACTCGCCCGGGGACTGCGGATACACGCGTCGAGTCGACGTCCTCAAGCCGGTGATCGCCGCGGTGAACGGCTGGGCGGTCGCCGCCGGGCTCGAGAACGCGCTCCTCGCGGACATCAGGATCGCCGCAGAGAACGCCATCTTCGGTGCCCTCGAGCGTCGCTGGAACATCGTCGCCGGAGACGGGATGACGGTTCGCTTGCCGCTCGTCGTCGGCTATGCGCGGGCGATGGAGATGATCATCACCGGCCGCCCCGTGGACGCGCAGGAGGCTCTGCGAATCGGGCTGGCCAACGAGGTGGTCCCGACGGGGACCGCCCTCGATCGGGCGCTCGAGCTGGCGCACGAGATCGCGGCGCTGCCCCAGGGCGCCATTCGCTCCGACAAGGAGACCATGGTCCGGAACGTCGGGCGCACCTACGAGGAGCAGCTCCGAATCGAGAGCGAGATGACGCTCTCGATGTTCATGCGCCGCGATTCGCACGCCATCGGCGCGCGGGCGTTCAAGGAGGGCCAGGCGCCGGAATGGCCCCACCACGGGCTCTAGCTCGAATAGAGTCGGCTCGCGGATGAAGGCGGCGGTGATCCACGAGAACGGCGACCCGGAGGTCCTGCGCTACGAGGAGGTGCCCGATCCCGAGTGCCCGGACGGCTGCGTCCTGATCGAGGTGGAGGCGATCAGCATCGAGGGCGGGGACCTCTTGGCGCGCGCCTCCTCGCCACCGCCGTCGGTTCCGCACGTCGTCGGGTATCTGGCGGCGGGGAGGATCGTCGAGGTGGGCGCCGGGGTCGAGGACCGCTCGGTCGGCGACCGGGTCGTGACCCTCAGCATGGCGGGCTCGCATGCCTCGAAGCGGGCCGTCCCGGCGATCTCGACGTGGCCGATCCCCGACGGGCTCGATGCCGCGCCCGCGGCGTGTGTCCCGGTGGCCTTCGGGACGGCCGAGGAGTGCCTGTTCACCGCCGCCGGCCTCAAGAAGGGCCAGACCGTGTTGATCCAGGCCGGGGCGGGAGGCGTCGGGATGGCGGCGATCCAACTCGCCAAGCAGGCCGGGGCGACCGTGATCGCCACCGCGTCGAGCGACGAGAAGCTCGAGCGCCTCGAGGACTTCGGCCTCGACCACGGCATCAACTACGCGAGCGAGGACTTCGTGGAGCGGGTACGCGAGCTGACCGACGGGCGGGGCGCCGACGTGATCCTCGACTCGGTCGGCGGCCAGACCCTGGCCGACGGGATCGGCGCCCTCGCCTATCGCGGAACGCTGGTCAGCGTCGGCGTCGCGGGCCGCGGCGGCTCGGCGATCGAGGCGCAAAACCTCTGGGCGCAGAACAACACGCTGCGTGGCGTCTTCCTCGGCGGCGCGCTCATGGCCGAGTACCCCAGGGTTCACGAGCTGATCGCCGTTCTGCTCGAGCGCGTCGCGCGGGGCGAGCTCCACGTCGAGATCGACCGCACGTTCCCCCTGTCCGAGGCGGCGGCCGCCCACGCGTACATCGAGAGCCGCCAGGCCTTCGGACGCGTCGTGATGACGCCGTAGATCCGGGGGCGCCGCCCTACGAAACAACCACGCGGGCGATCGTGGTCAGCGACTGGTAGTAGACGTCGCGCCCGAAGCCCGGCGCCGGGAACAGGTATCCCTGCGTCGGCGAGGGAATCTCGACCCTCGCCTTCTCGGTGCCTGAATCGAGGTCCAGGACGACCAGCCGGTCACCGGACGCGCGCAGGGCGGGCCCGGTGGCGGCGGGGACGCGGCCGAGGATCGGGCCCAGCACCCGACTGAGGTGTCGCGTCAACGGATGCCGAAGGAGCTTGGCACCGCGCCAGTCGCCCACCACCAGCTCCCGGGTGTCCGGATAGAGGATGAGATGCCCCGCGTGCGCCAGTCCGTCGCGGCGCCAAAGCGATTCCAGGTCGTCGTCCTCAACCCGCCAGGCGCGCACGACGGCGTTTCCCGCGTCGTAGGCGACGACGATCCCTCGCTTCGGGTCCCACCCAGGGGGGTTGGACTCGGTCCCATATGGAAGCCCGCTGATCTCCACCGAGCGCGTCCGGGCGTCGTCGTTGCGGGCCCACCACAGCCGCACCGGGCTGGACTCCTCCCCGCTGTCCAGCATGGTGTGATCGGTGCGGTTGCGGCCGTTGTCCATCCAGAAGACATGCTCGTCGGTGATCACCGGGTCCCAGCCGTAGCTGCGGTCGGCCGCGGGGCCGTAGCGGGGCGCCCATCGCTCGTCGACCTCGATCCGTCCCGCCGCGCGGTCGAGGCGAAGCCGATGGACGACGGTGGCGCCGATCGCGACCACGCTCTCGCCGTCGCTGGAGAGCCGGGCCACAACCGGCTCGGAGAGCCGCAGCGGCTCGGCCACCGGCAGGAGCGTCAGCGGGTCGAGGACGGACACGGTGGAGGGCTCGCGCCCCGCCGGCGCGTCGCAGTCCTTGGTCACGAGCTCGCCGCCGTCGAGGACGACGAATGAGTTGTGCGGGCGCGGAGCGGGCAGCCGGTGCGAGGCGAGCACCTCGAGGTCGGGGCTCAGCCGATGCGCCCAGCGGCCGAAGACGAGGTGCAGGTCGCCGCAGGCGTGGGCGGCCAGCCCGCCCGGCCAGTAGGGGCCGCCCGGCAGCCGCGGCGTCGCGGCGGTGACGCTGAGGTCGGCCGGATCGAGTCGCTCCACCCATGCCTCAACGGGAGTGGACTGCGGGCCGCCCAGCGGCACATCGTGGCGCAGGGCATAGAGCTCGCCGGGCTCGCGCCGCACCAGGGCATCGGTGGCGAACGCCTGACGGACCGCCGCCACCTCGAGCCCCTCGCCAGCCGAGATCCCGAGGCCGGCGAGCCCGGGCGCCGAGCCCCAGCGGCGCGGCCCCCCGTCCTCGCAGGTCCAGGGCTGCGGCCAGTACGCGCCGGCCACCGGCTCAGGGTCCGTCGAGGATCGGCTCGGCGGAGGCCGCGCAGCGGATCAGCGCGGCGCGCTCGAGCCCCGTGGCGCGATCGTCGCGCACAGCGAGCAGATCGGCGTCCGTCACCAGGGAGATGAACGCCGCCGCGCTCGGATACCAGACGGCGATCACCTCGTCGTAGAGGTCGGTTTGGTCACCGATCACGGTCCCCTCGGCCTGCGCGTGCCACAGGACCCTCCCGCCGACCCGCTCGAGGACGGTCGCCGCGACGGCCGCGTACCGGTAGTAGGCCTCGCGGTCTCGGTAGCGGTTGAGGTTGAGCATCACGAGCGGCGCGTCCGCTTCGGACCCGGCGATGCCGTTCATCTCGGCCAGCTGCTTCTCGTCGGGCTCGACGGGCATCTCAGCCCCCTCGCTGGCGGATCACGGCCACCCAGATCTCGGTCAGGGCGTCGATCGCCGTCGCGGGCGAGACCCGCGCCTCGCGCCCGAAGGCATCGAGCAGATAGCTCTCGTTCATCAGGTTGAGGGCCCGGGCGAGCTCGGCCACCTCCGCGGGGGCCTCCGGGCCGAGGTCGAGGAGGTCGGTGATCGCCCGCGCCACCAGCTCGTCGAATCGGCGCCGGATCCGCGCCTGACCGGCGGCGGCCTCCGCATCCGCGGCCGCCGCCTCGGCCAGCGCCCGAAGGAGCGGGCCGTGGCGACGATAGACCGCGACGGCGGGCTCGATCGCCGCCCTCACGGCCTCCGGCTCGGCGCCGTCGCGCGCCGCGCTCAGATCCACCTGGGTCGCGTAGAGCTCCTCGATCGCCTCCCTGCCGCTCCGCATCAAGAGGTCGGCGAGGTCGTCGAAGTGGCGGTAGAAGATCGTCCGCCCCAGGCCGGCG
>DATBFS010000109.1:0-8857 GCA_036558385.1 Solirubrobacterales bacterium | reverse complement strand
CTTGATGATCGGAGCCGGGGCGACGCACCTTCGTCGCGGAGAGATCAGCAACCTGCCCGTGAACGCCGTCCTGGGCGCGATCGCCCTGTTCATCGCGGTCGAGCGGTTCGGCCCCCACTCGCTGTAGGGACTTTCCGCTGTTACAAACGGGAGATGGAAGTGCTGATGCGCGCGACGATCTAGGCCGGACTAACCCCAAGTAGTCGAGACACCCTCGACTTCCACAACGATCTCTTGAAGTCGGACGCCCCGGCCAGCTGGCCGGGGCGTCCGCGCGCCTTCTCAGGATCCGTCGTCGACCAAGAAAACCGACCTCGAAGGAGGCGCGGATGACGCATGATGACGTGCTCTTCGGCTACCGCCTGCGGCTGTTCACCCTGGCGGAGGAGCTCGGCTCGGTGAGCGAGGCCTGCCGGCAGATGGGGGTCGCCCGCTCGACCTACTACGTCTGGAAGCGAAAGCTCGAGCGCTACGGGCTCGACGGCCTGCGGGTCCGCGAGCGCCGTCGTCCGCGGATGCCGAATGCGATCGGCCCCCACCTCGAGCACCGAGTTCTCGCCTTCTCGCTCGGCCACCCGGGCTTCGGGCCCAGGCGGATCTCGGCCGAGCTTCGCCGGCCCAAGTGGGGTGGGATCCGAGTCTCAGAGCACGGCGTCTGGCGGGTGCTGCGGCGCTTCAACCTGTCGACGCGCTCGAAGCGCTTCGCCCTGATCGCAAGGCACGCCGACCCCTACGAGCGCAGGCCCGAGCATGAGCCGAAGGCGCTCCATATCGAGGCATCCGAGCCCGGCGAGAAGGTGCAGATGGACTGCTTTTACGTCGGTCGCCTGGCCGGCTCCAAGGGCGTCGTCTGGCAATACACCGCGATCGACGTCGCCTCCGCCTACGTCTGGGCGTTCCTGCGCTCCGAGGAGCGCAATCCCTCGGCCCGGCGCACCGCCCAGCTCTGCCACCTGGTCGCCGCGGAGCTCAGGGCCGCGGGCTGGAAGCTGCGGGAAGTGACCTCAGACAACGGCTCGGAGTTTCGCTCCAAGCTGTTCGTCGACGCCGTCGAGGGCGAGGGCGCCCGCCACCGACGGATCAAGGCCGGTCGGCCGAACTCAAACGGCTGCGTCGAGCGGGCCCAGCTGACGATCCTCGAGGAGTGCTGGCGGCCGGCGTTCAGCCGCTCCTTGGCGCCGAAGATCACCGCCCTTGAGCGCGATCTCGACGAGTACCTCGGCTACTACAACGCCGACCGGGCCCACACCGGGAGGCTGACGAAGGGTCGGGTGCCGGCGGATATCGTCTTCGGCGCCCGCAAGACCGGGAGCGTGAGATGAGCCCGAGCTGTCTTCACATCTCGGGGTTAGGACGCGCTAGCCGCGCTCTCATCGATGGCCGAATAACGTCGAAATAAGCGACGTTTCTCGGCCATCGTGAGATTCGGCTACGAGAGCGGACCCCCTACTTGCCCGTCTGCCCCCGCGTTGGCGCTTGATTTGACCCGCTGGCGACACCGATCATTGCCGCCGCGTCACACCCACGTAACCCGCGCTCGCCCACCCTTCACCGGTGGGCTCGCTCACTCGCTCCCAGCTCGTGGTGTACGGCGCCGTCGGGGTAGCCCTCCTCCTCCTGGGGGCTCGGTGGATTCGCTCGACTGACTCGGCGGGACCGTCCGGCGAGGGAGTCAGCTACGCGTCCGGGTCGTCGGATTCGGGCTCCGGGTCCCTCAGCGTGGACCAGAACGGCGGCGAGGACGTGGTCATCGACGTCGCCGGCGAGGTGGCCAGGCCCGGCGTCTATCGGCTCCCCGCCGGCTCGCGGGTCGATGACGCCGTCCAGCGGGCGGGGGGCGCGACCGGCGCGGGCGACGTCGAGCAGATCAACCTCGCCGCGCGGCTCGCCGACGGGCAGCAGATAGTCATTCCCGTCAGGGCCAAGAGCCCCGCCGGGGTTGCCGGTGGCGCGGCGGCTCCGGGCTCCGCTACGGCGGATGGTCCCATCAGCCTCGGCACAGCGACCGTCGAGGAGCTCGACACGATCGAGGGAATCGGCCCGGTGACCGCGCAGAACATCGTCGACTACCGCGACCAGCACGGCGGCGTCTCCTCGGTCGACCAGCTCGACGAGATCGACGGCATCGGCCCGGCCACCATGGACGCCCTCCGCGCCCGGCTTCAACCCTGAACGCGGACACGGGAGTCGTCGCGCGCTTCGCGGTGCTCGCCGGCGCCGTGGCGGGACTGGCGCTGTCGCCGCTCGTGCCGCCTCCCGGGTCGCACGCGATCCTCGGCCTGCTCGTCGCGTCCCTGGTCTCGGGCCTGGCCCTCGCGGCCACGGCCCCGCGTGCGCGCGGCGTGCCCCGCGGCACGTGGATCGCCCTCGCCGCCCTCGCCGCGATGGCGGCGGGCGCGGGGCTCGGCGAGCTCCGCCTGCGGGCAATCGACCGGGGCGCCTTCGCCGGGCCGGTGGGCAACCAGGCGACCGCGCGCGGCTACGTGATGGCGGTTCCCCGCCGCTCGAACGGCGACGTGACCGTTCGCATTCAGACCGCCGGCGGGCGCCTTGCCGTGGAGGTCCGGGAGCCGGTGCCCGACCTTCCCATCGGCCGCGAGGTCGTCGCCGGCGGCACCGTCGAGCGCCCGCCGCCATGGGAGGCGGCCTACCTTCAGCGGTTCGGCATCCGCGAGGTCCTCGCCGCCGATCGGTTGCGGCTCACCGCGCGGACCCGCGGCGGGGCGATCGCGATCGTCGACCGAATCAGGGACCGAGCCGAGGCGGCGCTCGGGCGGGGTACGCCGCCCCAGGAGGAGGCGCTCCTGCGCGGGTTCCTGCTTGGCGAGGACGATCGCATCGACCCGGCGACCACGGACGACTTCAAGCGCTCCGGGCTCGCCCACCTGCTCGCCGTCTCCGGCGACACCGTAATGCTCCTGGCGCTGCTCGCCGTGGCGCTCTTGGCGCTGCTGGGCGTGCCGCTGAGGTTGCGCCTCCTGTGCGTCCTGGCCCTGATCGGCCTCTACGTGCCGCTCACCGGCGCCGGACCCTCGATCCAGCGCGCCGGGATCATGGCTGCGACCGGAATCGTCGCCCTGCTCGCCGGCAGGCCGCGCTCGCGCTGGTACGCCGTGCTGTTCGCCGCCTTGGCGACCCTGGCGCTCAATCCCCGAGCGACGGGCGACGTCGGTTGGCAGCTCAGCTTTGCGGCCGTCATCGGCATCCTGCTATGGGCCTCGCGCCTGCGGGACCTGCTCATGGCCGGCCCGGCCGGCCGAGGCAGCGGGATGCGGCGCCTTCTTGCCGAGGGCGCTGGCGTGACGATCTCGGCGACCCTCGCCACGGCGCCGCTCATGGCGAGCGCCTTCGACGCGGTCTCGATCGCCTCGCTGCCCGCCAACCTGCTCGCCCTGCCGGCGGTCGCGCCGATGATGTGGCTGGGCATGTTGGCCTGTATCGCCGGACAGGTGCCCGGGGTCCCCGTGGAGCCGCTCACGGCGCTCGCCGGCCTACTCGCCGCCTACGTCGCCCAGGTCGCGCACTGGCTGGGGTCCCCCGGCTGGGCGCGCATCGAGATCGGCGCGGACGGCGCCGGCTCGGTCGCGGCCGCCTACGCGGCGATGGCCTTGGGGGCGTCGGTGGCGCTGGGCTGGGCGAGCCGGCGACGCGGCCTCCGCGGAGCGCCGGCACAGCGCGGGGTGGTTCTCGCCGGGGTGGCCATCGCGCTCCTGGGCATCGCCCTCGGGCGGGCCGAGGCCGGGGCGGACAGGCCCGGCGCCGCGACGCCGGGCCTTCGGATCACCGTCCTCGACGTGGGCCAGGGCGACTCCATCCTGCTCGACCCGGTCGATGGCGAGCCCGTGCTGGTCGACGGCGGGCCGTATGGCGACGACCTCCGTGATCACCTCCAGCATCAGGGCGTCTCCGAGCTCGCGGCGGCGATCGTCACGCATGATCAATCCGACCACGTCGGAGGCATCGAGGAGCTCCTCGGCGTCGTGCCGATCCACCGCCTCCTCTATGCACGACGCGGCCCGGACTTCCCTCGCGACGCCCGGGCGGCCGGCGTCCGCGCGAGCCCGATCGCGGAGGGGTCGGAGGTGGACTCTGGCGGACTGCGGCTCGAGGCATTGTGGCCGCCACGTGCCGCCGTGGACCGCCCCGAGCCAGCGGATCCAAATACGACGGCCCTGGTGCTGCTGGCGCGGTGGCACCGGTTCTCGATGCTCCTCACCGCCGACGCCGAGGCCGAGGCGGTGCCGCTGGACCCCGGGCCCGTGGACGTGCTCAAGGTGGCGCATCACGGCTCCGACGACGCCGGGCTTGGCCCGCTGCTCGACCGCACGGCGCCAAGCCTGGCCGTGATCTCGGTCGGCGCCGACAACCCGTACGGCCACCCGACCCCGGGCACCCTCTCCACGCTGGCGGAGCGTCGCGTGCCCACGCTCCGCACCGACCAGGCGGGCGACGTGACCATCGACGTCGCCGAGAGCGGCTGGACGGTCGAGACGGGGGGTGGCTAGAGGCGGCTCACGCCACCGGTGGAATCCGCGCGGTCGAGTAGCCTGGCCGCCTTCGGCAAGCGACCGGAAGGACAGCGATGAACCGCCTGGCGGCTGTGACCGCTGCAATTGCCCTCGGGATCGGCGCGGCGGTCGGGATCTCCGCGTGCGGCGGGGACAAGACGACGACCGTCACGACGCCCGCGGGATCGGCGACCGGCACCGTCACGACGCCCACCACGACCCCGACCACCACCACGTCGTCGACGACCACGACCACGACGACGAGCAACGGGAACGGCGGCACGGGCTACTAGGAACGGGGCGGCTGCGGCCGAGGCTGGCAATACACTCGGCTGCCGTGGCCGGCCCGAAACCGAGCGCATCGGGCTCGATCAAGCCCGCCTATCTCATCGTCGGCGACGACGAGGGGAAGATCGACGCGGCCCTGGATCGCCTTCGCTCGCGGGGAGAGCGAGAGGGTGGAGCGTTGGAGAGCTTCGGCTCGGCGGCCGAAGGCCCCCCGGACGCGGACGCGCTCCTCGCAGCGATCCCCGCGATGTCCCTGATCGCATCGCGTCGCTATCTGCTTGCGGACGGCGTCGAGCGCTGGGCGACGAAGCAGGCCGCGGCGGTGATCGAGGCGCTCGCGGCTCTGCCGCCGGAGTTGACGGTCGTGTTCGTCGCTCGCGAGATCGGTCCCAAGGCCAAGGCGCCGAAGGGGCTGGCGGAGGCGGTCGAGGGCGCGGGAGGCGACGTGCTGAAGTACGCCGCGCCCAGGGCTCGCGACCTTCCGGCGAGGCTTTCCGAGGACGCGGGCCGACGGGGCTTCAGGCTCGACGCTGCGGCGGCGCGGCTCTTGGTGGAGCGGATGGGTGAGGGGACTCTCCGGCTCGCCAACGAGCTCGACCGCCTCGCGCTATGGGCCGGCCCGGATGGCGAGGTGAGGGCGGAGGACCTGGAGGACATGGTCGCGGACACCTCCGAAGAGGCTGCCTGGGCCCTGTCGGATGCGATCGTCGCGCGCGATCCGGGCGCCGCGATCGGGGCTGCGGAACGCCTCATGAGCCAGGGCGAGGCCGTGACGCCCCTCGTCTACCAAGCCGCTCGCAGGCTGCGAGACGCCAACGCCGCGGTCACCCAGCTCGAGGCGGGGACGCCCGAGAAGGAGGTGGAGGCGAGCCTTCACATGCACCCGTACGCGGCGAGGATGCTGATCCGACGGGTGCGCGGTGCATCTCCTTCGGCGCTTCGTTCCGCGTGCTGCGCGGTCGCCGACCTGGAGTGGTGGACTCGTGGCGGGTCCGAGTACCCGGACGACGTGGCGCTGACGCTCGCCGTATGGCGAGCGGCCGGCGCCGGCGCCGGTGCGAGCTGAGGCGGCGGGCGGTGCCCAGCCGGGTGCCCGCGCGCTAGGCCGAGGCTCGGCTCGAGAGCCGTGCCGCGCGGGACTTCTTTCGAGCGCCGTTGTTGGGGTGGAGGGCACCCTTCTGGACCGCCTTGTCGATCCGCGAGACGAGTTGGCGATGCTCGTCGGCGATCGCCGGTTCCGCCCCGGCGTCGACGGCGCGCTCGAGTCGCCGGAAATGCGTGCGCACGGCGCCCTGAAGGCGCCTGTTCTCGAGCCGCTCACGCTCGGAGCGGTGGATCCTCTTGACCTGTGAGCGAATGTTGGCCACGGGGCGACCGGCCATGATAGCGACGGGTTGATGGAGCGCTCCGGGCCCGACCGGCGGCGCGACGACGAGCGCCGCGTCCAGGAACGCCTGTATGGGACCCGGGCGCGCCCGCGCTTGGACCCGGCGCCGGTCGACGTTGCGGCGAACGAGGAGCCGGGCATGGAGGCGCTCGCCGTCGCGGGAGAGTCGCAGCGCGCGCGGGCAGGGCGCCTGGCCCGCTCGACCGCGTTCTTCTCGATCGCCACCTCGTTCTCGCGGGTCGCGGGCCTCGTCCGGGAGGTGGTCGCCGCCTACTACTTCGGCGTCAGCGGCGCGATGTCCGCCTTCACGATCGCCTTCCAGGTGCCGAACCTGGTGCGCAGCCTGTTCGCCGATGCGGCGATCCAAGCCGCGTTCGTCCCGGTGTTCACGGAGCACCTGGAGCGCGGCAACAAGCGCGAGGCCTTCCGGCTCGCCTCGACGCTGATCTATCTGGTGACCCTGGTCCTCACGGTCCTCACGGCCGTGTTCATCCTGATCGCACCGTTGTTGATGCCGCTGTTCGTCGGCTCGAACGTCCCGCAGGGCCTCACCGTCACGCTCTCGCAGATCCTCTTCCCGATCCTGGTGATGCTCGGGACCACCGGGATGGTTGTCGGGATCCTGAACAGCTACAACCGGTTCGGGGCCTTCGCGATCTCGCCGTTCTTCTGGAATGTCGCGATCATCGCGGTGCTGGTTGCGACGCGCCCGCTGTTTCACGGCGACGACAAGATCTACGCCTACGCGATCGGCGTCCTCGTCGGGACCGCGATCCAGCTCGCGATCCCGGCGTGGGACCTGCGCAACACGCCGTTTCGGCTGCTCCGTGTCTTCGACTGGAGGAGCCTGGACGTACGTCGCGTGCTCCTGCTCATGCTGCCCGTGACGATCAGCCTCGGGCTGATCAACTTCAACCTGCTGATCAACAGCATCTTCGGGAGCCTCGTCTCCAAGTCGGCGCCAGCCGAGATCGACAAGGCGTTCCGCATCTACATGCTCCCTCAAGGGATCTTCTCGGTCGCCGTCACGACCGTCCTCTTTCCGACCCTGGCGCGCCTGGCCGCCCGGCGCGAGTACGAGAACCTGCGGGCGACGATGGCGAACGGGATGCGCCAGATCGTCCTGTTGCTCGTCCCGGCCGCGGCCGCGATCCTCGTCTTGTCGGTGCCGATGATCCGGCTGGTCTACCAGCGCGGGGAGTTCAGCCCCGCCGACACCGACCCAGTCGCCACCGCGCTCTTCTGGTTTGCGTTCTCGCTCCCGTTCAACGGGCTCTTCCTCCTTCTGACCCGCACCTTCTTCAGCCTCCAGCGTCCCTGGGTCCCGACGGCCATCTCCGGCGTCAACCTGGCGATCACCGCCCTCGCGGCCCTGGCGCTCTATTCGCCCTACGGCGTCGGCGGGATCGTGGCCGCGACCGTGATCGCCACTGCCGTCAGCGTCTTGGCCCAGACGATCGTGCTCCGCCGCCAGCTCGGCCGGCTCGAGCTCGGCAGGCTGACATGGACGTCGATCCGAGTCGCCGTCGCCGCCGCGGCGCTGGCGGCCGCCAGCTACGGCGTCTGGTATGCCCTCGACCAGGCGCTTGGGCGAGGCCTGGGCGCTCAGATCGTCTCGCTCAGCGCCGGGCTGGCCGCGGGCGCCGTGGTCTACGGGGCCGCGATCACCGCCCTGCGGATCCCGGAGGCGCGACAGATCTGGCGGCTCGTGCGTCCCGGAGGGTGAGCGATAGGCAGGTAAAGAGGGGTGCGCTCCCCCGGGTCGTCGGTTCCCGAACTGCGTTCCGTAGCGTCCGTCCTGCGGGCACAACTCGCCACAGCTCGAGTTGCCGGAGGGGGTCGCCTCCGTTTCTCACCCCGCCATACTTGCGGCCCCCGTCACCGACCGCCTCCTCCTTGAGCCGAACCCGCCAATGAACCGCATCCGCAACTTTTCGATCATCGCCCACATCGATCACGGCAAGTCGACGCTCGCCGATCGCTTCCTGGAGCTGACGGGAACGGTCGGCGCCGAGCACCGGCCACAGCTCCTGGACTCGATGGAGCTCGAGCGCGAGCGCGGGATCACGATCAAGGCGCAGGCCGTGCGCGCCGCCTACCGGGCGCGCGACGGAGAGACCTACCACCTGCATCTGATCGACACGCCGGGCCACGTCGACTTCTCGTACGAGGTGTCCCGCAGCCTCGCGGCGTGCGAGGGCGCCCTGCTCGTCGTGGACGCGGCTCAGGGCGTGGAGGCGCAGACGGTCGCCAACACGTATGCGGCCGTCGAGGCGGGCCTGGAGCTGATCCCCGTGGTCAACAAGGTCGACCTGCCGAGCGCGGATCCGGAGCGCGTCGCGGCCGAGATCACCGACCTCGTCGGCGGCGATCCCGACGAGGTGCTGCGAATCTCGGCCAAGACCGGCAAGGGGGTGCAGGAGGTGCTCGAGGCGATCGTCGCGCGCATCCCGCCCCCGGATGGCGACCCCGAGGCGCCGCCCAGGGCGCTGATCTTCGATTCCGAGTTCGACCCCTACCGCGGGGTGGTCGCGTACGTCCGCCTCATCGACGGCGGCTTCGAGCGGCGGCAGCCGATCGTCGCGATGCAGGCCGGCACCGAGGCGGAGATCGACGAGCTCGGCTATTTCGAACCCGAGATGACGCCGGCCCACCGAATGAGCGCGGGCGAGGT
>DATBFS010000108.1:0-10081 GCA_036558385.1 Solirubrobacterales bacterium | reverse complement strand
TCCCCCTGGGCCGGAGGACGCGCCCGATCTCGAGCACGTAGTTCTCCGCGATGTCCGGCATCAGATGGGTGAAGAGCGAGTTCGAGAAGACGAAGTCAAACGACGCCGAGTCAAACGGGAACTCGAGCGTGGCGGCTTCTCCGAACGGCACTCGCTTGAACTTGAAGTGGTCCACCTTTCGCCCGATGTACTTCCTCGAGAGCCTCAGCGAGGGGGCGTGGGTATCGATGCCCACGTAGCTGCCTCGCTCGTCGAGATAGCCGGCGAGCGCCACGGCGAAGCGGCCCACGCCACAGCCGATGTCCAGCACTCGATGGTGGGGCGCCAGGCCTCGCGCGGCAGCCGCCTCCAAGAAGCGGTCCCCAGCCGCCATGTAGCTTCGCCGCTGGGCGTAGTTCGGCAGGAGATCCTGCGGCGGGACCAGTTCCTCGAGCGTCGGCACTCGTGGCGTAGGCTACTCGCAGAACGGGCGGCCATCGACCCTGTGGTCGCGCCCGCGAACGCCGGCACAGTGGCGAAGCCGGTCCAGCCGCGACTCGAGCTCCGACTGGCTCGAGTTGACCGGACAGTTCGCGGCCTTGCCCGCGAAGCACAGGTTGTGGAGCTCGAAGGGATCCCGCTTGAGGTCGTAGCGCTCCACCTCGTCGCTCGCCACGCACTGTCCGCTCGCCGAATCCACCACGCTGGGATGCTGGACATAGATCGACCTGCCCGTGACCACTCCGTCGAAGCGGCAGGTGGCATATCTCCCGCCCGGATGCGGGTCGTTGTATTCGGTCAGCAGGCCGCGGTCCTTTGGCCAATGCTCTGAACGGGTCAGGAGCGGCACGAGCGAGCGCCCGTCCAGCGTCCGGCAGGACCCACTGGGCGGACACGGCTCGGCATGGGCGAAACTGAGGATCGTCGGCGCCAGGTCGACGTTGGCCACCGGGCGCGCGACGCTCCTGACCGCTCGCTGCCCGCCGAGGTAGCGCTTTGGCGCCTTGATCACCAGCGGGAGGTGAAGCGCCTCGCGGTACGGGAGCACCTTGCCCTTCTCGATCCGGTGCTCGCCGAAGAACTGCCCGTTGTCCGAGATGAAGACGAACACGGTGCGCCGGAGCAGCTTCGCGCGCTTCAGGGCCCGGTAGACCTGCGCGACCCCGCGGTCGACTCCCTTCAAAGAGGCGATGGCGCAGCGCCAGCGCTTTCGGACGTGGTTCACCTCACTTCGAGCGAGCCTCGGGGCTGGCCTGAGGAACGCCGGCTTGTCGCGCATGTCGCGCTCGTTGAAGGAGGGCGGCTTCGGCAGCGGGGCGTGCCGGTAGGCGCCCTCGTCCCGTCGCTCCGGCATCGGCGCGTGTGCGCATTGGCCGAACGGGTCCCGCTGCGACGCGATGTGCGGAGAGGGCTCGTCCAGCTGCAGGTAGATCGGAACCGCCTCCGAGGCCCAGTTACGGACCAGCTGCACGGCCTTGCGGTTGGCCACCCGCGTGGCGTTCGCCGTCGCGCGGTCGCCGCGGTGGGAGACGGCCCCGTTGACGTAGAGGTCGTAGTTGTAGTACCTGGACCCGCCGAGGAAGCTGTACCACTGGTCCCAGCCCGGCGGGACGAGCGAGGGCGGGTCGGCGAACTGCTGGTACCCGTTCATGAACTTCCCCACGTGAAGGGTCAGATAGCCCGCCTGCTGCAGCCAGACCGGGAGCACGCTTCCCTTGTCCACCAGGCCGCGGTAGCCCACGCCGTTGGAGGTGACCCCGTCGTTGTGGGCGTACTGGCCCGTGAGCAACGAGGCACGGGAGGGGCAGCACTGCGCCGTGGTGGCGATGTAGTCGCGGAAGGTGGTGCCGTGGTTGGCGAGCAGTCGCTTGGTGTTCGGCATCACCTGGCGGGAGAACTGACGATAGGTCTGATCGTCGGTCTGGATCAGGACGATGTTGGGCCGCTCGCCGATCGCGGCCCCCGCCGCCTCGGGCCCGCCGGGATCCCGGTCCGAGGCGAGGAGTCCCCAGGAAGCCAGGGCCAGCAGGGCGACCAGGCTGAGAGTGAGCCGTTGGGAGGCGCGGGTTGGGATCGATGGTCGACTGGAATGCATGGCTCTGAAGCGCGCGCCGCGACGCGGTCACGCGCGGGCGGGTGTGGGTCGGAATACTGCCGAACGGTTTGGCTATGAAGCGCGCACGACGCCGGGCGGCGAGGGCCGAGCTTCGCCAACGCCTGACCGGGCACTGGTTGCGCGGCCGGGCCGGGCCGGCCGAGAGGCCGCTGGTGATCCTCGGAACGGGCGGGTCCGGAACGAGGGCCGTGGCCAGTCTCGCTCGCGAGGCCGGCTATTACATGGGCTCGAACCTGAACCCGGCCGGCGACTCGCTCGACCTCGGGCGCCTGATGCGGCACTGGCCCAACCGCTATCTGCGAGTGTCCAACTGGGTCGACGAGATGTGGCGGGGACCGGGTCGGCGAAGGTTCCCGTTCCCGTCGGCGATGGCGCCCGATTTCACGGCGGCGATCGAGGAGCACCGCCGCGGCCTCGGGGACCCCCGTGCCGCGTGGGGCTGGAAGGCGCCGCGGACGATCCTCCTGCTGCCGTTCGTGCACGAGATGCTCCCGTCGGCACGGATCGTCCATCTGGTGCGGGACGGCCGTGACATGGCGTACTCGAGAAACCAGAACCAGGTTCGACGACATGGGCGGAAGGTGTTGCCGCCCTCCGACAAGCGGATCGCGAAAGCTCACGCGTCGATCATGTTCTGGGCGAGGCTCAACCTCGCCGCCGCTCGCTACGGGGAGCGCTACATCGGCTCCAACCGACTTCTCCTTCGCTTCGAGGACCTGTGCGCCGACCCCGGCGCGACCGCGATGCGGCTGGTGGAATTCCTCCAGTGCTCGGTTCCGGAGGACCGAATCCGAGCCGCCGCCGCCGAGATCGTGCGACCGCCGGATTCGCTGGGCCGCTGGAGGGACCGCGAGTCACGCCGGATCAGGGCCATCGAGCGTCGCGGCGAGCCGGCCCTGAGGGAGTTCGGCTACCTGTAGAGGCGGGCATCACCTCCAGCCCGCCTGGCAGCGAGGCTCAGCGGGGTCGCCCCGCCCGCAGGGCGACGCTGTTCAGGCCGGTGAGGCTCGGCGAGCCCCAGCCGCTGGCGAGGTCGTAGCCCGGCTTCGCGGAGCAGCAGCCGAGCGGCTCCCCACCACCGGCTGCGGCGGGGATCATCTTGCCCAGGTCGTTGTCGCCGCGGCGCAGATCGCGGAAAGCGGCGGCTCGCGACCCCGAGCGGGCGGCGCTGTACAGGAGGGGATTGAGGAACCCGAGCGGTTGCTGCCCGCGCCGGCCCGCAGCCTGGTCGGCCAGGGCGATCCCGCCGGCGAGCAACGGAGTCGCGGCGCTCGTTCCCCCGATCCCGACCCATCCCGGCGTCTGCTGCGGGAAGGAACCGCATTCGGGGGCGGTGCAGAAGATGGCGAAGCCGGGGACCGGGTCGGCCAGGGCGGCTAGGTCCGGGACCGTGCGCGCGTCGTCGGTGGAGGCCACGTGCTGCCACCACGGCTTTGCGAACAGCAGGCTGTACCCCCCGCCGCCTCCGCCGAAGATCAGCGGCGCGTCGTTCCAGACGATCTCATGGAGGGTGTGGTTGGCGGGGCCGAGGACGAGGTTCGTGCCGCCGACGGCCGTCACGTACGGGGACGTCGCCGGAGCGCTCGTGGCCAGAATCGGGAGCGCCGCGTCTCCCTGCTTGCACATGCTGGAGCCCTGATCGCCCGCGGCCACCAACGTCGAGATCCCGGCCGCCGCGGCGACCGCGAACACGTGGTTGTAGGCGTCGAGGAAGGCCCGCGCCCCGTCGTAGCGAGGCTCGCATCCCTCGAGCGAGATCGAGATCACGTCGGGTCTCCGGTGCCGGCGCCCGAGGGCTGCGGCGGCGGTCTCGAGGATCCCGGGGGCAGTGGACGAGCCCTCGTAGACGTCCATGGCCGCCACCTTCGGGGCCGCCGCCGAGAAGACCTCGAGGTCGAGCGTCGTCTCGGGGCCGGGCGCGAGCGTTGGTCCCCCGACGGGGTGGACGTGGATCGGCTGGATCGGGATCCCGAAGCACGCGCCGAAGCTCTCGATGTCGCTGCGGCGGAAACCGTCGATCTCCACGAACGAGACCCGCTGACCGCCGCCGCGCAGGCCCCGCGAGTGGAGCCTCGCATGCCCATATGCGGTCAGGTACTGATTCGGCGTAAACGAGGAGTCCGGGGCCGCGAAGCCGGCCGCTTGGCCCTCTGCGCATCCCGACGGCGTGCCAGTCCGGTCGCGCGCAGATCCGTGCGCGGGCGGCAAGGGGGGGATCGTGGCCGCCGCGCTGGACGCTCCCTCGCGTACCGCTCCGGGCGCGGTGCTCAACACGCTGACGCCGCTGACCAGGCGGCGCAGCTGGGGCGGGACACGGACGGGATATCCAACGGGCCGGGCGCCGTGGCGGGTCCGGCTCGCCCGCGGGTCGCGCGAGCCTTGTCCGAGCAGGCGCTTGGCGCGAGCGGGCGACATCCGCGCGAGCGCGTACGTCTTCGTTGGGCCGATACGTGCGTGGAGTCCCCGGGCCGAGAGCCAGCGCAAGACGCGACGTTGCGTGGATGGCGACGCGCCGAAGCGCCGAATGACCCTGCTCACACCCGGGTAGTGCCGGTAGCGCGGGGAGCGAGGGTTCGAGACCTCGCGGACGAGTCGTGCGAGGCCCTGTGGGTGGCGCAGCTCGAACAGTGCCTCGACCCGGGGCGGTGGCGCCGGCGACGTCGATCCGCCCGAGCTGGCGGCGGCGCCCGCGGCGAGCACTGCCAGGACGGCCATGCTCGCGAAGAGCCGCCTCGACGCCCGCTCCACGGAGCCCATCGCGGCGCAAGGCTAGAGGCCGGCTCGGACCCAGGCGCTACAGGTAGCCGGCCTTGCGGCAGGCCTCCTGGATCGCGAGCGCGTTCGGGTCCTGGAGGCTCGCGTTTCGCGTGCAGATCCGCTCGGCGCGCTCGCCGCAGGCGTTCAGCTCCTCCGCGCCCATGACGTGCGCGATCGTCGCGCGGATGCAGCCTGGGCCCGGCGCGGGCCGGGACTTGCCGGCGGTCGCAACGACCAGGACCACCACGGCCAGCGCGGTGGCGAGGATGGTGGCGATCGCCACGATGCGCTCGCGCTCGCTGAGCTGGCGCAGCGGACTCCTGGTGCGCTCCCAGTGTCCCTCCAGGGGCATGCCGGCCAGATTAGCGGCGCCTTTGGGGCCGACGCGGGGGCCTCGCCCACCCGGGCCGCGGTCGACGCCCGGGGATTCGACACGCGGGCCAAGCGATCCCGCCGATCTTTGTACATCCGTCTCTAGGCACCCCTCGCAGCGGCGGGCATCCTTGGCGTCGGCAAAGCCATTTGGGCAGGCCCGTCCGTGTGCCAGCGGCCTCGTGACGGGCCTGCGTCGATCAGAAAGGAAGAGTCGTCAATGGACTGGTTGAGTCCCGGTGACAATGCCTGGCAGATGACCGCCGCGACGTTCGTCGGGTTGATGAGCGTCCCCGGCCTAGTCGTGCTGTACGGCGGCATCATGCAGAAGCGGTGGTCGGTGAACTCGATGATGATGGCGTTCGTCGCGTTCGCGATCGTCCTGATCGCCTGGGTGCTCTACGGGTTCAAGATGGGCTTCGGATCGCCGATCCACATCTTCGGCGCCGACGGCGGCAGCTTCTTCGGGAACTTCCTGGGGAGGCCCGGGCCGGTCCTGGACAGCTCCTCGCTACTCGGGCAGGGGACGATCCCCCTGCTCGGCGACGTGGGCAAGCTCGCGTTCCCGCAGTCCACGCTGGTCTACTTCCAGTTCGTCTTCGCGGCGATCACGCCGATCCTCATGCTCGGCTCGGTCCTGGGCCGGATCAACTTCAAGGCGTGGATCCCGTTCGTGCTGATCTGGTCGAGCCTGATCTACACGGTCAACGCGTTCATGATCTGGGGCGGCGGCTACTTCGCCCAGCAGGGCGCGCTCGACTTCTCGGGCGGCTACGTGATCCATCTGGCGGCCGGGGTCTCGGGGTTCGTCGCCGCGGGCGTCGTGGGGCCCCGCCTGCAGCGCGACCGCGAAGTCGACGCCCCCAACAACCTGGCGATGGTGGCGGTGGGCGCGGGCCTGCTGTGGCTGGGATGGAACGGTTTCAACGGCGGCGATCCGTACCTGGCGAACGCCGACGCCTCGGCCGCGGTCCTCAACACGAACCTCTGCACGGCGGTGGCGTTCCTCTCATGGGTCGGGCTGGACTATGCGACCGGGCGCAAGCCGAGCCTGATCGGATCGGTCAACGGGATGATCACCGGGCTCGTCGCGATCACGCCCGCCGCCGGGTTCGTCAACGGCTGGGGGGCGATCGCGATTGGCGCGATCGCCAGCGCGATCGTCTATCTGGCGCTCAACTACCTCAGCCGGATGGCCCCATTCCGAAACGTCGACGACACCCTCGGCGTCGTGTACACGCACGGGTTCGCGGGCGTCTCCGGCGGCCTGTTGACCGGGATCTTCGCCAACTCGGCGATGGCCAGCGCCTTCGGCGTCTCGGCGAACGGGTTGATCTCCGGCGGCGGGTTCGAGCTGCTCAAGTGGCAGGCGCTGACCGCCGCCTGGGTGATCGCGTTCTGCGTGGTCGGCACCTACATCGTGCTGCGCCTCGTGGGCCTGGTGGTCCCGCTGCGGATGGACGAGAAGGACATGGAGGAGGGCGACGTGGCGGTCCATGGCCACGAGGTCTATCCCTCCGACGTCCCCTCCCTCGGCTTCCCGTCAGGGATCCCCGCGGCGACGCCGACACCTCCGCCGGCGCCCGCCGAGGGCGCGGCGTAGCGCGACCGATCCATTGCGCAGGCGACCGCCCGCGCCCAGGCGCGGGCGGTCGCCGTGTCGCGGGCTCGACCCGACCGCGGAGGGTCAGGCGGCCGATTCCTCGTAGCGGCTCGCCGCCGTCCTCAGCACGTCCACCATCGTCGCCACGGCGGGCATCACCGCGGTCCCCCGCGGCGTGGCGGCCAGCACCCTTCGGATCGGACCCTGCGGATCAAGCCCACGGATGACGATGTCCTCCCGGAGCGTCGACAGCGCGAGCTGGGGGATCAGGGCCACGCCGACTCCCGCCGCGACCAGTCCCTGCACGGTCTGGAAATCGTCGCTCTCGAACGAGACCCGCGGCTCGAATCCAGCCGCGTGGCAGGACCTGACGACGTAGCGGGCGTAGGGCGTCGCCGCCGAGGTCTGCACCCAGGATTCGCTCCGAAGGTCCGTGAGCCGCACGCTGTCCCGCTCTGCGAGCTCGTGCCCGACGGGCAGTGCGACGCGGACGGGATCGTCCAGGAGCTCGAAGCGCCGCATCCCCGCCCCGAGCTTCTCGCTCACGCCCCGGAACTCGTAGACCAGCACCAGGTCGAACTCACCCGCGCGCAGACGGGGCACGATCTCCTCGGGCTCGCCCTCCGCCAGATGCAGCTCGACGTCGGGATGTGAGGCGCGGAAGGTCGCGATCGCGAGCGGCATCAGGGTGGCGCCCGCGGTCGGGAAGGACGCGATGCGCAACCGTCCGCCGCGCACGCCGGCGATCGCGGCCACCTCGGCCTCCGCCGCGTCGAGGCGGGCGAGGATCCCATCCGCATGTTCGACCAGCGCGGCGCCGGCGGCGGTCGGGCGCACCCCCCGACGATCGCGCTCGATCAGCGTCACGCCGGCCTCGGCCTCGAGCCTCGCGACGGCCTGCGAGACCGCGGACTGCGTGTAGGAGAGGGCGGAGGCCGCGGCCGAGAAAGAGCCCTGCGCCGCGACCTCGCGGAGCACCTTGAGCCGCTGCACGTTCAGCATTAGCGTAGCTAATTTACTGAATTATCAATAGTGTTTGTGCTGATAGAAGGGGTCTGGGAGGATCGCGCCGAAAGCCTCGGAAGCGAAACCAACCACAGGAGAGTGCCGACGAATGACTCCCAGAATCATCGTTTCCTACGACGACACGGACAACGACCGCGACGCCCTAGCCCTCGGGCGGCTGCTGGCGGTGTCCGGCGCCGAGCTCTCCCTCGCCTACGTCCGCCACCAGCAGGCCGACGCCCGGGACCGCGAGAGCCTGGAGCAACGGCAGGCCGAGGAGCTTCTCGCCCACGGTGCGGAGGCGATTGGCGCGCCCGACACGCCGCGCCACGTCGTCGTCCACGCCTCGACCGGCGAAGGCCTCATCGAGCTGGCCGAGCGCGAGCGTGCGGACGTGGTCGTCTTCGGGTCCGAGTACCGGACCGCGGCGGGCTCGGTGGCCCCGGGCACCTCCGCGCAGCGCCTGATGAACGGCGGCCCGACCGCGGTGGCGATCGCGCCGGCGGACCTCCGCTCCCACGCCTCGGTTCGCGTCGCGAGGATCGGCGCCATCGGGGACGGCGATGATGCCGCCGAGGAGACCGCCCGGACGTTGGCGGACGCCCTCGGCGCCAAGATCGGCGATGTGGACGCCGAGCGGGTCGACCTGCTCGTGGTCGGGTCCCGGGAGGGCACCCCCGATGGACGCTTGGATCTGAGCGCCGTCGCCGAGTACGCGATCGAGACCTCGACCAGCCCGGTCCTCGCGGTTTCTCGCTCGACGCCGGTCCTCTTCACCGAGCCCGCCCTCTCCGGGGCCTGAGAGGCAGTCACAGGGATCGCGCGCAACGGCGCGGCCCGGCCGCCCAGGGGGAGGAGTCGGGCAGGGGTGGGGCCGCTCAGGCCGTCGCGTGTCTGAGCCGGTCGACGAGGGCCTTGAGCGAGACCGGGTCCGCGAGGTCCACGCGGACTGGCCCGAGGTCCCTCAGCGCCGGCGGAGGAGCCTCATCCCCGAATTGCGCGACGACGACCCGTCCGCCCAACGCGCCGAGCGCGAGCCCCGCATCGAACAGCCAGTCGGGCGCCGGCTCGGAGCGCTCGACGACGAGCACCACGGCGACGATCTCGCCGGTGTCAACGGGGCGTGGGCCGGCGGCCGGCGCCGCGCCGAGGACCCCCGCCCGCACCGCTGCCCAGTCGGCGACTCGCACACCGAGCTCTTCGAGGTGTCGGGAGACCGCGGCCCGCGCTTCGTCCGTCTCCGCGAGGACCGCGACGCTCGTCGCTTCCCTCGCGGCCCGATCGAAGGCCTCACGGGTCACGTCCTTCGAGGAGCGCTCGGCGTGATTCCAGCCCTGGCCGTGGGCGAGCTCGGGGCCCGCGAGCTCCGCTCCCTCGAGGATCCGCAGCGTGCTGTCCTGCGGATCCCACTCCTGGTCGCCCAACACCACGGGCTGGCCGCGACGCCAGGGCTGGAGGATCGTCGCTCGCAACCGGGCCTCGGTCAAGTTGAAAGCCCAGGCGCGACGCAGCGATCGCCGGATCTCGACGTGAAAGGGCACGCGCGGATGCTACGTCGGCAGGCGGGTACAGCCGCCCGGCCGCGCCGCGGGCTCAGGCGGCGTCGCGCCAGGCGGCCAGCGAGTCATCGGCCGCGAGCCGCCGAAGAGCCTCCGCCTCGAGCTTGCGAGTGCGCTCCTGAGTCAGCCCCAGCCGACGTGCGACCTCGCGCAGCGAGGTCTCCGGCTCGGCGCCGGTCCCGAAGCGAAGCTCGATCACCTTGCGCTCGTCCTCGGGCAGGGTCGCGAGCGCGGCCCCGACGGCGTTCTCCTGCTGTCGCTCGAGAATCTCGTCCTCGACGCTGGCGACGCTGTCGGTGCGCAGCTCGCCGAGGCTCGTGTCTCCGTCGCCGACCGGGGCGTCGAGGCTCGTCGTGACCCGGGTCAGGTCCCGGATCGCCTTGACCTCGTCGAGGGGCAGCTCAGCCCGTTCCGCGACCTCCTCGTCGGTGGGGTCCCGGTTCAGGAGCACGCTCAGCTCGGCCTCGGTCCGGTTGACCGTCCGCTCGCGCTGCGCCACGTGAGCCGGGATCCGAACCGGTCGCCCGGTGTTGTCGAGCCCGCGCTGGATCGCCTGCTTGATCCACAGCACCGCATAGGTCGAGAACTTGTAGCCGCGCCGCCAATCGAACTTCTCAGCGGCGCGAATCAGGCCGAGCATGGCCTCCTGGACCAGGTCCTGGAGGGCGAGGCCGTGACCCTGGTAGCGGC
>DATBFS010000107.1:0-2781 GCA_036558385.1 Solirubrobacterales bacterium | reverse complement strand
GAGCTCGAGCGGGGCCGGATCACCGAGGCGGACTTCTTGGAGAAGCTCCGCGACGAGCTGGAGACGGAGCTGGGCCACCGCCCGGAGATGCATGGGTTCAAGGAGATCTACTTCGAGGCGCTCGACCCCAACGAGCCGATGATCGAGCTGATGCGCGGGCTCCGCGATCGCGGGCTTCGCATGGCGCTCCTCACCAACAACGTGCGCGAATGGGAGCCGCTATGGCGCGGGATGCTCCCGGTCGACGAGATCTTCGAGGTGATCGTCGACTCGGCATTCGTCGGCATGCGAAAGCCAGAGCCGGAGATCTACGAGCTGGCCGTCGAGCGGATCGGCGACGGCATCGGCGCGGCGGAGTGTCTGTTCGTCGACGACGTGGAGGTGAACGTCGAGGCGGCCCGCGAGCTCGGCATGACCGGCATCCACTTCCGCTCCACCGACCAGGCGATCCCGGAGGTCGAGGCGGCGCTGGGCTGACGCCGCCAGCGCCGCGCCAAGGGGTGGCGAACGTTCGTGGTCAATACGACCACGAAGGTGCGACACCACCTTTCGCCCTACGTCTCGTTTGAAACGATCGCCACGAGATGGGGTTGGTGATCGCGTGGGCAACCCGCTGGCCAAAGCGACGGCGATCGCGGTCTGGGCCGGCTATTCGCTCGCGTTCTGCGTGATCGCGTCCAGCGGGCGTCTCGATGGGAGCGGTTATCTGCTCCTCCTCTACCCGCCCACGGTCCTGCTGGGGCTGCTGGTGCCCCGCTGGTGGGTGGTGGTCCTGCCCGCCCTCCTGACGGTGGTATTGGGGCGGCTCGGCTACGAAGTGGCCTGTCCGTGCACGGAGGACACACTCGCGTTCTTCTACGCGATCTGGACGATCATCTTCGCCGCCCCGGGCACCGTCTTGCTCATCGCCACCGTCGAGCTTCGGAGGGGGCTTGACCGGTGGAGGCGCGGCTCCGCGGAGCCGCCTGCGGCCGCGGTCTAGTTGTCTGAGCCCGCGCGGTCCCAGACGTAGAGCTCGACCGCCTCGACGGCGAGCTCCATCAGCCGCGGCGGCGAGAGCCATTCGAGCACCGTCTCGAGCGCGCGCTCCTCGGTGACGCCGCGATCGACCGCCTCCTCGCCACGGAAGCCGGCCGCCAGCTTCAGCGCCTCGCGCCGATGCTGGCCGAGGGACGTGAACGCGCCCATCAGGAAGTCGCGGTTCGGCACCGGATGGCCAACGTCCATGGAGGCGTGCCAGGCGGCGAGCATCGAGATGTCATGCTCGTCGAGCTCCGCGATCGCTCGGGCGTAGTGCGCCTCGAGCTCGTCGTCGGGGATCTCGTCGACCCACGCCCGCACCGCCTCGCCGAGCAGCTGCCGCCGCGCCTCGCGACCGACCGAGTCGGCTATCGCGCGAATCGCGTCTCCCGGGTCGATGAAGCACAGCGACATGGCCCGGCGAAGATAGACCGGGCGTCCGACGGAACGACGGGCAGGGGCGCCGTGGCTCGACCTATGCTGAAAGCGATGCCCATTTCGCTGATCGTGGGACCCCCGAACTCGGGCCGCGCGAACGCGATTCGCTGCCGCCTGGAGGAATCGCTGGACGCCGATCCCGTGCTCGTGGTGCCCACGGGAGACGACGTCGCGTGGTTCGAACGTGAGCTTTCGGGGCAGGGCCGCGCGGTCCTGGGGGCGACGATCTGCACCTTCCGGCGATTGACGGACGAGGTCGCGACGACCACGGAAGCGAACCTTCGGAAGCCTCTGGCGGATGCCGAGCGCCTGGCACTGGTGAGGGCCTCGACGCGCCATCCCGGCCTGCGCGCCTTGAGGGGCGCCGCGGCCCATCAGGGGTTCGCCCCTGCTCTCGAGCGGCTCATCGCGGAGCTCCAGGCCGCGTTGATCGGCCCGGAGGAGCTCGCCCGCGCGGCCGCCGAGATCGACGACGGCGGGCACGAGTCGGAGCTCGCCGCGCTGTACGCGGCCTACGTCGAGCGCCGGGAGGAGGCCGGCCGTGACGACTCCCACTCGGCGACCCGGAAGGTCGCCGCGAGCCTTCGCGCGCGACCCGACGCCTGGGGCCGACGGCCCGTGCTGGTCTACGGCTTCGACGACCTCACCGAGGAGCAGTTCGACCTGCTCGCCGCCCTCTCCGGCGCCTGCCAGGTCACCGTCGCGGTGAACTACGCGGACACCGAGGCGCTCGCCGCGAGGGCGGGGCTGCTGGCCCGGCTTCGCTCCGAGCTGGGCGCGGTGGAGGTCGAAAAGCTCCGGTTCGACCCCGGATACACGCCCAGCGCGACGCTGCGCGAGCTCGACCAGCACCTGTTCGAGGTGGGCGGGGCGCGCATCGAGCCGGACGGCGGCTTGGCGCTCCTCGAGTGCGGCGGCGAGCGGGGCGAGGTGGAGGCCATCGGCGGGGAGATCGCGCGCCTCTTGGCCGACGGGGTGAAGCCGGACGAGATCGTGATCGTCACGCGACACCCGGATCGGCGCGGGCCCCTCTATCGGCAGGTCCTCGCGGGATTCGGCGTCCCGGTGGCGGTGGAGGCGGCGATCCCCCTGTCGCGAACTGCGGTCGGGCGCGGCACGCTGGCGCTGGCTCGGTGCGCGCTCCAGAGCGCGCCCGCCGGAGATCTGCTCGACTTCTTGCGGGCCCAGCCCGGCGCCAAGGCGCAGGGGATCGCGGACTGGGTCGAGCGCCTCATCCGCCGAGGCCGGGCCCGGACCGCCGACGAGGTCCTCGACGGCTGGAGCGCCCCGCCGGCATCGCTGGCGGCGCTGCGGGCGGCCGGC
>DATBFS010000106.1:0-2657 GCA_036558385.1 Solirubrobacterales bacterium | reverse complement strand
GCCCACGCGGAGCTCCTCGCAATGCGCGAGGCGGCTCGCATCCTCGGCGGCTGGCGAATCCCCGACTCCGTCCTTTACGTGACGCTCGAGCCCTGCGCGATGTGCGCGGGGGCGATCGTGCTGGCGCGAATCCCTCGCGTCGTCTACGGCGCGGCGGACCCGAAGGCGGGCGCTGCGGGAAGCGTTCTGGACGTCCTGGGTGAGCGCCGCCTGAACCATCGGCCGCGGGTGGACGCAGGCCTTCTGGCCGAGGAGTCCGCGGCGCTCCTGGAGTCCTTCTTCGCCGCGCGCCGCTAGTCGCCGACGGCGTCGCGCAACCGATCCGAGTAGCTCACCCGATAAGGCTCGACCGCGGCGCTGGCCCGGGAACGGCGCAAGCGCTCCGGAAGCGCCGCGAGTTGGGCCGTCGCGCGCCCGCGAATCTCCTCCAGGGACTCGCGTCGGGCCACCTCGCCGCCGCGCATCGCCGCCACCAGCAGTGGCTCGCCGTCGAGCTCCTCGTCCACGGCGCCGATCACGTCCTCCTCCATCGGCCCCTCAGCACCGTAGCGTCGGAAGACCTGCTTGGGCCAGGGCACGGTGGACTTGTCGGCCGAGCGCTTCCAGACGCCCTGCCAGTGGCCGCCCTCGCTTCGAGCCACCAGCTTGTAGACGCCGTTGACGACCGGGGAGTCGCGGCTCGTGCCGAGGTCCGTGCCGACGCCCCACAGGTCGATAGGGGCCTTGGCGGCGACGAGTTCGGCGATCCGGTCCTCCGCCAGGTCCCCGCTGGCCGCGATCTCGGCGTCGGACATCCCGGCCTCGTCGAGGATCTGTCGGGCCTGGCGGGACAGCTCGAGCAGATCCCCCGAGTCGAGCCGGACGCCGGCCAGCCGGACGTTCGTCGCGCGAGCCGCGGTGACCGCCCGGCGCACCCCCTCGAGCGTGTCGTAGGTGTCCACCAGGATCACGCTCCCGCCCGGGAAGTACTCCATGAACGAGCGAAACGCTGCCTCCTCGGACTCGAACGACAGCACGTAGGAATGGGCCATGGTCCCGACCGGCCGCAGGCCGTAGCGCATCGCGGCGGCCACGTTGGAGGTCCCGCCGCAGCCCGCCACGGCCGCCGAGCGGGCCACCTTCATCGCGGCGTCCGTTCCGTGGTCGCGCCGCGGGGAGAAGTCGACCACGCTCTCGCCGGCGCCCGGCTCGCCGTCACCCGCCGCCAGCACCACGCGGGCCGCCTTGGTGGCGACCATGGTCTGGAAGTTGATCTGGTTCAGGAGCAGCGTCTCGAGCAGCTGCGCCTCGATCAGCGGGGCGGTGACCCGCACCAGCGGCTCGTTCGCGAAGCACACCGTTCCCTCGGGGATCGCGTCGACGTCACCCGAGAACCGAAAGCCGCGCAGGTAGTCGAGGAAGCTCTCCGCGAACAGGTCCAGCGAGCGCAGATAGTCGACCTCGGCCTGGCTGAAGCGCAACGCGTGGACGAGCTGAAGCGTGGGCCCGAGGCCGGCGGCCAACAGCCAGTCGCGGTTGGGCGGCAGCCGGCGCGCGAACAGCTCGAAGACGGCCGGGCCGTTCATCCCACGCTCGAGGTAGCTGGCCGACATGGTCAGCTCGTAGAGGTCGATGAGCAGCGAGACCTCGGAGGGGCCGAGCAGGCCCGGATCGTCCGGATTCGGGGCGGGGCCACCGCTCGCGTCGCTCATCTGCGGAAGGCTATGCCTCCCACCCTCGTCCCTCGCGATTCCGGCTTGGGTGCCCTCTAGCCTCCGGCGAAGTGGCCGACGCCCGCCCCCAGGCCGTCCCGAGTCGCTACGAGCGCGGGAGCGATGAGTTCTCGCGAGTGATCGCGTTCAGCGATGGGGTCTTCGCGATCGCGATGACCCTGCTGGTGGTGGGGATCGGAGTTCCGGACCTGAAGGACGAGAGCAGCGTTCACGAGCTTGCAAGCAGGCTGAACGACCTGGTGCCGAACTTCGTGAGCTTCTTCATCAGCTTCGCGGTGATCGGCCGTTACTGGGTGGCCCACCATCAGTTCATCGCGAGGCTGGCGAGGATGGACGTCGGGTTCGTCGGGCTCAACCTCGTCTATCTCGCCTTCATCGCGTTTCTGCCATTTCCGACCGCGCTCCTGGGCACCTTTTTCGAGAACCCGCTCTCGGTGGCGCTCTACGCGGTCATGGTGGCGATCGTCAGCGGCATGGAGGTGGTCCTCTACAGCCGCGCCGAGCACCACGCCCTCCTCGTGGAAACGATGCCCGAGGACGTCTATCGATGGGGCATCACGGGCTCGCTTTCGCCCGTCGCGTTCTTCCTCCTCTCGGTCCCGGTGGCATTTGCCAGCACCACCTTGGCCGTGATCCTGTGGTTCGGGGCGATCCCCTTCAACGTGATGCTCAACCGGTGGAGGCCCGCCGACGCGGACCGATACTTCAGCTGATCCAACTCACCTCGACTTCGGAGGGTGCTCAGCCGACGTGTAGGCCGATCAGCAGGAACAGCACCACGGCCGCGGCGACCATCACCCCCACGAGCTCACCCGCGATCCAACCCGCGGTGCGAGTCGACCGGTTGAGGTCCTCCGGATCGAGGAGATTCAGCAGACGGTTCGACATGGACTACCTCTCTTTCTCGCGCCTGCGGGGTTAGCTGTCGGGCTCGCGCTGAAAGAG
>DATBFS010000105.1:0-13394 GCA_036558385.1 Solirubrobacterales bacterium | reverse complement strand
CCTTGCTGAAGACGTTGCGGCCGTCCTCCGCCCTGATCACGAACGCGAACTTCGGCTCCTCCATGGCCTGCTTGAACTCGACCTCGGCGCAGATCGTGAGCTGCCCGCCCTGTTTGAACACCCTGTTCGGCTCGCCGTCCTCACCCTCCACCCAGACGGTGGTGATCTCCGCCGAACCGTCTCCGTGCCGCTCGCTTTCCGTGTCCTTGGGCCCCAAGCCCGGCTCGGTCGCGGCGGTATCCAGGTAGAGCTCGGCGACGTCCTCGGGGTCGCCGATCTCCACGACGCGACCCTCCTCCATCAGCATCGCCCGGTCGCAGAACCGGCGCACGGCGTCCATCGCATGGGTGACGAGGACGATCGTCTTGCCATCCTTCTTCAGCCGCCGAAAGGCCTCGTTGCACTTGTCCTGGAATCCGCTGTCGCCGACCGCGAGCACCTCATCGAGCAGCAGGACGTCGCCGTCCACGTGGATGGAGATCGAGAAGGCGAGGCGCATGAGCATGCCGGAGGAGTAGTTCTTGAGCGGCAGGTCCTGAAACTGCTCCAGGCCCGCGAACTCGATGATCTCGTCGAAGCGGCCCAATGCCTGCGATCGCGAGAGGCCGAGCAGGGTGCCGTTGACCAGGACGTTGTCGCGGGCGGCCATCGCGCTGTTGAACCCAACCCCGAGCTCGATCAGCGGTGACACCCGTCCCTCGATTCGTACGTCCCCGCTGTCGGCCCGATAGATCCCGGTGAGCAGCTTCAAGAGGGTGCTCTTGCCACTTCCGTTTCGCCCGACGATGCCGAAGAACTCGCCCTTCTGGACGGAGAATGAGACATTCTGCGCCGCCGTCAGCTCGCGGGTCGGAATCCGCGCGAACGGGTGAAGGGCGCGCTCCTTGAGCGTGGTGCGCTTGTGGACGGGGATGCGGAACGTCTTGCACACGTCCTCGACGACGATCGCGGGAGGGGCGGCAGCGGCGCGGTCGCCGTCACGATCGCTGGGTGCGAGCAGCGCGCCATGCGGGGACTCCCTCGTCGTGCTCGTCGAGGTACTCATCCGGGCGCCGAGGGTACACAGCGCATAAGCTGATCCGCCGCGTGCCCAGCATGGACACCGATCCCCGAGAGTTGACTACGGTCGCGACCGGATGGCGGCAGAGGCTCACTAGCGATCAAGCGGCGTGGGTTGTGCTCGGCGTCGCCATGGTGGCGTCGGTCGCACTGATCGGGGTCGAGGCCCGTCATGCGGCCTTTCAGGGCGACGAATGGAGCTACGCCTTTCGCCTCGCCCGCCAACCCCTGCTTCCGGCCGTGTTCGACCCGCCCTACGGAAGCTATCTGATCGCATTTCCGATGTTGATCTACACGGGGCTCCTCAAGGTCTTCGGCCTTGGCTCCTACCTGCCCTACCGAATCGTGGGCCTCGGACTTCTGCTGGCCGCCGTCGCGATCTTCTTCGAGCTGGTCCGCCGGCGAGTGGGCGCCTTGACGGCGCTTCCCATGGCGATCCTCCTGCTCTTCTTCGGCTCGGGCTCGGAGGTGGTCGCCGTGCCCACGCGCATGCCGGGCCAGGTCGCGCTGACGGCTGGCCTCGGGATGCTGATCGCGCTCGAGCGGCGCGACCTTCGCGGTGACGTAGTGGCGTGCCTCTTGCTGTTCATCGCCCTCGGTTCACACCCGCTCGGGCTGGCGTTCGCCGCTGCCGCCCTCACGTCGCTCGCGCTCCGTCCCGCGGGAGAACGCCTGCGTCGCTGGTGGGTGGTGGTACCGCCCATAGCCCTGTTTGCGCTCTGGTGGGTCACGCTCCATGGATCTTTTCCCGGCAGCACCAACCCGTCGATTGGCGAGGTGCTCTCGTTCGCCGCGAACTCCTTCGTGGCCACCTGCGGCGCCGCGGCCGGCCTCTTTCGGGCTCCCTGGACGAGCGACGCTGACTTCATCAATCCGCTCTCCGTGGCGCTGACGATCGCCTTCGTCATTGCGATCGTGGCAAGGCTGATCTACCGCCCCGCCTCGGCAACGATGTGGGTCGCTCTTGCAGCGCTGGCAGCGGCCCTCGTAGCGCCCGGTCTCGCCCCCGGCGGGTTCCTCGCGAACATCCGTCAGCCCGACGCATCGCGTTACCTCTACCCGAACACGTTCCTCCTCTTCCTCGTGGGCGCGGAGGCGATCGCCGACATCAAGTTCAGCAGCGCGATGCGGCGCGCCATCCTGACCGCGGCGTTGGCGATCTTCGCAGTCAGCCTGATCTCAAACGTCAGGCTCCTGATAGATCGCGCGAACGGGTACGGCGAGGACGGATCGTTGCTCAGGGCCAAACTGGCGGGCGCGGAGCTCGCTCGCTCACGCTCCGCATCTGTAGTCCCGACCGACCCCGACTGGGAGGCGGCGAACCTGCAGCTTGCGTTCTCCATCGGCATCCCCGCCCCGATGTCCGCCGCGGCGCTGGCTGCCTACTACACCGTGAACGATGCCTACGGTACCCCGGCCTATTCCCAGAGCGAGCTTCGGAGCGCCCCAGAGGACCTCCAACGGGTGGCGGCGGATGAGCTCCAGAGCGCGCTGAAGCTGAACGGCGGCCCCAAGGCGCCGACGGCTCCCTAGAGGCGAAGCGGGAGGTCAGCGGTCGGCGACCGTCGTATCCGGGGTTGCGTCCTCGCCCGCGCCGTCGCGCGCGGCCGCCTTTCGCGCGGCCCGGCTTCGAAGCTCGCCGCGCCGGGGCTGCTCGGCGAACCCCGTCCGCCTGTAGTCGCCGCGGGTGAGGTGGTGCTCGAGAAACACGATCAGGATGATGAACAGGTAGCGGCTGCCCATCTCCTGAAGGGCCAGCTTGGAGCGCCCGGAAACCCTCCCGCGCCAGGCCACCGGGACGATCCCATAGCTGTGCCCTCGGACGATGGCCTTGAGCGGGATCTCGACGGTGAGGTTGAAGTGGTTGGACAGCAGGGGCTCGACGGTCTCGATCACCTCCCGCCGATACGCCTTGAAGGCGTTGGTGGTGTCGTTGTAGCCGTGCCTGAACAGAACTCGGATCGCCCAGTTGACGATCCGGTTCAGCACCATCTTGAATCCCGGATAGCCGCTCACCTCCGCCCCGTGGACGAACCGCGACCCGAAGGCACAGTCGTAACCGTCCTCCAGCAGGTGGTGGTAGCGGACCAGGTCCTCCGGGTCATCGGAGCCGTCGGCCATCATGATCGCCACGGCGTCGCCCGAAAAGCGCTCCAGCCCGGCCCGGATCGCCAAGCCGAAACCCTGGCTGTAGTGGGAGCGCAGAGAGTGAATTCGCTCGTTCTCGGCCGCAACCTCCGCGACCGCGGCTCCGGTTCCGTCCGTGCTCGAGTCGTCGACGACCAGGATCTCGTAGTCGATCCCCTCGCGTTCGAGCGCCCGCACCGTGGCCTTCAGGGTCGTGCCGATGCCGCCGACCTCGTTGCGCGCCGGGATCACCACCGAGAGCTTCATCGCTGACACGACGGCCAGAGGATAGGTGAGGGCTCGCCCTTCCGCCGTCGCTACGCGTCTTTCGCGCCCTCCGCCCGCATGGCCTCGCCCACGCGGAGCTCGCGTGCGAAGGCGTGGAGCTCGGCGTCGAACGGGTTGAGCTCGATCAGCCGGCGGCGGGTGGACTCGTCGTATGCCTGCGGCCGCCGCGCGACCGTGGCGGCCGGGGTCGCGTTGTCGGTTTCGACCGGGCTTCCAGGCGGCAAGCCGAGTGCCAGCTCCAGCCGGCGCACGAACTCCGCTAGCTCCTCCGTGATCCCCACCACCTCCATCCGCTTCAGCCGCTGCTTCGCACGCTCCAGCATTGCCGCGTCCGCGGGGACGCTTTCGGACTCCGCCGCGAGCCGGTTGGCGTCCGCGAGCTCGAGGTCTCCAGCCTGGAGAGCGTCGGCGATCGCCTCCACGTCGTATTCGACCCCCAGAAGCCTCGTCTGGTTGTCGCGCACATGACCCGCCAAGAAGTCGTCCTCGGCGAACTGCTCGATGGTGCGAATGTCTCGGGAGACCAGCCGCTGATGATCGTGATGGTCCGTCTGCCAGTGCAGATACTCCCAGACCGAGATCGCCCGTTCGACCGGATCGCGCACCACCGTCGCAATCGAGCGGTCCGGCAGCAGCCTGGTCATCGGGTAGAAGAAATGTCCGACCACGATCGGCGTGGAACGCAGCGTTGCCAGCTGTCCAAGGAAGTCGGGCGGCAGGCGAACACGCGCCACGCTTCGTTCTCCGGCTCTCGACTGAAGGTGACGCTCCACCGCGCTCCCTCCGGTACGAGGGAGGTGCAGGAAGGTGAGCCGTTGAGCCTCGGCGGCTGGCCGCCAGCGCCGGCCGAGCGAAGGCAGCAAGCGCCGCCAAGAGCGTCCGGTCAAGCCGCGACCGCCGACCATGGAGTCGATCCCCTCACGAGATCCGAGCCAGTCTATTCGGAGGCCCTCCTGCACTAACCTGCGGACGGTGGGGGAATCCGAGTTCGATCCGGAGGCGCTCGACGAGGAGGCCTTCGAATCCCGGCTCGCGTGGATCTTCGGCTCACCGCGCTGCGGGAGCACCTGGCTCCTGCGGCTGCTCTGCTTTCCACTGGAGCCCACGCCGAGCACTCGCGCAGGCGTGATCGAGGGCCGACGAAGGGAGCTTCGCCGACGCCTTCGCCATCCCTGGCTCGCCCTGCACCGAGAGGCCGTCGCGATCAACGAGCCTTATCTCCCGCACCACCTGCTCCCGCGCATTCCCGTGAGACCCGACCCGGCGAACCCGTCGGGACAAGGCCCGCTGACCCTGAACGAACGCCGATCGGGCGACCCCCATTACTTCTTCTCCGAGGAGTACGCGTATGCGTGGCGACCTCCGCTACGCCGGCTCATCCTCATCCGGCTCGCAGCCCAGGTCGAGCGCGCCGAGCGCGACGCCGGGGTCGATGACCCGGTCGTGATCGTCAAGGAGCCGAACGGCTCCTACGGCGCGGAGCTCACGATGTCGCTCTTGGAACGGGCACGCTTGATCTTCCTCGTCCGCGACGGCCGCGACGTGATCGACTCCTTGATGGACGGGATGAGGTCGGGCGGATGGCTCGACCATCGCGCCATGCGCACGATGGAGACCGCCGAGGACCGCCTCGCGTTTGCGGGCTCCGAGGCGCGAGCTTGGCTCGAGCGCACCTCTGCGGTGGAACGGGCGTTCGAGGCGCATCCCCCCGAGCTGCGCTGGAGGCTGCGCTACGAGGACCTGAGGGCGGATACCTTCGGCACGCTTCGACCGCTCGTCGACTGGCTGGGCGTGCGCCGGTCGGATGCCGAGCTCAAGGTCGCGATCTCGGAGAACGCCTTCGAGGCGCTCCCCCCCACCCGAAAGGGCCCCGGGACGCAGCACCGGGCGGCCACGCCCGGCCTCTGGAAGCAGAACATGAGCCCTGACGAGCGCAAGGCGATGGAGGACGTCATGGGGCCCAAGCTCGCCGAGCTGGGCTACGACGTCTGAGTCGCGGTTCGCTCCCCGGGACCCAGCAGGCGGTGCACTAACCTGCCGGCGGTGTTGCAACCGGAGGCGCTCGACGAGGAGGCGTTCGAGTCCCGCCTCGCGTGGATCTTCGGATCTCCGCGATGTGGCAGCAGCTGGCTCATGCGGCTCCTGTGCTTTCCGTTGGAGCCCACCACCAGGAGGCCAGAGGGGCTCATCTGGCGACGGCGGAGGGAGCTTCGCCGCCGCCTTCGCCATCCGATGCTCGCCGTCCGCCGGCAGGCAGTGGCGATCAACGAGCCGTATCTCCCCCACCACCTCACGCCGCGCATCCCTCTCAGGTTCGATCCCGCGAACCCGACAGCGCCGGCGTCACACACCCTGAACCAGACCCGCGAGGGCGACCCCCACTACTTCTTCTCCGAGCAGTACGAGCACGTGTGGCGACCCATGTTGCGAAGCCTGATCCTGACCAGGCTCGCGGCCCAGGTCGAGGCCGCCGAGCGCGAGTTCGGGGTCGTGGACCCGGCGGTGATCGTCAAGGAGCCGAACGGCTCCTACGGCGCGGGATTCACGATGTCGCTACTGCCGCGAGCGCGCTTGATCTTCCTCGTCCGCGACGGCCGCGACGTGATCGACTCCTTGATGGACGGGATGAGGACGGGGGGCTGGCTCGACCATCGAACCATGCGCAGGATGGAGACAGCGGAGGAGCGGCTCGCGTTCGCTGGCGCCGAGGCCCGGGTCTGGCTCGAACGCACCAGCGCCGTGGAACGGGCGTTCGACGCCCATCCACCCGAGCTGCGCTGGAAGGTGCGCTACGAGGACCTGCGAGCCAACACGCTTGCGACGCTCCGCCCGCTGGTGGACTGGCTCGGCTTCGACTGGGCCGACGAGGAGCTCGAAGCGGCGGTTTCCGACAACGAGTTCGAGGCGATCCCAGCGCGTCGAAAGGGCTCGGGAACGCCCCTACGTGCAGCGAGGCCCGGCCTTTGGCGCGAGAACATGAGCGAGGACGAGCGCGAGGCGATGGAGCGGGTCATCGGCCCGAAGCTCGTGGAGCTCGGGTACGAGGTCTGACGCGGCTCAGCGGTCGAGCGCGAGCAGCCGCTCGATCCTCGCCAGCAATTCATCCGACAGCGCCTCTTCCCAGCTCGTGGGCCAGGCCACGCGGGAAGCCTCGGCGCGCTCGTCCAGGGAATCGGAGCGCTCCTCCGCGGCGGCCAACGCCGCCGCGATGCCGTCGACGGAGGGATCGGCGGCGATCAGGTTGGCGGAGATGCGGCGAATCGCGGCAGCGTCCTTGTTCTCGAACGTGTTGGTGACCGTGGACATCCCGGCCGCCGCCATCTCGATCGCCACGAGCCCGGGGTGCGGCGTGTACACGAGGGCCATCCCCACGTCACACGACGAGAGCAGGCTCGCGTAGTCCGGCTGCGCGCTGCGGGGGATGAGCCGGAGCCTCGCCCCTGATCGCGGCAGCGGTATGGCGCCGCCGCCGAGCTCGACAGTCCCTACGCCGGCGAGCTCCCAGCCCGCGAACCGACCCGAGGCGACGGCCTGGTCCAGGGCCATCATGCCCACCTCGAACATGTTGCGGGCGGCGTGCTCCTCGGGGCGGGCGTAGTAGAGCAGCCGCCGCGGGCCGGGATGGTTGAGCTCCCGGGCGCTCACCGGGCCCACGGGGGTGATCGCGTTGTCGAAGCTCGCCGAATCGCGCTCGCCGGCCTGTCGTCCGTTCGCGAACACCCCCACCGCGTTGGCGGCGAACCACTCGCGCAGGAGCTCGGTCGAGAAGAGCGCGACGTGCGGAAGGTCGTAGCTGCCACGAGCCAGTGCAGCGGCGCTGCCCATCGGGAAGGCAAAGGGGTCGTACTCCTGGATCAGGTAGAGGAAGCGCTCCGCTCGGAGGTCCGGCAGGGCGGCGGCTGCCACGTGGGCCGCGCTCCAGTGGGTGGCGATCAGCGCGTCCTCGGGATTGACCTCGACGGCGCGGGCTCGATCCGCCGCGAAGGCGACCTCCAGCGACTCCACGGAGTCGCCGATTCCCTCGTATCGGGCGAGCTGCTCACGCCAGTCGGCGGGGAGCTCCGCCCCCTCGAGCGCGATCAGCCGCACCCGATGGCCGCGCTCCCCGAGGCGCCGGGCCAGGTTGAAGATCCCGATGAAGCTGCCGAAGAAGTGCTTGAGGTCGACGGCGGGATGAATGATGTTGACGCGGCGGGGGACGCGCTCGGTGACGTCGAGCTCCAGGGGCAGCAGCTTGTCGACGATCCACAGGGCGCTGTGGGTGCGCCGGACCGACTGCACCGCGGCGATCAGCGCCCGAGCCGCGAACGCCCCGACCGCCAGGGCCACCGGCACCGAGGCGATGATCGCGGCCAGACCCCATCCTCCGTCCTCGGCGCCCACTCCGAGCGCCGTGCCGGCAACGAACGGCGCCGCCAGAGCCAGGGCGACGAGCGCCAGCAGCGACCGCCGGCGGGCCGAGGTGCTCGCCTGGGCCCAGGCGAGGAGGGACCGCACCCGGGCGTTCACCGCGTCCGACAGACTCGAGCGCCGCCGACGACCACGAACCACGGCCTTTCAACCGAAGCGGCCGCGGGTTTCAACAGCAGCGGGCCCGCGCCGGCCGGGAGACGCACCGGCTGGGGGGCGGCGGCAAACCGCCGGGCCGTCACGGCGACCGCGGAAGCCGAGCCCCGGGGCTGGACCAGGAGCCCCTCGGGAGGCACGGGGTAAGACGCGTTCGGCACACCGGACCCCGCGCCGGTGCCGCAGGTGCCGGCGCTCAATGCCCGCCCCGCGGGAAAGCGCCGGATTGAGAGATCGCCCGCGTCGAGCAGCACCCGGTCGGCCGCCTGGCGCTGGGCCTCGCTCGCCGTCGCGAGCTGCGACTGGTCGAGGGCCGGGCTGCCGTAGCGGTCAATCGCCTCGAAATAGCGTTCGGGGGCGATCGGCGGCCAGCCGTTGCCGACGTGGAGGATTCCGGCCTGGATGATCAGGGGCGGCAGGGAGGCCGCCGGAATCTCGCCGCGCAAGAGCTCGAGGGCGGCGAGCTCCGCCCGCTCGCCTCCGGCGGCGCCTCTGATCCGATCCGCCTGGTCCTTGTAGTTCACGATGTTCGGGACGAGGGACACGACGAGGGCGACGGACGTCGCCGCGATCACTCGAGGCGTCGGGCGGACGTCGCGCGTGAGCTCCAGGATGAAGAGCAAGAGAAAGGCCGCGCTCGGGTAGATGTAGCGGCTCGACTGGGGCGGGCGAGCTGGGCTGGCCGCCATGCCCACCAGAGCCCAGAAGACCAACGCAAGCGCGACCGGAACCCAGATCTCCCGCGAGAGCCGAGTTCCGGTGCCCCCGCGCCAGGCGACGGCGACGACCAACAATCCAAGCAACAGGTACCCGGCCGTCAGGGTGTCGGCTCCCGGCCCGGGGCTGTGGAAGAGCCCGCCCACCGCGGAGAGCCCGGCGGCGCACACGCTCACGATCGTCGACGGGACCTCCGCCAGGTTGTGCAAGCGGATCGGGTTCGCCGCGGATTGGGCCGACGTCGTGAGCCGAGACCACGCGTACCACGCGACATAGAGCAGGCCGGGGACCAGCACGATCCAGCTTCGGAGGAGCGCGCGGCGAGCGCTCTGTAAGAGAAGGATCACTCCGGCGCCGGCCACGAACGCCAAGCCGACGCTCTGCGAGGCGACTGAGCCGACGAGTAGCACGCAGGCCAGGGGATCGCCCACGTCCGGGAACCGTTGCAGGCACACCAGGGCCCCCAGGCCGAAGGCCATCGGCAACAGGATGACGATCCCGTACGGGGTGGCCGTGACCTCGGTCGCCGAGCCGAGGAAGAGGAGCACCAGGGTCGCCGCGACGCACGGCCACGGCGCGGCGCGGCTGCGCGCCAGGGCGTAGAAGAGGAGGCCGCAGACCCCCATCAGCGAGGCCTCGATCAGCCTGAACGGGAGGTAGCCGTCGGCGCCGAAGACGGCGAAGATCCCCTTGTAGAGCGCCGCGTGGAGCACCACCAGGTGTCCGCTGTAGCCGCGAAGGAGGCTGTCGAGGGAGTCGCCGGTGAGCAGGAGGCGCCCCCACTCGTCCGAGAAGAGCGTCTGACCCCGCGTCGCCCATAGGTTGAACAGGACGGCGGCGGCGACCGACGTGAAGAGCACTGCCTGCGGATGCTCGGCGATCCGCAGGAGCGCCGACGTTCGAGACGGGCGAGCCTCGTCTCTTTCACGGCTCCCCTCCGCCGGCGAGGCGCCCAGCGGCGGCGCGAGCTTTCCCTCGTGCGTGGACACCCCGGCGCACATCCTAGGGTCTGTCAGGCTCCCGGCGTGAGCAACGCACCGGCCGTGGCCGTGGTGATCCCGAGCTGGAACTGCCTCCAGGACCTGACCGCCTGCGTGGAGTCGGTGCGCGCTCAGACGGCCGTCGAGCTGGAGCTCTTCGTGGTGGACAACGGGTCCACCGACGGCACCCTCGGGTTCTTGGAGGACGAGGGGGTCCGCCACGTGGCCCTGCCCTCCAACCTCGGCTTTGCGAAGGCGATGAACCTCGGCATTGCGCGGACCGGGTCCCCGCTGGTGATGGCCCTGAACGCCGACACGACGCTCGAGCCCGGATGCCTCGATCGCCTGGCCGCGGCGCTCCAAGCCGACGCGGCCCTGGGCGGCGTGCAGCCGCTGATCCTGCAGCTCGAACGGGGGACTCGGCGGAGCCCCGACGATCCCGAGGCGCTCGTGTACAGCATGGGCCAGGCCCTGACGAGGGACGGGCGAGGCCTCGAGGAAGGAGCGGGGCTTCGCCGAGGGGGCGCATCCGTGGAGCGTCGTGAGATCTTCGGCGTGTGCGGCGCGGCGTGCCTGCTGCGACGCGAGATGCTGGTCGAGCTCGGTGGCTACGAGGAGCGGTACTTCGCCTTCTGCGAGGACGTCGATCTGAACGTCCGCGCGCAGGCCGCCGGCTGGCGGTTCGATCTCGAGCCCTCGGCCGTCGTGTGGCACGTCGGCAGGTCGGCCTGGAGCGCCGGCTTCGCGCGGCCCGAAGCCGACAACGCCCGTCTGGTCGCCCGCAACCGCCTCGCCACGCAAATCAAGTTCATGCCCCTCCGCTCGACCCCGAGGATCGCCGGTGTCGAGGCCGGGGCGCTTGCCCGCGCCGCCCGGGGCGGCCGCCTTCGTTCGACCCTGTCCGGCAAGATCGAGGCGCTCGGCTGGCTTCCGAGCCTGATCCGAGAGCGCCGGCGGCTCCGCCGAAGCGGCGAGCCCGGGCGAGCCCGGGCGTGGCTGGGTGCGTCGGCCGTCGGGCCGCCGCCGGGCTAGCGCGCGTTCGGACGCAGGCCGCGAATTCGAGCGCGGCGCCGAGCTCGTCTGCGGAGGGTCCGGACGACCCCGTCCGCCTCCGGCTGTCCGATCAGCGCGGAGGCCGGAAAGGGAGACTCGTTGCGGGCGGCCCGAAGTCCGCGCATCCGGCCACCGACCCCGGACACGCTTCGATCGATCACGGCCTGGCCCACGCACAGGGCCCCCTCGACCACCATCGCCTGCGCGAGGCGGGTGGGGCTTCGCAGGACGCCCCACTTGCGAAGCACGTAGCCGCGGCCGAACCCCATCAGGTAGTTCTTGCGCGTGGAGCCGGAGCCGAGGGTCGCCGAGTGGGCATGGGTGCCCCGAGCCTCGGGGGCGAGCGCGCAACGCTGGCCGCGGAGCCGCAACCTCAGCACCAGGTCGACGTCCTCCCAATAGGCGAAGAGGCGCTCGTCGAAGCCGCCGACGGCCACGAAGGCCTCGCGGTCGAACGCCGCCGCGGCGCCCGAGGGCCCGATCGGATCCGGCACCCCCCGCTCGAGGCACGTCATCGGCTCGCCGTTCAGGTAGTCGAAGACGAGGAGCGTCCGGTCGAGCTGCATCCCCGCGGTGTCGATCCTCGACGGATCGCCCGCCTCGCGCATCACCCCCGCCGCCATCGTCACTCCGTGCTCGGGGTCGAGCCGGCCCACGATCGAGCCCACGTAGCCCGGCTCGCAAACGCAGTCGTCGTTGATCAGCACGAGGGCGTCCCCCTCCGCCTCCCGTGCAGCGATGTTGACCGCGCGCGAGTAGCCCGCGTTGTGCTCGAGGCGGATCACCCTCACGCCGTCGAACCGCTCCGCGAGGCGCCCGAGCTCCGGATCTGCCGAGCCGTTGTCGACCACCAGGACCTCGGTCGCCGGCGGGCGCTCTTGAAGGGACTCCAGCAACGTGAGCACCCGGTCCCCGCCCGCCGCGGTGGGGACGATCACGCTCGCGAGGCTCACCCGGACCGCCCCTCTCCCCGGCGATGGGCGACCGCGACGACGCTCCCTCCCCGTCCGGCGAGGCCGGCGCCGAGCTCCAGGGCGACGGCGAATGGCGCCAGCAACGGCCCCGCCAGCGCGGTGACCGCGAGGTCGCGGCCGAGGCCCGGCCCCCGGTCCAGGTCGCGCTTCAGCGCCCGAAAGGCCACGTCGCGCCGCGAGGTGACCCGGTTGAGGAGCGTCTGCCACATCCCGAGCGGATTCTGCTCGACGATCAGGTGGCTGATCCGCTGGAGCCGGAGGCCGGAGCGCTCGAGCAGCGAGGCCAGCCCGGCGGCGGTGAAGTGCGTCTCGTGCCTGGGGACGTCCTGGTGGAACCAGCGGTCGCCGCCGAGCCGGGCCTGAAGGCTGGCCAGGTTGGGGCACGCCACGATCACTCTGCCGCCTGGTCGGACCCAACCGGCGAGGCGGGCGACGGCGCCCGCAGGGTCGTGAAGGTGCTCGAGCACGTGCCACACGACCACGGCGTCGAGGCTCTCGGGCTCGAGCTCGAGCTCCTCCACCGTCGAGCGCTCCACGGGAGCCCCACGCTCACCCGCCGCCTGCGCCGCGGCCTCAGAGGGCTCGATCCCCCGGGCCTGTAGGCCGGCGGAGGCCAGCCGCAGGACGAAGCTCCCGTCCCCGGCGCCGACCTCGAGAACCCGCGAGCCGGCCGGGACGCCGCGGAGGAACCGCAGCTTGTCGCGCTCCACGAGCGCCCGCAGGGGCTCGAGCAGCCGGTCGAGCCCGGGTCGCGCGGCCGCGTAGGTCCCGCCCTCGTACAGGCGGGCGGGCGGGCCGACGTCCTCGGGCCGAACGGTCCGGGCGGTGCCGCAATCGACGCATTTCATGAGCGCGTACTCCCGTCGGCCCGCGAGCTCGGGATCGCTCGCCGTGGCCATGCGCCACGGCCGGAGCTCGCCGCCGCAGGCGGGACAGCGCTCGGGCGCCGAGACGCCCGGCGCGGCGCTGCGCGGGCTTGAGGCTGCGCTAATAGGCGCCGTTGCCCCGCAGGGCCACCGGAATCGTCTGGAAGAGGATGCGAACGTCGCGGGCCAGGGAGAGGTTGTCCACGTAGTCGAACTCGACGGCGAGGCGCTCGGTGAAGTCGAGGTCCCCCCGGCCGTATACCTGCATCGGCCCGGTCATCCCCGGCTTCACGTCGAGCCGGAAGCGATGCTCCGGGCCGTAGCGCTCCACGAGCTCCACCTGCTCGGGGCGCGGCCCGACGATGCTCATGTCGCCGAGGAAGACATTGGCGAGCTGCGGCAGCTCGTCGAGGCTGAAGCGGCGAAGCATTCGGCCCACCCTCGTCACCCTGGGATCGGCGCGCAGCTTGAACATCGGCTCGTCGAGGTCCTCGAAGGAGACGAGGTTGGGCAACGCCTCCTCGGCGTTCGGGATCATGGTCCTGAACTTGTACATCCGGAAGGGCACCCCGTCCTTGCCTGCCCGAAGCTGGGTGAAGAACACCGGCCCGCGGCTGTCGAGCTTGATCGCGAGCATCACGAGCGGGAGGAATGGAGCGAGGACGACGAGCGCCGCCGCGGATACGACGACGTCGAAGACGCGCTTGATCAGCATCGTGGAGCGCGAGGGGTCCCGCGTGTCGTACTCGAGCACCGGAAGGTCG
>DATBFS010000104.1:0-2716 GCA_036558385.1 Solirubrobacterales bacterium | reverse complement strand
GATGCCGATCGCGGCGGTGAACTCGCTCATCCTCTGGTTGAGCCCCTCGACGCGGTGATCGGGCTTGCCGTAGTTCCGGAAGGCGCGAGCGTGCTCGAGCACCTCCTCGCGGCCGGAGACCAGCATGCCGCCCTCCCCGGTGGAGATCGTCTTCGTCGCATAGAAGGAGTAGGCGCCCGCATCTCCCCAGGACCCGGCCCGGCGGTCCCCCCAGCGCGCGCCGTGCGCGTGGGCGCAGTCCTCGAGCAGGAAGATCCCGTGCTCCCGGCAGTATTCGGCGATCCGCTCGACCTCGAAGGCGATGTGCCCGCCGATGTGGACCAGCACGGCGGCGCGCGGCCGATGCTGCTCCGCCTTGCGCTGGAAATCCTCGAAGGACGTGCAGAGGTCATCGCGGTTGCAATCGACGAAGACCGGCTCGGCGCTCGAGTGGACGATCGCCAGGGGAGTGGCCATGAAGGTGTTGGAGGGACAGAGCACCTTCTCGCCGCGCACGCCGGCGAAGTCGAGGGCGGCGAGCGCAGCGCCGCTCCAGCCACCGGTCGCGACCGAGTCGCGCCCGTGCAGCTCGGACCAGGCACGCTCGAACCGGGCGGTCATCTCCCCCTCCGACCAGCGCTCGGCGAGCACGATCTCATCCCAGAGCTCGTGGAGCCTGGGGAGGTCACGGCGATCGAAGCCGATCGCGAACTGGCTGTGGTCGGCGGGAATCAGATCTCGGACTGCAGGGTTGAGCGGGCAGGCGCGGACGCGCGGCGGGGACCTTATTCAGTCAGCCGGATCTATGGCTCCGCTAAATGCCGTATTTGGCCGAAAGGACCGGCTATTCGGCCGACGTCCCGGCGCGCAGAGCGTCGAGCTCGGCCTCGATCTCGGGAAGGAACGGGGTCTCCGGGTCGGCGTCGTGGAGCTCCTCCAGGTCCTCGTTCCAGAGCCGCAGGCGCTCGTCCAGCGTCGTCCCGAGGCGCTCGCCGATGGCGGGCCGATCCGCCACCGGCACCTTGCGCCAATCGCGCATGTTGGCGACGCGGTCCGCCGCGTAGATGATCACGGAATCCCCGCCCGCCTCCAGGATCCGGCGCCGCAGGTCGCGCTTGCGCGCTCCATACGCCTCGATGCCGGGGTCCTCGCTGAGCGAGTCGATCAGGCCTGCGACCTCGGGGCCGAAGCGCTCGCGAACCTCGGCGAGCTCGATGTCGGTCTTCTCGATGACGTCGTGCAGATACGCGGCGGAGATCATCGGACCGTCGTAGCCGGCCCCGATCAGGAGGTCCGCCACGGCGATCGGATGCTCGACGAACTGCTCATGGGTCTGCTTGCGGTGCTGCCCGAGGTGGACGCGGCGGGCGAACCGGAGCGCGGCCGCAGGGAGGTCCGCTCCGACGGCGGATTCGGAGCGAGTCGAGACCTCAGTCATTCCGGGCAAGATTTCACATGGCCGAGACGGTTGCAATCGCAATCACTCCTAGAATCGACTCAGTGCTGCAGACGCTCCGGAACGTGGCGATCGTTCTCGCCCTCGCGGCGGTGGTCGATTTCATCCCGGGCGGGGGAGCGGCCGCCGACACCGTGATGGCGGCACTGACCCTGCTCTTCCTCGCGACGATCGCCTGGTTCGTCTACCGCCTCTATCGGGAGCATCAGCTCACCCTGGCCACGCTGACCGATGCGCAGAAGGCCGGACTCTTCGGAGCGGGGGGAGGGATCGCGTTGCTGATCGTCGCGAACGACGAGTTCAGCTCGTGGAGGGGGGGATTGGTGCTCTGGATCGCGCTGATGGCAGCATGCGTCGGCGCGATCGTGATGATCTGGCGCCGCGCGACGACCTACTGAGGCGCTCAACTCGAGGCTGATTCGTAGCCGTCTTGTATCGCGCTGCGCGCATCCCGCAATCGCGTCGCGCCTAGCTTCGCCGGCATGGCCTCGGGAGTCGATCGGCCGGATTCGCGCTCCGGACAGGCGTCCGTCGAGTTCGTGGCGGTGCTGCCGGCCCTGGCCGTTGTCCTCGTCCTCGCCGGTCAGGCCGTGTCGGCCGGCTGGGCCCTGTGGTCCGCCGGTGTGGCGGCGCGGGCGGGCGCGCGGGCCGCCGAGGTCGGCGGGAACGCTGAGGCCGCCGCGCGCCGCGCGCTGCCCGGCCCGCTCCGCGGCGGCGCGGTGATCCGCTCGGATGACGGAGTCCGGGTCAGGGTTCGAGTGCCCGCCCTCGTGCCTGGTGTGGAGCTGCCCTCCGTCAGCGCGTCCTCAACGCTCGATGGCTCGAGCGGTTGAGCCATCCCGCACCGGCGGCCAGGCCTCGGTCGAGCTGCTGGCCGCGTTGCCGGCGCTCTTCCTGGCCGCCGCGATCGCCGTGCAGCTGCTGCTGGTCGGCTACTCGCTCTCCATCGCCGACGGCGCAGCCGAGGCCGGCGCGTTGGCGGGCGCCGCGGGGCGGAGCGCCGCTCCGGCCGCCCGGGCGGCGCTGCCCGGTTGGGCGCGCGGGCGCTCGCGCGTCAGCGCGGAGGGGGGCCGGGTTCGCGTCGAGGTTCGCCCGCCGGCCCCGTTCGCCGCGCTGTCCGAGGCGCTCACCGTGAGCTCCGACGCCTGGTCGCGGCCTGCGTGGGGAAGCGGATGAGCACCACGCTGATCGCCAGCGGCACGGATCGGCGCGCGAGCCTCGGAATGGCGGCGGCGGTCGCCGTGGAGGGCGCCAACCTGACCGGGGCCGACACGCTGGTGG
>DATBFS010000103.1:0-15087 GCA_036558385.1 Solirubrobacterales bacterium | reverse complement strand
GCTTCGCGATCTGCGCGATCACGATGTTCGTGTTGTCGCCGTCGGTGGCCGCCACGAAAGCATCCGCCTGCTCGATCCCGGCCTCCTGGAGCGCCTCGATCTCGAGCGCGGTGCCAACCGTGAACTGACCGCCCGCGTCCTCCCACGACGACTCGAGCCCGATCTCCAGGCGGGCGTGCGCCTCGGAGTCCTCGTCGAGGCACGACACCGTGTGGCCGTCCCGGAGCATCGACCGGGCCAGCGACGAGCCGACACGGCCCCCTCCAGCGATCAGGATGAACATCGGCCTGGATCCTACCCACCCCCCGCGCGCCCCTCCGCCGCCACCGGAGACTCGAGCAAGCCCGGGCTACCCCTCGGGCGGCGCCGTCAGCAGCACCCTGCAGGGCGCCTTCTTGAGGACGTACTCGGTGACCTCGCCCACCTCCCGCGGACGAGAGCCCCCGACGCCACCCAGCACCGGCCCCCCGCGCACCCGGCTGGGCGGTTCGCCCCCCATCACGATCAGCTCGACGTTCCGGCGCCGCGCCTCGTCGACGATCCCGGCGCCCAGCGTCCGCGCCGGCACGAGCTCCGTCTCGACCTCCACCGACTCGTACTCCTCCCCCACCTCCTTGGCCCGCCGCAGGGCCGCCTCCGCGACCTCCAACCGCTCCTTCGGCGGCGGCGCGTCGAGCGGCACCGTCAGCGGTTGCTCGAACACGTAGATCACCTCCAGCCTGGGCTGCTCCTCGCCCGGCTCATCGGCCGCGTCGGCCAGCCGCCCCGCCGTGCTCACGATGTCGTCGTCGAACTTCGAGCCGAAGATCGGCACGAGGATGTTCCCGTACTCCGCCTCGTGCACGGCCTTCCGCAGCGCCTCCTCCGGCACCGTGACGCGCTTCGTCAACGAAGTGCGCTCCACGAACCGCCGGTACACGACGTAGGCGCCGATCCCGAAGAGCATCCAGCCGCCGCCCACCCAACGGGCGCGCGCGTGGAAGACGATCACGGCCAGCCACAGCAGCGACATCAGGACCGCCCCCAGCAGCGCCGGCACCGGCATTCTCCGGCCGGCGATCCGGAGATCGAACGGCATCCGGTACGGCCGCGGGCGCTCGGGCTCCGTCCACCGCAACTTGAGGATCGACAGATGGGCGATCGCGATCGCAAGTGTCGCCCCGAACGCGTAGATCTCCGCCAGCAGTCGCACGTCGGTGGGGATCGCCAGCGCCAGCGCGATCACGGCGGCGGAGAGGATCGCGATGTGCGGCGTCGACCGGGGGCCCAGCTTGCCGAGCCAGCTCGGCACCTGGCGGTTCGTGGCGAGCACGTAGACGTGCCGCGACAGGCCGAGCATCGACGTGCTGGCCGCCCAGGTCAGCACGATCGGCGCGATCGCCACCACCCCGATCTGCAGCAGCGTCGAGAGCCAGTCCGGCTGGTAGCTCATCACCACCCCGAGCACCGGCTCCTCCACGTAGCGCCCCGCGAGCGCCGTGTGCGGGCCGCCCGGCCCCGAGACGACCGGCACGGCCATCAGCGCGATCGCGGCCATTCCCGCGTAGATCACCGGGAGCGTGATCGCGCTCGCGCCGACCACGGTCCGCAGGTCCCTGCGCCGCCAGCTGAAGTCCGGCGCCAGGTCCGACGCCGCTTCGATCCCCGCGAACGCGAGCGTAGCCACCGCCAGCGCCTCGAGGATGTGCCTCACGGACGGAGTCGTGAAGAGCTGGACGTGCGCCGTCAGCTGATCAGGGTGAAACGCGACGACCAGCCCGGCGACGATGACGCCCACCTGCAACAGGACGTCGGCGAGCGCCACGATGATGAGCGGCCGCTGGCGCACGTAGCGAGTGAAGCCCCCGATGTTGATCGCCGCGGCGAAGGCGATCGCCGCCACCGTGACGGCGATCTCCACCGATCCGTGGGTGAAGCCACCCCAGATCGGTCCCAGGTAGTGGGCCACCGAGATGGCGGCGAACGACACGACGATGATGTAGTCGATGAGGATCGCCCAGCCGGCGATGAAGCTGATCAGCTCGTTGAACGCGTGGCGGGCGAACGACGACGACCCGCCGCGCTCGGCGAACATCGCGCCGCCCTCGACGTAGGTGAGCGTCGCGAGCACCAGCAACAGCCCGGCCGCCAGGAAGATCACCGGCGTGAGGCCCAGCCCGAACTGGGCCACGACCCCGATCGAGAAATAGAGCGAGAAGCCCACCGCCGCGTACGCCACGGCGATCTGGAGCGGGATCCCGGAAAGGCCCCCGCTCAGCGGGCCGGGACCCACCCGGACGCGCGGCAGGCGTCGCCTCGGAGGCCGCGCCCCCGAACCGGGTCGCCCGTCCTCGCCCGCGGGGGGCGGCTCGCTTGGCTTGTCCTCGCTCAACTCCGAGACCGCAGGGCGATGTACAGCCGAGCGACGCCAATGGCGGTGAACAACAGCCCGAGCCACAGGCCCGCCGAAGCCAGCCCGCCGCCGTTGACGAGCGTCACGACGAGGATCGCCACGCCGAACCCGATGATCACCACCGAGAAGATGCGCGTGACGCCTTGATAGAGCTGATCGGGCGCTGCCACCGCCGCCGATTCTAGGCCGCCACGATGCGGCTCAAACGCCCGCGGCTTAAGCGGCGGCGCGAGCTTTCTCACCCGGCTCGGCCGAGACGATCACCCGGCAGGGGCGCTTCTCCAACACGGTCTGAAGCGTCTTGCCGTACAGCGGCCTCCCGTTCCGATACCGCAGAGGCACCACGATGGCCCCCGCCTTGATCTCGCGCGCCTCGTCGACGATCGCCTGCCCCGCCTGGCCGGGCCGGACCCGCTCCACGTGCCCCGTGACCCGAAGCCCCCCGATCAGCTTCGCGCGCTCGATCTTGCTGAGCGCCTCCTCCTCCTCGCGCTCGAGCGGCGCGTCCATCGGGAGCGCCGTCGGGACGTTGACGACCGCGTGAACGTGGATCCCGCGCCGGCGGCGCGCCGCCAACCGCGCCGCCGTCGTCACCGCCTCCTCGGAGAAGGGCTCGTTCTCGAACGCGACCAGGATGCTCTTGTACTCGACCTCCTCGACCCCGAGCGGCTCGGGCGTCACCACCTTCACGGTCTGCAGGAGCGGCAGCTGCTGATGGCGTCGATACCCCGCGTAGAGCAGGATCCCGAACAACATCCACCCGGCTCCGACCAGGCCCGTCTTGCGGTGCAGGGAGATCACGATCACCCAGGCGGCGAACGTGCCCAGCCCGCCGAGCACCGCGGTGGCGGGCACCTCGAAGCCGAAGGCGCGGAAGTTGAGCGGCGGCTTCCACTCGCGCTTCTGTCCGGGGCGCCGCTGCCGCAGCCGGATCACCGAGGCGTGGGCGATCGTGAACGAGAGCATCGCCCCGAACGAGTACATCGTCGCCAGAAAGTCGGTCTGTCCCGGGAGGATGGTGAGCGCGGCGATCGCGGAGAAGGCCAGGATCGCCACGTATGGGGTGTGGAAGCGCGGGTGTACCTGGCGCAGGCCCTCCGGGAGCTGGCGATGCTGCCCCATCGAGTAGGTCAGGCGCGAGACGCCGATCAGCCCGGCGTTCGTGGCGATCACGAGGATCACCGCGGCCAGGATCCCGACGTAGATCCGCAGGACGTTCGTGAGCCCCTCGGCGAGCCCGAGGTTCTCGACGATCCCGAGCACGGGGTCGCCGGCGAACTTCGTCCCGAGAACCGTGCTGTAGTGGCCCGCCGCGTCCTGCGTGACCGGCATCGCGGACAGCGCGACGATCGGGATCAGCACGTACAGCGCCAGCACGGCCAGGACCGTCAGGCCCACGCCCCGTGGGATCACCCTGGGGGCGTCCCGCGCCTCCTCGGCCATGTTCGAGATCGTCTCGATCCCGGTATAGGCGATCATCCCGACGGCGATCCCCAGCGCGAAGTCCCCCCAGGTGGGCGCGGTGCCGAGGTGGACGTTGTTGATCAGGATGTCGGGGCTCAGCACGAGCGCGATGCCGATGCCGACCAGGACGATCTGCGTGCACAGGTCGCCGACGGCGAGCACCAGGTTGAGCCGCGAGGACTCCTTGGTCCCCTTGATGTTCAGCGCCGCCAGCAGCGCGACGAGCACGATCCCGCCGATCACGTCGCCGGGCCCGTGCTTGAGCGGCGCCCAGAACACGCTCAGGTAATGCGGGACGAAGAAGGCCGAGATCGCGACCGTGATCACGTAGTTGAGCATCTGCGCCCAGGCGGCGAAGAAGGAGGCAAGCTCATTGAACGCGTGACGGGCGAAGCTGGAGGACCCCCCCGCCTCGGGGTACATCACCGTCGCCTCCGCGTAGGAGGCGGCCGTGAACATGAAGATCAGCCCAGCGATCACGAAGGCGACCGGGGTGAGCCCGAGGGCGAACGCGGCCGTGACGCCCAGGGCGTAGTAGATGGACGAGCCCACGTTCCCGTACGCCGCCGAGAACAGCGCGCCAACGCCGTGCACCCGGCGCAGCGACTCTTCCCGGGGGATCCGCTCAGCCATCAGATCCGAATATAGGCCCAGGCACGGCTAGCCCATGGCCCAGGCACGACCGCTCCACACGCCCCGGGGGCCGGGGCTGGGCACGGAGGTGGCTTCCCGCGCTGCGGCTAGCGATGCCTCGACGACGTCGGGAGGATCCGGAACACCAGCGCGAACGACCGACATCCTGCGTATGTCGGTCGTTCGTGACGGTCCACGAGGTGGCAGTCGGTGCAGATGCGATCGCCGCGATGCATCGCGCGGGCCCGGCGATGGGTCCCCTCCTACCCAGCCATTCGGACGCGCCGCTAGAAGTGAACGATCGGGATGATCAGGATCGCCACGATGTTGGCCACCTTGATCATGGGGTTGATCGCCGGGCCGGCGGTGTCCTTGTAGGGGTCGCCCACCGTGTCCCCGGTGACGGCCGCGGCGTGGGCCTCGGAGCCCTTGCCACCGTAGGCGCCGTCCTCGATCAGCTTCTTCGCGTTGTCCCACGCGCCGCCGCCCGCGGTCATCGAGAGAGCCGCGAACAGGCCCACCACGATCACCCCGATCAACAGGCCGCCGAGCGCGTCGACGCTGATCAAGCCCACCACGAGGGGCACCAGGATCGGGATCAGCGACGGCAGGATCATCTCGCGCTGCGCAGCGGCGGTCACGATTTTCACGGTGCCCCCGTACTCGGGCTTCTCGGTGCCCTCCATGATCCCCGGGTGCTCTCGGAACTGGCGGCGGACCTCCTCCACCACCTGGCCGCCCGCCCGCCCGACGGCCTCGATCGCGAGCGCCGCGAACAGGTAGACCATCATGCCGCCGATCAACAGGCCGATCAGCACCGCGGGCGTCGTGAGGTGGAAGAGGCTGTCGAGGTTGAAGCCGGTCGGGGCCTCGTCCGTGAGCTCGATCTTGAAAGCGCTGAACAGGACCAGCGCGGCCAGCGCGGCCGAGCCGATCGCGTACCCCTTGGTCACCGCCTTGGTCGTGTTCCCGACGGCGTCGAGCGGGTCGGTGACGTTGCGGACGTCCTCGGGCAGGTCGGCCATCTCGGCGATCCCGCCCGCGTTGTCGGTGATCGGGCCGAACGCGTCCAGCGCGACGATCAGGCCGGTGAGCGAGAGCTGCGCCATCACCGCGATGCCGATCCCGTAGACGCCGGCGAGCTGGTCCGCGCCCAGGATCGCGATCGCGATCAAGAGCGCCGGCGCGGCGGTGGACTGGAAGCCCTGAGCGAGCCCCTGGATGATGTTCGTCGCATGCCCCGTGACCGACGCCCGGCTGATCGTCTTCACCGGCCGGAACCGGGTCGACGTGTAGTAGTCGGTGATCACGAACAGTCCCGCGGTCACCGCCACGCCGATCAGGCCGCAGAGCCACAGGTCGGTGGCGCTGGGCGTGTTGCTCAGGCTGGCCGCCTTGAAGCTGATGTCGTCCATGAGCCACTTGGTGATCGGGTAGAAGGCCGCCGCGGAGAGCACGGCTGAGACCGCAAGCCCCTTGTAGAGCGCGCCCTCCACGTTCCCGGACTTGGTGCGCACGGACAGCGCGCCGATGATCGACGCGATGATCGCGACGGCGCCGATCACCAGCGGGTAGATCGCAACCTCCCGGGACTCGGAGAAGGTCAGCACCCCGAGCAACATCACGGCGACCGAGGTGACCGCGTACGTCTCGAACAAGTCGGCCGCCATGCCCGCGCAGTCGCCCACGTTGTCGCCCACGTTGTCGGCGATCACCGCGGGGTTGCGAGGATCGTCCTCGGGAATCCCGGCCTCGACCTTGCCCACCAGGTCAGCGCCGACGTCGGCCGCCTTGGTGAAGATCCCGCCGCCGAGCCGGGCGAAGACGGAGATCAGCGAGCCGCCGAAACCGAGCCCAACGAGCGCGTCGACCGCCTCCTTGTCGGTCTTGTCCGCCAGGATAAGGATCCCGAAGTAGCCGGCGACGCCGAGCAGGGCGAGGCCGACGACCAGCAGCCCGGTCACCGAGCCGCCCTTGAAGGCGACGTCGAGCGCCGGCGGGACGCCTCCGCGCGCCGCCTCCGCAACGCGCGCGTTGGCCCGCACCGACAGGTTCATCCCGATGAACCCGGCCGCGCCGGAGAACGCACCCCCGATCACGAACCCGATCGCCGTGTCGACGTTCCGCAGGATGATCAGCAGCACGGCCAGGATCACCGCGACCCCGGCGATGATCGTGTACTGGCGGGTCAGGTAGGCGCGTGCGCCCTCCTGGACCGCGCTCGAGATCTCCTGCATGCGGTCGTTGCCGGGCGAGCGAGCCAGCAGCCGCTGGGTGACCACCGCGCCGTACACCACGGCGGCCCCGGCGCAGGCGAGCGCGATCACCACGCCGTAATCGGTCAGGAACTTCGTCAAGTCTCAATCCTCCGGTAGCGGTGCAGGGATGTGGGCCCGTCGCTCGGGCCAGCGAAGCGCGCGGAGTCTAGATGATGCCGCCGCTCACGTACCCGGCGGCGTCCAGAGCCTCGAGGGGGGGCGCTGGCCGCCGCTCGAAGCCTGACTCTCGGGAGCCGGGGGTCGCTCAGGGCCCGCCTCCTCCTCGCCGGCCTTCGGCTCGCCCTCGCCCGCGTGCTTCGCGTAGAGCACCTGGACCTGGGAGAGGGCGGAACGAACCTGCTCCGCCTGCTCGCGATCCAACAGTCCGACGACCGCCCGCACGGCCTCGATCCCGACCCGTGCCTGCTCGAGGTCGCGCTCGTCCTCCTTGGCGATCCGCCGGGCCGTCAGGTTGAGCACGCTGACGACGCTCTCCAGAAGGAGGTCCTGCACCCGCACAGTGCGCAGCTGCTCCTCGATCCGCGCCCGAAGCTCCTCCTCGCTCTGGGGCTGCTGCTGGCCCTCGGCGGGCGCGCCTGGGCCCTCGGGGGGCGGAGCTTGGCTCTCGGGCTCGGACATCGTTGCGCTAGGAGTTCACCCGCTCTGGAGCATACGTGCGCTTGGTCTCCTCCACCGCCCCGCGGTAGACCTCCTCGATCGTCGCGCCATCCTCGAGCGCAGTCCGGGCTCGCTGGGCGCCGTTCGCCGCCGGGACAGCGGGCTCCAAGCCGAGCGCGTCGCGGGCGGGAGCGGTCCATTCGACGATGCGCTCCACCGCCGCCGGGGTCGGGATCTCCTCGCGACGATCGAAGTCGATCAGCTTGCCGTCCATGCCATGGCGGATGGCGCGCCACAGGTTCTCCTCGATCTCGCGCTGGCGCAGCGGCTCACCCAGCCGCCCCTCGTCGTAGTCCAGCGCGCTCTGAGCGATGCAGGCGGCGATGAGGGCGGCGAGCCCAAACGATTCCTCCCCCCTGGTCTGCGCATCGCAGATGCGCAGCTCCACGGTGCCGAACTCGTGATGCGGCCGAACGCTCCACCAGAGCTGCGTGGCCTCCACGATCGAGTTGGTCCTGACCAGGAGCTCCACGAAGTCGGCGTATGCCTCCCAGGTGGCGAACGGCTCATGCACGCCACACCGTGGGAAGACCCGGGTGAAGATCTCGGTTCGCACCGAGTGCAGGCCGGTGTCGCGGCCATCCAGGAACGGGGAGTTCGCCGAGACGGCGAGCAGCGGCGGCAACAGGGCGCGCAGGTGATCGCAGACGGCGATCGCCCGATCGACGTCCCGAAGCCCCACGTGGACGTGAAGGCTCCAGGTGTTGTTGCGCTGCGCCACCCATCGCAGCTCCCCGCGGAGCCGCTCGTAGTGGGGCGTGTCGATGATCCGCTGGTCCAGGTAGCTCGCCCACGGATGGGTCCCCGTGGCGGCCAGCCCGAGGCCCATGCCCTCGGCGAGCCCGAACAGCCGGACGCGATGCTCGCGCTGCCGGTCCATCGCCTCGCTGAAGGTGGCCGCCTTACCGGACCGGATCTCGATCTCCGCGTCGATCAGCTCACCGGCCGCCGAATCGGCGAGGAGCTCGTCCTCGAGACAGGCGGCGTAGAGGTCCTCGAACCGATGCTGGAGCTCGAGCGTCTCCGGGTCCACGATCGCGAACTCCTCCTCGAGCCCGATCGTGAAGTCGGTGGATGCCGCGAAGACCTCCCGCGTTCGCGCGAGGTCGAGATGGCCGGCGGCCACGGAGTCGGTGCGGCCTCCGCTGTCCATCAACGTGATGCTCGCACCTCGCCGGGGATCAGAGCCGTCTCTTGGGGCTCGACGCCGCCATCCACCGGTGTGGTCAGGTCAAATAGAAGTAGAGCGCATAGAGCAGGTCGACCGCGGGGCTCGACGTGTGGACCGTGACGTCGGGCGGCACCTGGAGGAGCTGCTCGGAGTAGTTGAAGATGATCCGAACCCCGGCGGTCACGAGGCGGTCCGCGGCCTCCTGGGCGGCCGACGACGGCACCGCCAGCACGCCGACGACCACGTCCTGATCGGCCACCACGGCTTCGAGGTCGTCGACGCCGTGGACCGTCACGTCACCGAACTGCTTTCCCACGAGCTTCGGCTCGACGTCGAAGATGGCGACGATCTGGAATCCGTGGTCCGCGAACACGTCCGAGCTGGCGATCGCCTGTCCGAGGTTCCCGGCGCCGAAGAGGACGATGTTGTGCTGGCCGGAGCTCCGAAGGATCTTGCGGATCTGGTCCACCAGCGAGTCGACCCGGTAACCGACCCCCCGCTTTCCGAACTTCCCGAAGCCGGACAGGTCGCGGCGGATCTGGGTCGAGTTGATGTGCGTGTACTCGGCGAGCTCCTGGGAGGAGATCGTCTCCTTGTCCATCTTGCGCGCCTGGATCAGGACCTGGAGGTAGCGGGAAAGGCGGGCCGCGACGCCCAGCGAGAGGCGATCGCCGTCGGCGAGGGTGAGGATCGCTTCCTCCGCCAAGGCTGATTCGTCGGTCATCGAGCGGCCGCCCGCGCGGGGGGGATCATGGCCGGACAGTATCGAGACTCGCGCGCAGCCGACTCGGCTCGAAGACGAGCTCCGAGACCACCGCGCCGTCCACCTCCACCACCGGAATGCGCTCCAGGAAGCGCGAGTGGAGGGCGTCATCGCACGCGATGTCGACCTCCCTGAGCTCGAACGGAGGCAGCTCGGCGCGCAGACGGCCGATCGCATCCCTCGCCTCGTCGCACAGGTGGCAGCCGGGCCTGGTGTACAGGATCACCGCCCTCACGCGAGGGCGTCCCAGGTGAGGTACTCGGGGTACGGAGCGGGCTCCTGGAAACGCGCGGCGGAGGCGATCATCGCCGCGTTGTCGGTGCACAGCTCGCGGGAGACGAGCTTCAGGCGCAGCCCCCGCTCCACGCAGATGGCCGCGGTGCGACTCCGCAGCAGCGAGTTCGCCGCGACCCCGCCGCCGAGCGCCACGGCGTCCCATGCGTCGTCGCCGAGCGCCCGCTCGAGCTTGGCGGTCAGCTGACCGACGACCGCCGCCTGATAGCTCGCGGCCAGGTCGGGGCGGCGGTGTTCCAGCTCGCCCGGGGCGAGCTCGCGGGTCGCGTAGAGGAGCGCGGTCTTCAACCCGCTGAAGCTGAAGTCGAGGCCCGGGTCGCGGGCCATGCCGACCGGAAACGCGAACGCCGCGGAATCACCCTCGCCGGCAGCCCGCTCGATCGCCGGCCCGCCGGGATAGCCCAGGCCCAGCAGCCGGGCGCCCTTGTCGAGCGCCTCCCCGGCCGCGTCGTCGAGCGTCTGCCCGAGGACCTCGAAGCCGTCATGTGCCCGCACGCCCGCCAGCAGCGTGTGGCCGCCGCTCGCGATCAGGCATAGGAAGGGCGGTTCGAGCGGCTCGGGCTCGAGGAAGTTCGCGGCCACGTGCCCCTGCAGGTGGTCGACGCCCGCCAGGGGCTTGCGGGTGGCCGCCGCCAGCGACTTCGCGGTCGCGACGCCGACGAGCAGTGCCCCGATCAGCCCCGGCCCGCGCGTAACCGCGAGCGAATCGACGTCGGCAAGCACTACGCCGGCCTCCGCGAGGGCCGCGTCGACCACCGGGTTCGCGAGCTCGAGGTGGTGGCGGGACGCGACCTCCGGAACGACCCCGCCGTAACGCGCATGGGAGGCGGCCTGCGAGGAGATCACGTTGGAGCGGACCTCACCCCCATCCGTGACCGCGGCGCAGGTGTCGTCGCAGGAGGTCTCGATCGCCAGGATCAAGCCTCGACGGCCGCCCGGGCCTCGAGCCACATGATCAGGGCGTCCTCGCCGTTGTCGTGGTAGTAGCGGGGACGATGGCCGGCGCGGCGAAAGCCGAGTTGCTCGTACATGGCGATCGCGCCGTGATTGGAGGTCCGCACCTCCAGCGTGTAGCGCGCGTCGGCGCCGGCCTCGTCGAACAGCCGCTCGAGCAGCCGGCGCGCGATCCCCTGGCGCCGTCGCTCCGGCATCACGGCGATGTTCATCAGGTGCCACACGTCGGCATAGCGGGAGCACACGAGGTACCCGGCGAGGCCTTCCCCGTCGGTCAGCGCCAGGCAGATGCCCGAGGGCTTCGAAAGCTCGAGCACGAACATGGCCAGCGACCACGGTGTCTCGAACGCGCGGCGCTCGATCGCGAGCACGGCGGGCAGGTCGCTGTAGACAAGTCGCCTAACCTGCATCTCGCTCACGCCAAAGCTCCGCGTCGGGTGGTCTCAGGTAGATCGGTCTGATCGAGTCTGGCGGTGACGGGTCACCGGCCTCGGCGAGCAGACAGAGGTGCCGCCCCGAGACGCGGTGCGCCGAGTCTGATTCGGGAGGGATCTCGGCACCCGCCGCCTCCAGCTCAGGTCGAAATCGTAGCGCCCCCGATCCCGCCGCCACGGCCGGCGCCGGCAACGAGCCGAGCCGCTCGGCGAGCTGATCGGGCGAAGCGACCAAAGGCGCCCAGACCTCCTCGCCGCCTGGCCCGTAGAGGGCAGCGAAGACCTGCCCGCGCCGCGCGTCCAGGACCGCCAGCACCTGGCGGACGCCGGCCTGGCCGCGAATGCCGGCTCCGAGCGCCGCCAGCGTCCCGACCGGGATCAGTGGCATGGCCAGCGCCTGTGCGAGCGCGCGGGCGGTGGCCAGGCCGATGCGAAGCCCCGTGAAGGAGCCGGGCCCGATCCCGATCCCGATCGCGTCCACCTCCTTCCACCCGCCGGCCCGCCGGGCCGCCCCTTCGACCTCGGCAAGCAGCTCGGTCGCGTGCCGAGGACGCTCGCCCTCGGGGGTCGCGGTTGCCCGTTCGCTGAGCGTCTCCCCGCCCCGAGTCGCCGCCACGGCGAGGTCGTCGGTGGCCGTGTCCCAGCCGACGATCGTCGTCACGACTTCACCCTTGGCCCCGTGACGGCGATTCGGCGACGGTCGCCGCCCTCGTGCCCGAGCTCCACGCGCAGGGCGGCGGCCTTCTCGAGCGGAGCGGCGGCGCCGGGCCATTCGACGAAGGCGATCGCGTCAGGGGTCAGGTAGTCGTCCAAGAGCCCCGGGTCCTCGCCGCTGAGCTCGTCGAGCCGAAACAGGTCGAGATGGGAAACCGGCACCCGCCCCCGGTACCGGCGCCCGATCGTGAACGTGGGAGAGGTCACAGGCCCGTCGACGCCCAGCTCGCGACACGCGCCGCGGATGAGGGTCGTCTTGCCGGCGCCCAGCTCCCCGCTGACGAGGACCACGTCACCGGGCCGCAGGACGGCGGCGAGCCGCGCGCCAATCGCCTCGGTCTCCTCCGGCGAGGAGCTTCGCTGGAGCGTCAACCGAACAGGTCGAGCTGATCCGCCGCCGGGTCGGCGGCGCTCGCGGCGAGCTCCGCGACGGTGGGAGCTCGAGCGGCGTCAGGGAGGGGGCGCTCGATCAACTCTGGGAGCTTGGCGAAGTCCTCGCGCAAGGTGTCGACCAGCGAGGGGGTCCGCAGGGCGGCCGCCGGGTGAAGTAGCGGCAGCAGGAACACCGTTCGATCGCCGATCTCACGCACCTGGGGCGCGCCCCGCACACGGGTGATCCCGACTCGGCTGCCGGTCAGGAGCTTGGTGGCGAAGTTGCCCAGCGTCGCGACGACCCGCGGCTCGATCAGCTCCACCTGGCGGAACAGATACGGCTCGCAGGACTCGATCTCGATCGGCTGGGGGTCGCGGTTGCCCGGCGGGCGACACTTGAGCACGTTGCAGATCCACACGTCCTTGCGCTCCATCCCGATCTCCGCGAGGAGCTCCGTCAGGAGCGCTCCGGCGCGCCCGACGAACGGCAGGCCCTGGCGATCCTCTTCGGCGCCGGGGGCCTCCCCGACGAACATCAACGAGGCGTCGGCGTTCCCGGCGCCGAAGACGACGTTGGTGCGAGTCTCGGACAGCGGGCATCTCGTGCACTCGGAGGCCTCGTGGTAGACCTCGACGAGGCGCTCGCGCCGCTCCTCGCCGGACTCGCTCACGCGCTCCCCCCGCCCGAGCTCCCGCTTCGGCCACGCCGCGCCGCGCGACTGCCCTTGGCCCGCTCGCGAAGTCGGGAATTGCGCCGCTCCTGCTTTCGAAGCTCGCTTCCCGCCTTGACGAGCTTGAAGGGCGCGCCCTGGGCCGAGTAGACCCTCGTCGTCCGCTCCTCGCCGCAGCTCCGGCAGGGGACCGTCTCCGTCCCGGCCTCGACCAGCTCCTCGAAGCGGCCTCCGCAGCGCTCGCACCGGAACTCGTAGATCGGCACGGGCCGATGGTAGCCGCGCCGCCAGCCGTGTCGAGCGCTCAACCTATACTCCGTGATTGGCCGCGACCCGATCGGGCGCGGACCGGGCCGGCTGACGGCCACAGCACCAACACGACGATGCAACGCCGTCTGGTATCTCGATGAGGGAACTGGAACGGGATCTTCCCGATGAGGCCGCACGCGACGCGGGGGCGTCGCCGTGAGGGCCGTGCATACCAAGGCCGAGCTCCGGCGGGCGCTCGAGCCGGCGCGTCGCGACGCCCGGGTCATCGCCCTCGTCCCGACGATGGGGTACCTGCACGAGGGGCACCTCTCATTGGTCCGCGCCGCGCGAGAGCGCTGCGACATCGTGGTGATGAGCTCGTTCGTGAACCCGGCGCAGTTCAAGCCGGGCGAGGACCTCGAGGCCTACCCCCGGGACGACGCACGCGACGCGGCGCTCGCGGAGCAGGCGGGCGTGGATCTCCTCTACGCGCCAGCCGTCGAGGAGATCTATCCGGAGGGCTTCTCCACCTGGATCGAGGTGGGCGGCCCGCTCACCGAGGTGCTGGAGGGGGCTTCGGATCAGCGCGGCCCCGACCACTTCCGCGGAGTCACGACGGTGGTCGCCAAGCTCTTGAGCTCGGTCGGGCCGGACATCGCGTTCTTCGGGCAGAAGGACGCCCAGCAGGCGGCGGTGATCCGGCGCATGGTCGACGACCTCGACTTCCCGGTGAAGATCGAGGTCCTCCCCACCGTTCGTGAAGCGGATGGCCTGGCGATGAGCTCGCGAAACGCCTATTTGGAGCCGGACCAGCGTCGCCGGGCGGCCTCGCTGAACCGGGCCCTGCGCGCCGCCGAGGCCGCCGCCGAAGGGGGCGAAACGCGCATCGAGCCGGTGCTCGCGGCGGCAAGCGCGGAACTCGAGCGGGCCGGGGTAGAGCCCGAGTACCTGGAGGCGCGAGACGCGGAGAGCCTCGCCCGTGTGGAGAGCTTGAACGGCCGGCCGGTTCTCGTGGCCGTCGCGGCGCGGTTCGGCAGGGCGCGGCTGATCGACAACCTCGTGATCGAAGGCTAGGAGGGCGGATGGACGCAGAAGCGAAGCGGAGCCGGGTCACGATCCCGACCCTGGGCGAGATGAAGGCCCGCGGTGAGCCGATCGTGATGGTGACGGCGTATGACTACCCCTCCGCCCAAGTGGCCGAGGAGGCCGGCGTCGACGTCGTCCTGGTCGGCGACACGGCGGCGATGGTGGTCCTCGGCTACGACGCCACCACCCCGGTCGGCATGGACGAGATGGTCACCATGGCAGCCGCGGTCCGACGCGGGCTGCGCACGCCGCTCCTGGTCGGCGACCTGCCGTTCGGCTCCTACGAACGCTCCAACGAGCACGCGATCGACAACGCGCAGCGGTTCGTCCGCGAGGCCGGATGCGACGCCGTCAAGCTCGAGCGCGGAGGCCCCTCGGTGGAGCGGGCGCAGGCGATCGTGCGCTCCGGCATCCCGGTCATGGGACACGTTGGCCTGACGCCCCAGACGGCCAGTGCCCTCGGCGGGTTCAAGACCCAGGGTCGCACGGCGGAGTCTGCGGCGCAGATCGCGCGGGACGCGTTCGCCCTGCAGGCGGCGGGATGCTTCGCGATCGTCTTCGAGGCGGTGCCGGCCGCCGTCACCGAGGCGCTCATGCCGCGGCTGAGCGTGCCGGTGATCGGAATCGGGGCGGGCCTCGGAACCGACGGGCAAGTGCTCGTCTTCCACGACCTGCTCGGGATCACGACCGGTCCGCACAGCCCGAGGTTCGTCAAGCGCTACGCGGCTATCCACGATCGGATGGTCGAAGGCGTGAGCACGTACGCGAGCGAGGTGCGGGCTCGCCGCTTCCCGGACGCCGAGCACGTCTACACGGTGGACCAGGACGAGGTCGAGGAGCTGAAGCGCTTCCTGGACTCTGAGAGCCTCGCCACCGCGCCCTGGGACTGGTAGGCGGCTGACCTGGCGAGTCGCGGCCCGGCGGTGGCCGGCCGGCTTCATGCCCACCCAACCA
>DATBFS010000102.1:0-10066 GCA_036558385.1 Solirubrobacterales bacterium | reverse complement strand
GGGAATCCCCATCTCTTGGCCCTTCGCCCGGCGCTGCGCCACATTACGTCGAGCGCGATGGTTTAATTAGGACTCGGTCCACGCGTCACCCGGACCGCGGGGGAAACGGCCGACTCGCCACGAGGGGAACCAACCGGCGACCGGCGGGCCTCCAGCGAGCTTACAGCGCGCCCGCCGCCATTCGGGAGCGCGAGGCGCTCAACAAACTTCTCTGATGGCCAAACCAGTCGAAGTCGCCGCAGCGCGAACACGGCCGATCCCAACGGATCAACTCGACCGCGTGCGCGCCTTTGCGCGCGAGCCGATCCTGCTCGAAGGGGAGACGGCGGACGACCTTGCGCCGGGAAGCGCCCGTCTTCGCGCCGTCGAGGCCGCGATCGCCGAGCTCGACGCCGGTCGGGAGACGCCATCGCCGGAGTGGCGACGCCGATACTCGCTCCTGCTCGGCCTCGAGCGGCTGCTGTCGAGCGAACCGGTAGAGCTGGCGGACGGCGCCGAGCTGACCGAGCATCAGGTGGACGTACTGTCCGGGACGCTCGCGGCGCTCACCGCCGAGCTCGAGGACTCCGTGGCCGCTGAGCAGACCAATGGGGCCGGCGCCGCCGACCCGGTGCGCAGGGCCGGGCCCGCGGCAAACGGCGCGGAGGCCGCGAACGGCGATCGCGATGGTGCAGCCACCGAGGAGGAGGAGAGCCTCGCGCCGGACGAGGAGCCCCAGGACTGGGAGGAGCCGGCGGAGGAGCTCGTCGACGAGGCGCCGGAGGACCCCGGCGCCAGCCGCCGCTTTTGGTTCGAGCACGCGACGGGCTCGGGCAAGACCGTCGCCGCGCTGGGCTTCGTGGAGGGATCGCGAACCGGTGGCGTGCTCATCCTCACCCACCGCCGCAACCTGGTGGACCAGTTCATCGGCGAGATCTCCGACCGCGGCTACAAGGACCGGCTGTCGCCGCCGCTCCTCGACGAATCCGACCACCCGTACGGCCCGGTAACCGTCGAGACCTACCAATGGTTCGTGCGGAACGCGAACCGGATCTCGGACGCGTACGCGATCGTGATCTGCGACGAGGCACACACGGCCCTCGGGGAGAAGACGAGCGCGTGCATCCGCAACTGGCTGGGGCCCGTCTACATCGGGATGACCGCGACCGGCGCGCTGATCGCACGCCACGTCGCCGATCTGTTCCCGACTCAGACCTCCCGCTTCGACCTGGCGCAGGCGGCAAGGCGGGGCGTGATCGCGCCCCTGCGCTGCATCCGCATCCCGCCCGGCCCCGGGGTCCGGACGATCGCCAAGGTGCCGCTGCGACGCGGCGAGGTGGACCAGGACTTCGATCAGGAGGAGCTGGCCAAGCTCTTGGATCAGGAGCCCTTCAACGTGGCCGTGGCCGACCTGTATCGATCGCGCTTTCGCCGAACCCCGGGCGTCGTGTACACCGCCGGGGTACGCCACGCCAACAACGTCGCGGCGTCGTTCCGCGCCGCCGGGATCAACGCGCGCGCGGTCTCGGGCGAGACCCCGAAGCGCGAGCTGGCCGAGATCCTGGCGGCCTTCGAGCGCGGCGAGGTGGACGTTCTCTGCAACGCGATGCTGCTCGCGGAAGGGTGGAACTCCCCCCGCGCGACGATCTGCATGCATCTGGCGCCCACGGCCTCACGGCGCGTCTACCAGCAGCGCGTCGGACGGGTTACGAGACGGGCCCCCGAGAAGGAGGCCGGGCTGGTGATCGACTTCGTCCATCCGGCGACGACCAGCGACGAGACCATCGTCACCCTGCACAGCCTGCTCGACCGCGACGTGTACCGCGGCGGCGCGATCGTCGTCGGCCCAGTGCGCCGCGGCCGCGGCCGGCGGGTGCGTGTGGAGCGGCGAGTCGTGCCCGTGTCCGCCGATCCGGAGCGGCGTCTCGCCGTGCTCGAGCGCGAGCTCTGGCGGATCGCGGTCGAGAACCTCAACTACTCGGAGCAGCACGCCTGGGCGGCGCTCGCCGGCGCTCGCGTCACCGCCAACAACTGGCGCCGCGCCAAGGCGATGCTTCAGCATGACCAGGCCAAGGAGCTGCGCCGCCGCTTCCTGCTCACCTGCGTGCAGCGCAACCGCAACCACCAGCTCCGGCTCAAGGCGCTGGCGGAGGTCGCCGCCCTGCGCGACGCCGACGCCTTCGACGACTCGCTCGAGGTGGTGGCGACCTGGCCGCGCGACGAGCGACGAGCAGGCGCCAAGGTCCTCCTTCAGTCCCTCTCGGAGCGCAGGATCGGGCGTCGCGACCAGGCGCAGGCCTGGGTCTGGCGCCTGGCGGCGATCACCCGCGAGCTCCACGAGGAGTACGCGGTCCAGCGCTGGCCCGAGACCAAGCGGCTGCTTGGCCTCTTCGTGAACTCCTCCGGCCGTGCCCACGGCCGCAACGCCCGCCGGATCGTCCACGCCGCGCGACAGCAGGATCGCCGACTTGCCATCGCTCTGTTGGCCGCCGCCGTGGCCCACACGCCGGAGGCCGAGGAGGTGCTTCGCGGCGCCCGCATGCGAATGGCCCGCAAGCCCTCCGCCGTAGCCCGCGAGCTGTTGCGGGACTTCCCGAGGTCTGGCGGCAAGCGCCGGCGCCGGCGCCGGTCGAAGAACGGATCGCAGGGCGATGACGCCCCCAAGGAGGCCGGCGGCTCGAAAAAAGAGGGCACCGAGGGCAAGGCCCGGGCCGGCGGCCGGGCCGGCGGGAGCGACGAGTCCGCCGATCGAGTGTCGCATTAGTCGGCTATAGGTCGAGTAAGGCGACAATCGATGCCGGACGGTCCAGGGGCCCACCTACCCAGTCTGTCCCTCTACGCGTGCCCGACGAGCTGGATCTCCCCCGCCCCGAGGCTGAGACGCTCGCCGCCATCGGCGACGACCACGAGGTTGCCGCGCTCGTCGATGCCCTCGGCGACGCCCGTCCCGTCCGCCGACGCGCCACCCGCTCCCGCCCAGCTCACCCGGTGCCCAGCGAGCGCATCGCGCCGGGCGAACTCGGCGAGAACCAGCGTGGCGTCCGCCGCCACCCAGCCTCCCAGTCGCTCGCACACCGCGCCCAGGGCGTCCTCCACGCCGACCCCGTGACCGATCGAGGTGGCGGGCTGGCGCAGGTCATCGGGGAACTCGGCGGGCTCGATCGACACGTTCAGACCGATCCCGATCACCGCCCAGGCCGGCGGCTCGGCCTCGATCAACACGCCCGCCAGCTTGCGCCCGAACACATCGGCCCTCGTGCTCGGCCCAGGACCAGCCTTCCCCGCCTCACCGTCCCCTTGCGCGGCCTTCAGCTCAGAGACCCAGACGTCGTTCGGCCACTTGACGAGGCACTCGAGCGGCGCGAGCGACTCGGCCGCCTCGCAGACGGCCAGGGGAACCGCGAGGGGGAGCATCGCGTGCTCCAGCTCCAACGGCGCCAGGATCGCCGAGCACAGGAGCGCCTTGCCCGCCGGCGCGCTCCACGTTCGCCCGCGCCGGCCCCGCCCCGCCGTCTGGAGCCCTGCCGTCACGACGGTCCCGCTCGGCGCGCCCTCGATCGCGAGCTCGCGTGCGCGCTCGTTGGTGGAGTCGGCTGTTGCCAGGTGACGGCGCGGGTGGCCGAAGCTGGTCACGTCATTCCGCGGCGCGGAGGGTGACCTCGTCGCCGCGGCCCAGTCGGAGCAGCTCCGACGCGCTGCCGCGGTTCACCGCCAGCGCGAGGTGTCGGTGAGAATCCTCGTACAGGATCAGCCTGCCGGGCTCCACGTCGGCGAAGGTCGGGGTGAAGACCGCCTCGTGCACGGACCCTCCGATCTCCACGACGAGCGATCGGCCAAGCTTCAATCCGGTCTCGGGGAGTTGGCCGTCGTCCAAGTCGAGCGTCGCATTCCCGTAGCGGTCGATCAAGACCACGTGGGCCACTACGCGTCCGGCGGCGATCGAGGCCTCTGTGGGCTGCAGTCGCACGAGCGAGCCGAGATCTATCCCCTCGCCCGCCTCGGAGAGCTCCGCTCCGCGGGCGAGGTGGGCCGCGACGGGAGCGAAGACGTCGCGTCCATGGAACGTCGCCGAGATCGGTTCCAGACGAAAAACCGACAGGGAGACGTCCACCGCGTCCACGGGGCCCCCGAAGCGGTCGATCGCGGGCCACAGGAGCCCGTTGTCCGGGCCGACGACCAGCCGGTCCTCGGCCCCCACCCGAACGGCAACGGCGCGGCGCGAGGCGCCCACCTCCGGATCGATGACCGCCAGGTGAACGCCGGGCGGAGCGAACGGGAGCGCGCTCGCGAGCACGGCGGCGCCCTCTTCGACGGCGTGACGGGAGATGCCGTGGGTCAGGTCGATCACGGCGGCGTCGGGCGCGATCCGGCCGATCACGGCACGGCAAACGCCCGCGAACTCGTCCGCGTACCCGTAGTCCGAGAGGAAGGTGATCGGCAGGGCCGCCACGCCCGGAGCCTAGAGGGCCTCAGACCAGCGGCACGGGCGGACCGATCAGGAAACCCTGGGCGTAGTCGACGCCGTAGTCGCTGAGCAGGGCCAGGGTCGCCTCGTCCTCGATCCCCTCGGCGACGGTGAGCACCCCGAGCTCGCGCGCGATCGCGACGATTCCCCTGACCATGGCCTGATCGTCGTGACTGGTAGCGAGGGCGCTGACGAAGCTCGTGTCGATCTTGAGGTAGCCGACCGGAAGTCGCCGCAGGTAGGTGAGCGAACCGAAGCCGGTGCCGAAGTCGTCGAGCGCGAACCGGCAGCCGAGCCGCGTCAGCCGGCTGGCGAAGTCACGCGCCGCGTCCAGGTGCTCGATCGCCGCCGTCTCGGTGATCTCGAAGATCAGGTTCTCCGCGCTCACCCCGGAGCCCGAGATCGTGTCCTCGAGCTCGGCGGTCAGCTCCCGATCCCCGATCGAGCGCGCCGACAGGTTCACCTCGGCGCGTCGTCCCCGCCTGGCCAACGCGACCCCCTTGGCGACCATCCAGCGATCGACGATGCCGATCAGCCCGCAGCGCTCGACGTCTGGGAGGAACTCGGCCGGGGCGATGACCTCCTCCGGATCCGCGCTGTCCCGCAGGCGCACCAGCAGCTCCTCCTGGGCCACGGTGCGCCGACGCTGGTCGAGGATCGGCTGCGTGTAGGCAAGCAGGTGCTCGTCGGTCAGCAACCCGCGAAGGCGCTGCTCGGTCTCCTTGCGCTCGGTGATGTCGAACGCCACGGCGAACCAGGCCTCCCCGTCGGAGCGCATGCTCCAACGCAGCCACCGCCAGTCCCCGCCGCGAGCCCGACAGCGGTTCTCGAAGTGGACGACCTGCTGCCCGTTTCGGGCCACCCTGGCCGTCTGGGCCAAGGTGCTGTCCCGATCCGCGGGATGCACGAAGTCGACGAAAGGACGGGAGCGCAGCTCCTCCCCGCTCCAGCCGAGCAGTCGCTCCCACCCGCCGTTCAACGAAGTGAAGTAGCCGTTCGCGTCGGCGGTGCACAAAAGATCCCGCTCGAAGTCGAACCCCACCCCGGCGTCCCGATCCTCGCTCATGATCCACTCGGCGCCCATCTTCGTCCCTCGCTCAGGGCTGGAACCAACCGTGCGAGCCTACGGGCGACGCCCGTGAGCTGTCAACCGCGGCGGACTCCCCGGCGCCACGGTCCGTCAGGCCCGGCTCGCGTCCGCGAGCAGTGCCTCGAGGAGGCCGTCGACGTCGTGGCGCTCCGCCTCGACGTGGACATCGAGCCCTGCCTCACGGGCCGACTCGGCCGTCACGGGCCCGATCGCCACCACCCGGGCTCGCGTGCGCGCGCGGTCCTTGAGCACCGAGACGAAGTTCCTGACCGTCGACGACGAGGTGAAGGTGACGTAATCGGCATCCACGGCGGCCTCGATCGCGTCCGGATCGGGGTCCTCGGAGACCGTCTCGTAAAGGGCGACGACGTCCACATCGGCCCCCCGTTCGCGAAGCGCCTCGGGGAGCGTGTCCCGCGCCGTCGCCGCGCGGGCCACGAGCACCGGGCGGCCGTCGAGCTCCAGGTGGCCCAGGGCCTCCACGAGCGCCTCGGCGATGTACCGCTCGGGCACGATGTCCGCGCGGATGCCGTGCTCGGCGAGCTCGGCGGCGGTGCCGGGGCCAATCGCCGCGATCGTGGCATTGGCAAGCGCCCGCGCGTCGCGACCTGCGGCGTCCAGCGCCTCGAACAGGAGTCGAGCCCCGTTCGGGCTCGTGAGGCAGACGAGGGCGTAGGCGTGGATCGATCGTGCCGCTTCGGCGGCTTCCGGGGAGTCGATCCGGGGCACGATCCGAATCGACGGAAGCTCGACGACCTCGGCGCCCAGCGCGGCGAGCGCGGACGCCAAGCCACTCGACTGCGCTCGCGCCCGCGTGACCACCACGCGCTTCCCGTGGAGGGGGCGGCGCTCCAGCCAGCCGATCGTCTCCCGGCGCGCCGCGACCGCGCCGGTGAGGATGATGGCCGGAGAGTCGATTCCCGCGTCGGCAACGGCCGCCGGCAGCTGGGCGAGGGATGCCGTCACGGTGCGTTGAGCGGCGGTGGTGCCGCGCTCGATGACGGCCGCCGGCTCCGTGCCGTCTCTGCCGGCGCCGATCAGGCGGGCGGCGATCTCAGGCAGGCGCTTCAGACCCATGTACATCACGAGCGTGCCGGGAAACGCGGCGAGCGCCTTCCAGTCGAGCGCCGAATCGTCCTTGGACGGGTCCTCGTGGCCGGTGACGAAGGCGACCGCGGAGGCCTCGTCCCGGTGGGTCACGGGGATCCCCGCATAGGCCGGCACCGCGACCCCGGCCGTGACTCCGGGGACGACCTCGAACTCGACCCCGGCGCCCGCCAGCGCCTCCGCCTCCTCCCCGCCGCGACCGAACACGAAGGGATCGCCCCCCTTCAGCCGCACCACGGCGCGGCCGGCTCGCGCGCGGTCGATCATGAGCCTCTCGATCTCCTCCTGCGGGAGCTGCGGTGAGGCCGGCTCCTTGCCGACGTACACGAGCTCGGCACCCGCCCGCGCCCCCGCGAGCACGGAGCGCGGGATCAGGCGGTCGTACAGGACGGTGTCGGCGCTCGCGAGGAGCTGGGCGGCGCGCAACGTCATGAGGCCGGGGTCTCCGGGCCCGGCGCCGACGAGATAGACGACGCCCGGGCGCGCGGCGATCACGCCCCCTCCTCCGCGCGCCTCAGGATCTCCCGCGCTCCCGCCGCCAGCATGCGCTCGGCAAGCGCCTCGCCGAGCGCCGCGGGCTGCTCGGGATCGCCGCCGAGCCGGTCCCGCACCCAATCGGAGCCGTCGGGATCGCCCGCGTACCCGAACATCTTCAGGCTCTCGTCGTCGAGGCGAGCGCATATCCCCACCGGCGTGTGGCACGTGGCCTCCAGACTCGCGATCGCGGCTCGCTCGGCGGTCAGCTCGACCAGCGCGTCGTGGTCGGAGATCCGCGCCGCTGCGGCGGCGGGCTCGTCGTCGGAGCGCCGCGCCTCCAGCGCCAGCGCTCCCTGGCCGCCCGCCGGCGTGAGCTCCTCGAGCCCGAATCGAAAGGACATCGCGTCGGCTCGTCCCAGCCTGCGCAAGCCCGCGGCGGCGAGCACGACCCCGTCGTACCCGCCCTCCTCGAGCTTTCGCAGCCGGGTGTCCACGTTGCCATGCAGCTCGACGATCTCCAGGTCGGGGCGCAGCGCGAGAAGCTGGGAACGACGTCGAAGGCTCGCCGTCCCCACACGCGATCCGGAAGCGAGCTCGCCGATCGAGGCTCCGGGGCCTACGTAGGCGTCGGCGGGCTCGTCCCGCTCGACGACGCCCACGAGCCGGAGCGCCTCGGGGCGATCCGATGGAAGGTCCTTGGCGGAATGGACGCCGAGGTCGACCTCGCCCTCGAGCAGGGCTCGGTCGATCGCGCGTACGAAGCGTTCCTTGTCGCCCGGCTCGCCATCGGCCGACTTGACGGTCACGACCTCGGCGCCACCGAGGGCATCGGCCACCAGCTCGGCCTGCGCGAGCGCCAAGCGGCTGCCCCGCGTCCCGAGCTTCAGCGGTTCGCTCAACTCGCGGGACGCTTGCGGGCCCGAGCCTCGCGGAGCGTTCGCACCTCGCCACCGGCCTGCTCCGGCGGCGCGCTCCCCGCGTCGAGGCCGAACAGCTCCCGCAGGGCGCTGACGAACAGGTACGCGTCGTCGTCCCCCGACGCCCGCTTGAGCCGAAGCGTCGGTTCGTGAAGCAGCCTGCCGGCGATCGCTCTGGCCATCGCCCGCATGCGCTCGCGATCCGCTTCGCTGAGGGATTCCCATCGGGGCTCGTTCTCGGCCAACACCCGGGAGACGATCTCGTCGGCGCGGGCTCGGAGGGCGGCGACCGTCGGCACGACGTCCTGGGAGCCAAGCCAGCGCTCGAACCGCGCCAGCTCGGCCCGCAGAATCGTCTCGGCGCGCCGCGCCTCGGCCTCGCGACCGGACGCGTTTCGCTCGACCAGCGCCTGCAGGTCGTCCATGTCGTGGAGGGCGACTCCCTCCAGGTCGCGGCAATCCGGATGGATGTCTCGCGGAACCGCCAGGTCGATCAGCAGGACGGGCCGCCCGTGACGCGCCCGCATCACCTCGCCCAGCTCCTCGCGCTCGATCACGTGGTGCGGGGAGGCGGTCGAGGCCACGACGATGTCCGCCCGCTCGAGATGGTCCGGGAGCTCCTCGAACCGAATCGCCCTGCCGCCGAAGCGCTGGGCGAGGCCGATCGCGCGGTCGTAGCGGCGGTTGGCGATGAACGCCGCCTCCACGCCCCGCGCGGCGAGCGCCCGGGCGGTGAGCTCCGCCGTCTCGCCCGCGCCCACCACGACGACGAGGCGGCTCGACAGGTCCCCCAGGGTCCGCTGGGCGAGCTGCACGGCCACCGACGGCACCGATACGCCGTGCTCGGTGATGGCCGTCTCGGATCGAGCCCGCTTGCCCGCCGCGAGTGCGCCGCGGAACAGCCGGTTGAGGATCGGGCCCGTGGCCCCCTCGACCAGCGCGAGCTCGTAGGCGCGCTTCACCTGGCCCTGGACCTCGGCCTCGCCGAGGATCATGGAGTCGAGTCCCGCGGTGACCCTGAACACCTGCATCGCGGCCTCGGCGCCCCGCATCGAGTACAGGTGGCCCACGAGCTCCGTGGGCGGCGTCCCGGCCTCGCGCGCGAGCACCCCCAGCGCGAGCGACTCGGCTCCGACGGGGTCAGGCGCCGCCAGGTAGAGCTCTGTGCGGTTGCAGGTGGAGATCGCCACCGCCTCCTGTACCTCGGGGGCCGAGACCAGCTCGCTCAACACCCCAGCGGCACGCCCCTCGGTGAGCGCGACGCGCTCGCGAAGCTCGAGCGGCGCGGTCTTGTGGGAGACGCCGAGGGCGAGGATCTCGGTCATCGGGGGACCTCTTCGCCCGGGTGCTCGTGAATAACTCCGCCGACATCCTCCGGGATAACTCCGCCGACATCCTCCGCTTCGCGTCCGGTGTCGGCGGGTTCGGGCTCCAGCGTGGCGGCAGGCACCTCCGCCCCTACCGGGACTCCGTCCCTAGCTCGGGGGACCCCACCCTCCACCCCAGCGCCAGTTGGACTCCCTTCGGCCAGGTCTGCGAGCTCGCCCAGCTCGCGGTCGATTCGCTGCAGCTTGGCCGCCATGATCGCGACGTAGACCAGGACCAGGGCCACGAAGACTATGTACGCGGCGGCCACGTACTTCCCCGCCTCGTCGAGCGGCAGAGCGGGCATCAGCTGAGCGCCGACGGGGCGCGCGAGACGACGCTCGGCGCGATTCGGGAACCGGCGGGGGCGGCGTAGGTCTCGCCCTCGAGCGCCCGCCGCAGACGGGACAGCTTCGCCGAGGCTGACTTCGCCGCGAGCTCGAACCGGACCAGGCAGATCCAGAGCAGCGCCATGCCCGCCAAGCAGACGAGGAAGGTCAACAGCATGGAGCCCGGCAGTCCGCCGTTCGCGGTGGCGAACACCCGCGGGTGGACGAGCGACTGGGCCATCCTGACCGCGATGAAGTTGAGCGGGACGAAGGCCCCGGCCGTGATCGCGAACACCGAGGCGTAGCGCGCCTGGCGATCGCGGTCCTCGATCGCGTA
>DATBFS010000101.1:0-1829 GCA_036558385.1 Solirubrobacterales bacterium | reverse complement strand
CGGCCGTATGCTTGTCCCAGGGAATGCCTGTACGGCTTGGCATAGTCGGAATGGGGTACTGGGGCCCGAATCTGGCCCGCAACCTCGCCACGCTCGAGAGCTGCGAGCTGGCCTGGTGCTGCGAGCTCGACGAGGCCAAGCGGGACCACTGGGAGTCCGCCTACCCGCAGGCCACCTTCACGGCGGACCTCGACGACCTGCTCTCCGATCCCGACCTCTCCGCCGTCGTCGTCGCGACGCCGGGCTCGACCCACGCGCCGATCGCCGAGCGGGTCATGGAGGCGGGCAAGAACTGCTTCGTCGAGAAGCCGCTCGCCCAGGACGTCGAGTCGGCCAAGGGCCTCGCCCAGCTCGCCGACGAGCGCGACCTGGTGCTGATGGTGGGCCACCTGCTGTGTTACCACCCCGGCATCCGCCAGCTCGCCGACCTGATCGGCCGGGGCGAGCTTGGCCAGATCCGCTACGTCCACTCCCAGCGCCTCAATCTCGGCAAGGTCCGCACCGACGAGAACGCCCTCTGGAGCCTCGGCGCCCACGACGTCTCGGTGCTGCTCGAACTGGCCGATGGGGAGCCGGTCGAGGTGTCGGCGCGCGGCGAGGCCTTCATGCACGAAGGCGTCGAGGACGTGGTCTTCGCCCACATCCGCTTCGACACCGGCCTGGTCACCCACCTCCATCTCTCCTGGCTCGACCCCCACAAGGTCCGGCGGATCACCGTGGTGGGCTCCGAGCGGATGGCGACCCTCGACGACATGGCGCTGGAGCGCAAGCTCTCGATCTGGGACAACAGCTTCGCCTCCCTCTCCGACACCTACGGCGAATACATCACCCGCTCCGGCCCCGTGCACAGCCCGATGGTCCTGAACACCGAGCCGCTGCGGCTCGAATGCGCGCACTTCATCGAGTGCCTCCGCACCGGCGAGCGCCCTCACACCGACGGCGTCGCCGGCGTCCAGGTCGTCACCGTGCTCCAGGCGCTGCAGGCCTCGCTCGAGGCCAGCGGCGCGCCCGTCCCGGTGACGCTCCCGACCGACATCGGCGCGAACCGACCGGGAATCCACGCCCGCCCGTGAGCGGCCTCGAGCCCTCCGAGCTGGCCCCCGGCCTGCTCCTCGGCGAGGGCGCTCAGTTCGGAGAGGGAGTCGAGTTGGGCGGCAACGTCGTCATCCACTCCGGCACCCGGATCGGCGACTTCTGCGTGATCGGCGACTCCGCCGTGATCGGCAAGGCGCCCCTGCTCGGCCGGCACTCCACCGCCTCGGCCGAGCAGCCGCCGGCGGCGACCCTCGCCAATGACGCCATCGTCTGTCCCGGGGCCGTTGTCAGCGCGGGAGCGGAGATCGAGACGGCGGTCGTGATCGGCGACCAGGCCCAGGTCCGCGAGCGAGCCCGGATCGGCGCCGAGTCTGTGATCGGCCGCGGCACGGCGGTCGACAACGACGTCACGATCGGCGCCCGGGTCAAGGTGCAGGGCAACTGCTACGTCACAGCGGGCAGCTCGATCGAGGACGACGCCTTCCTCGGCCCCGGCGTGGTCCTCACCAACGACCGCACGATGGGCCGCCACGAGGCGGGCGAATCCCCGGGCGGCCCCACCCTCCGGCGGGCCTGCCGGATCGGGGGCGGCGCGGTCATCCTCCCCGGCGTCGAGATCGGCGAGGAGGCGGTGGTCGGCGCAGGCGCGGTCGTGGTCGATGACGTCCCAGCGCGCAAGGTGGTCGCCGGCGTCCCAGCGCGCGAGCTGCGGGACGTGCGCGAGGACGAGCTCCTCGAGCGCTGGCGCTAGCCCCAACCTCTGCGCGAACGTCCCGGAGTTCTCGGTCAGCGCA
>DATBFS010000100.1:0-8691 GCA_036558385.1 Solirubrobacterales bacterium | reverse complement strand
AACGTTCACCTTCTCCTCGACCCAGCCGGGTTCGAGCTTTCGGTGCAAGGTCGATGCAGGCTCGTATGCGCCATGCAGCTCGCCGAAGACCCTCGGACGGCGCCCCGACGGAGCCCACACCTTCCGCGTCCAGGCGAAGAGCGGAGCGGGCACCCTCGACCCGACGCCGGCCTCGCGCAGCTTCACCGTCGACACGGCGAGGCCCGACACGACCTTGACCAGCGGCCCGAGCGATCCAACCAACAACCCCACTCCGGCCTTCACCTTCACCTCGTCGCAGCCCGGCTCGAGCTTCGCCTGCAGGGTCGACTCCGCCCCCTATGCGGCCTGTCCCTCGCCCAACACCGTGCCGGAGCTCACCGACGGCTCGCACCAGTTCCAGGTCCGAGCCACGGACAAGGCGGGCAACGTGGACGCGACCCCCGCCTCCCTGTCGTTCACGGTCGCCGCGGCCCCCAACGTGCTGGTGATCGAGACCGACGACCAGACGCTGGAGTCGATGAAGGTGATGCAGAACGTCAATTCGCTGATCGGAGCCCAGGGAGCCACGTTCGCGAACAGCTTCGTCAACTTCGCGCTCTGCTGCCCGTCGCGCGCCACCTTCCTCACGGGGCAGTACGCGCACAACCACGGCGTCATCGCGAACAGGCCGCCGGAGGGCGGCTTCGACCGGTTCGAGGAGCTCCATGCGGACAACAACCTCGCCGTCTGGCTCCAGGCCGCCGGCTACCACACCGGGCTCATCGGCAAGTACCTGAATGACTACGGGCCCGACCCACTCGTCCCGCCCGGGTGGTCGGAATGGCACGTGCCCCTCCCCGTGGACCAGAACGCCTACGACTACAACTTCGACGACAACGGCGTCTCAAGCCACTACGGGCACGACGTGTCCGACTTCAAACAGGACGTGTTGACCCGCAAGGCGGTCAACTTCCTTGGCCGCAGGGCGTCAAAGGTCCAGCCGTTCTTCCTGTGGCTCACCTACACGGCGCCGCACATCGCGGGCCCCAACCCGAACCCGCGCCCACCGGCCGACTGCAAGGGAGCCCCCAAGCCGGCGCCCCGCCACGCCCACGCGTTCGACTCCGAACCGCTGCCGATGTCGCCGAACTTCAACGAGGCCGACGTCTCGGACAAGCCGGTTCAGATCAGCGGCCGACCGCTGCTCGACGACGACCAGATCGCGGAGATCCAGCGCAAGTATCGATGTCAGCTCGAATCGCTGCTGTCGGTGGACGAGGGAGTGAAGAAGGTGATCGACGCGCTCGAGGCCGCGGGCGAGCTGGACGACACGTTGATCGTCTACACGTCCGACAACGGCTACTTCAACGGCGAGCACCGGATCCCCAGCTTCAAGGGACACATCTACGAGGAATCGATCCGCGTGCCGCTCGAGATTCGCGGTCCCGGGATCCCAGCGGACGTAACCATCGACCCGCTGGTCATCAATGCGGACCTGGCCCCGACGATCCTCCAGGTGGCGAGCGCGGCACGACCCGGCCTGCTCATGGATGGGCGCTCGTTGATCCCCATCGCGCAGCACCCGGGCACCGACCGTGGGCGTGAGCTTCTGGTCGAGCAGCCGGAGCAACAGAGCAATCCGACCGCGGCGGCCTTCGAGGCGATCCGGACGGAGCGCTACATGTACGCCGAGCACAACACGGGCGAGACCGAGCTCTACGACTTGGACACGGACCCGTTCGAGCTCCGCAACGTCACCGACGATGACGACTACGAGGCGGTGCGGGCGCAGCTGGCCGAGCGGCTGGCCGCGCTGAAGACCTGCGCCGGCTCGTCCTGCCTCGCGCAATCGGGGCCCTGAGCCGCTCCCGGACTCGGCCAAGGGCGTAAGCCTCGGAGTTGACAGGGCCGACCCGCTGTGAGAGGGTGGCGCCTCGCATGGATCGGGGAGGACCGCGGCGCGGGAAAGGCCGCCAACGGACGGGAAGGCACGGGACGCTCCGGGTCGGCCGCTGGCTGGCGCCGGCCCTGCTGCTCGTGTGCGGCCTCGGCGCTGCCTCGGCTCAGGCGGCGCCCGCGGTGCATCCCTCGTTCTCCACCGGTCCGGCCCTGCATCCTGGCTTCAAATGGCAGGTCCGCGACTACGTCGTCCGCTGCGACGAGAACCCCCTCCGGGTGGCGTTGAAGAACCCGACCGGCTGGCGGGGTCAGGTGGGCGCTCAGGCGGCGCGTTCCGGGAACTTCGTCGTCCACCGCTCCATCGACGCGGGCGAAGCCCTCATCGTGAGCTTCTATCGCGTCGGCAACGCCTCGGCGCGGACCTACTTCCACCTTCGCTGCCTGCCGACCGACTTCCCCCCCTACTCGTTTCATCGCACCGCTCCCGGGGGTCCCGACTTCTTCGCGGCCCAGCTGAACAAGGGATGGGCCGTGATCTTCAACCGGCAGGGCGTCCCGATGTGGTGGGAATCCTCCCCGCCTCAGACGATCGACGTGCAGGTCAACCGGGATGACACCGTGTCCTGGACAAATGCGACGGGCCCAGCCTTGACGGGCGGCTTCGAGATTCACCGGCTTGACGGGTCACTGGTGCGCGAGGTAAACGCCGTCGGCGGCCCGGTCACCGACATCCACGACCTCCAGCTCTTGCCGAACGGCAACTACCTCATCGGCGGCCAGGTGATCAAGCATCACGTCGACACCAGCGCCTACGGGGGATCTTCGGACGCCGACGTCATGGGATTCCAGATTCAGGAGGTGACCAAAGCCGGGCAGGTCGTCTGGCATTGGGACTCCCTCGCGCACATCGGGATCGCGCAGACGCCCATGGTCTACTGGAACCAGGTCGTCCAGCAGCCCCAGCCCTACGACATCCAGCACTGGAACTCGCTCGAGCCGGAGGGCAACAACCGCCTCCTGCTCTCGTTCCGCAACCTCGACGCCGTTTACGAGATCAACCGGACCACGGGGGACGTCATCTGGAAGCTTGGCGGGACCACGACGCCGAAGAGCCTCTCGGTGCTCAACGACCCCTTCAGCTCCTACCCCCTGGGCGCCCAGCACGACGCGCGCCGCCTACCTGACGGCACGATCACCATCCACGACAACTTCAGCAACCAGAACCGGGGACCGCGGGCAGCGCGCTACCAGATCGACCCGCAGGCCGGCACCGCCACGCTGGTCGAGTCGGTTACCGACCCGGACGCAGCGTCATCGCAGTGCTGCGGCTCGGCCCGCAAGCTCCCCTCCGGCGACTGGCTGATCGGCTGGGGTCGGACCCCTGTCGGCGGCCCCGTGAACAGGTTCATCGGCGGCTACAACTCGAGTGGACAGAGGATCTTCCGGCTCGAGCTCCCCAACGGATTCTTTTACCGGGCGTTCCCCGTGCCGACCGGCGAGATCACCGCCGATCAGCTAAGGCACGGGATGAACGCGATGGCGCCCTGACCTAGGGGCGGGCCAACCGGGGCAGGGATGCGCGCCTCAGGGGCGGGCACCCAACGACACGCGGACCCTCGTGCCATGAGCCGAGGAACGGACCTGAACGAGATCGCAGAGCTCGTGGACGATCCAGAGCCCACGCCCGTTTCGCTCCTCGGGCGGTGGCTTCGCGCGCCCCACCAGTGGATCGTGGATGCGGCCCTCGTCAGCCACCTCGCAGACCACGCGCTTCGGGCACATCCGCCAGATCACCATGGTGCCGTGCCCGCCACCGTGCCGGATCGCGTTGGCGGCGAGCTCGTTGACCGCGAACACGAGGTCGTCCGCTCGGTCGGGAGCGAAGCCTCCCCGCAACGCGAAGGCGCGCACGAGCCCGCGCAAATCGCCAAGCCTCCCGGGACCGAAGTGGAACCGCTCGGCGCTCGTCGGCGGCGGCTCCAGGTCGCCGTCGAGGGCACGGTCGCCGAGCGCGCCATCGAAAGCCCCGCTCTCCCTGCGGGCCCCCTCGTCGTATACGGCGGCGTGGGAGCTCTCGGCCGAGGCGAGGGCTTCGCCGTCGAGGACGGACCTGTCGTAGGGACACAGCAGCCAGAAGTTCGTCTCGTGGCTGAATGCATAGTTGATGAGGGCCTCATGTCGGCGGCACTCCTCGAGCTCGTCGACGGTCCGATCGGCCCAGACCGGCTCGCCGATGCCGCGCGCCGCGCGCCCCCCCGCCTCGGCGCCGCCGGCGAACTGGCGCCAAAGGGACAGGATTCGCCCGGGGTTTCGACCGGCCTCTGACATGTCCACGAGGCTGAGCCGGTCATCGGCGACGCTCAGCACGTCCCTCAGTCCCGCGAGGTTTTGGGGCGTCGTCGCGACCATCACGTCCTCGCCGGCCTCGAGGCCCTGCGTGACGAACGAGAGCGATCCGGCCACGAACTCGCCCACGCCGCTGTAGAGCCACGCCTCGTGTCGGATCCCCGACGCCCCGTGACCTCTGTCGGCAACGTCCCCGGCCGATCCCCAATTCGGGATTTGCTCATCGCGGCGATTGCTCACGTCGACCTGCTACCCGAAAAGGGCCGTGATTCTCCCGAGACCGGCGATTCGCACGGCATCTGGCTTACCCCCGGAGCCCACGTCAGCCGACTGACGATGCTTGGCGTCGGCCGCTCCGGGTAAGCGTCGGCTGAAGCGACGATGAGTGGGACCGTATCGATCAGCCTCCCGTTGGAGCCCGAGAGCGCGGCGCGCGCTCGCGCGTCGGTGGAGGAGCTGCGCGACGGGATGAGCAGCGATGCGTACACAGACCTCCGTCTCCTCGTCAGCGAGCTGGTGGTCGACGCGGTCCAGACGCACACGGCCGAGGACGCCAGCGAGATCGAGATGCGTGCAGAGCTCCAGGACGGCGCGGTCTGGGTGAAGCTGAGCCAGGGAAGCTCCGCGTACAACCTCCGGCCGCGACTGCCGGAACCCGGTGAGCCGGGTTGGGGCCTTCACCTCGTCGCGAGGTTGGCCCGGCGTTGGGGGCTCCGGCGAGAGCCCGGCCGCTCCTCGGTGTGGTGGGAGATGGCGCGCGATCAAGTCCGTCGGTGACGCGAGCGTCAGGTCGTCCAGGGCTCAATCGCTCACCCTGAGGAGACGAGCTGCCCGGTCGGGGCCGTCGACGGCTCGGTGACCGGCGCCCGGAGCGCGATCAGCACGAGGTCGTCCTGAAGCCGTCCCTCGCAGCGGCGATGAGCGTCGGCACGGAGCCTCTCGGTCAGCTCCTCGGTCGAGCTCCCGCGTGAGTGCTTCAACAGCTCGGCGAGCTGCTCGGAGCTGATGTGGTCCGACACCGCACCCGCCTCGAGCAGTCCGTCCGTGTACAGCACCAGGGTGTCGCCGCGAGCGAGCCGGCCCATGTCGAGCCCGTAGGAGACGTCGGGCCAGAGTCCGAGTAGAGGCCCGCTCCCCAACAGAAGCGGGCCCGAGTCGCACAGGTGCACGGCCGGGGGGTGGCCCGCCACGCTGAGCGCGACCCAGGCGCCCTCTCGGTCCGGGAGCACCTTGGCGAGGATCGCGGATGCGAAGCGGCCCTCGCTCTCACTGGAGAGCAGGAGCTCGTTGACCCGCGCGAGGACCGCGTCGGGCTGCCACGGCCCCATGACCAGGGCGCGGATACTGTGGCGGATCTGCGCGGTGAACGTTGCCGCCTCGCTGCCCTTCCCGGCGACGTCGCCAATCAGGACCGCCCATCCGTCGGGCGTCTCGAAGACGTCGTAGAAGTCGCCTCCCACCTCGATGCCACGCCCCGCGGCCTCGAAGACGACAGCCGACTCCATCCCGGGGATCTCGGCGGGCTTCTCGGGCCTCAGGCCGCGCTGGAGGATGCGCGCGACGCGATCGCGTTCGGCGTACAGAATGGCGTTGTCCAGCGCGAACGCGGCGCGGCGCCCGAGGTCGGCCAGGAGCTCGAGCTCCGCCTCCTCGTAGCGGCGGTCGTTCTTGACGTGCAGGAACGAGATGGCGCCCAGCGCCCGGCCGCGCGCGATCATGGGCACGACGGCGGCCGAGCTGTAGCCGGCCTTGTCCATGAACGCCAGGTGCTCGTCATTCTGGGCAACGGCCGAGACCACGCTCGGTTCGCTCAGGTCGCGGAAGACGAGCGGTCGACCGGCGCGGAGGGTCTGCGCGACGGGATGGTCGCCGCCGGGGTCGAGCGGAGCTCGCCTCCTGATCAACTCCAGCTCCCCCGCGAGCGCGGCGTCGCGGGCGGCGACCACCGAGTCCCCCAGCAGGCCGTCGGCACGGCGAAGATCGACCACGCAGAGCTCGGCGAGATCGGGCACCGCGGAGTCGGCGACCGCGTGCGCGGCGGCGATGGGATCGAGTGACGTGTCGAGCCGCGCCGAGGCCCTGGCGAGGAACGCCTGGCTCTCGCGGTGGCGCTTGGCGGCGGTCACGTCTCTCGCCACCACGGCCGCTCCGATCACGCCGCCCTCGGCCGTCTCGATCGGAGACACGGTGAGCGAGACGTCGATTCTCGTGCCGTCCTTCCTGACCCTGGACGTCTCGTAGGTCTCGAGCCGCTCGCCCTGCTTGATCCTGTCGAGGATGCGAATCTCCTCACGCTCGTGGTCCTCCGGGACCAGCATGGAGACGGGGCGGCCGACCGCCTCCGACGCGCTGTAGCCGTAGACCCGCTCCGCGCCCCGATTCCAGCTCGTGATCCGCGCATCCAGGTCCTTGCTGTAGACGGCGTCGTCGGTGTTCTCCACCACCGCCGCGTACAGCGTCTGGACGTGCTCGGCCCGCTCGCGATCGTCGGCGTCGCCCACAGGTCTGAGAGTAGCTTCTAGCCCCCGCCCGACTTCGGGATGAAGCTGATGCGGCCGTTCGTCTCCAGCACGGCAAGGCGGACCTGGTCGAGCTCGCTGATCTGTTGTTGGCGGGCCTGCGCCTCGAGCTCGTCCACCGTGAGTCGCTCGCGTCTGAGGTTCCTGGCGACCACGCGGCCATCCTCGATGAGGGGCGGCCGTTTTCGCCGTCGACCGCCGGGTAGCCGACGCCCGACAAGGACGGGCCCGGCGGCCTGCGCCGCGGCCGGTCGACTGAGGGAAAGGGAAGAGACAGATGAGCACACTCGCAATCGTCCTGATCGTCATCGGCGCCTTGATCGTGATCGGGATCGTCGCGGCTATGCTCAGCCGAGCGCGCCGTCGGCAATTCGAGGATCGGCGGCAGATCGCGCGTCAGCACCGCGAGGAGGCCGATTCCCGCCGGCTGGATGCCGAGATGAAGAAGGCGTCAGCCGACGAGCGCGCTGCTCGCGCTCGTCGTGAGGCGGCCGAAGCCGAGTCGAGCTCGCGCGAAGCCGAGCGCGAGCAGCAGACCGCGCGCGCCCACGCTGAGCATGCGACGCGAATAGACCCCGACGCCTAGGAGCGCCCCCCCGTTCACTGCGGGAGATTTGGTCCGGCTACGGACATCCGGTTCCCCTCGCGGCGAGAGGGAAACGGACGCCCCGCATGGAGAGCAGCATTCGAACCGCCACGCACGACCGAGGTTTGTGCCGCACTCGATCGGGTAGCGCTAGGACGACCGGTCAGTGCGTTCTGGACAGGAGGCTTGGACGGTGGTTAGTGGCGGCGCAGCCACGGCGGCACCTACGCGAAGCGGCGAGGAGCTCCGCAGAGAGGTGGAGAGGTACCGGGTTACCGGAAGCCTCCCTCCCTGCCCGCACGGATCCGAGGCGGTTTCGTTGCCCGCCGACGAGGCCGAGCTCCTGCGCCTGTACGCGGAGACCAGGGATCCGCTCGTGCGCGAGGACGTCGCCGAGCGCTTCATCCCCCTGGCGCGGTCGCTCGCGCTGCGGTACCGCGGCTCGACCGAACAGCTCGACGATCTCTTCCAGGTCGCCAACCTGGCGCTCGTGAAAGCCCTGGATCGCTTCGATCCGGGTCGCGGCAAGTCGTTCGTCGCGTTCGCGGCGCCCACGATCCTCGGTGAGCTTCGCCGCCACTTCCGCGACCGCGTCTGGGAGCTCCGCCTTCCGCGAGACCTCCAGGAGAAGACGATGGAGGTGCAGAAGGCGGTACGGGCGCTCAGCGACGAGCTCGGGCGAAGTCCGACGCTGTCACAGATCGCCCAGCGGCTCGAGCTCTCCCAGGAGGAGGTGGCCGAGACGCTGCAGGCGGACGAGGCCCGTCGAACGCTCTCCCTGGACGTCCCCACGAACCGCCAGGACGCCGAGTCGGTGCCGATGGTCGAGACGGTGGGCCGCACTGAGCCCGGGTATGAGGCGGTCGAGACCCAGATCGCCGCAAACGACGCGGAGCTCACCGAGCGCGAGAGGCAGGTCCTCGAGATGCGCTTCGAGGAGGACCGGACCCAGTACGAGATCGGGGACCGAATCGGCGTCTCGCAGATGCAGGTCTCCCGGATCATGCGCGGCGCGCTTCGTAAGCTGGTCGAAGCGGTCCAGGCTGACGCTTAGATCCCGGGCACACCATGAGCAAGGTCATCGTCGTGACGGAGCGCTCGGCTGGCGTCGGCAGAACGACTGCGCGGGCGTTTGGCGGCCGAAGCGACCGAGTCGCGCTCGTCGCGCGCGCCTCGGACTCGCTGACGGCCGCGGCGGATGAGGTCATCGAGGCGGGCGGCGAGGCCCTGGCGGTGCCGGCGGACGTCGCCGACTGCTCCTTCCAGGCAAACGGGGCGTCCCATTCCCGTACGGATGGCGACTGGCGACGTGGTGTCGATCGGAGTCGCCTCGCACAAGCTGAGCCGGCTGATCGCGAAGGACAAGGTGACCGCGCCGCT
>DATBFS010000099.1:0-18246 GCA_036558385.1 Solirubrobacterales bacterium | reverse complement strand
TCCGCGCCCTGGCGGCCGCCGCGCGGCGCCTCGCCGAGGATCCCCATGCGGGCTCAGAGCCCGTGGCCAGGAGCCTCGCGGACGCCGGCACGGGCGTCCCGTTCGAGGCGCTCGAGCTCAGGGCGGCCGCGACCGCCGCCTCCGCGCTGGAGGAGCTCGCCGGGCTCGAGAAAGTCCCCGGCTGCGAGGCGCCCGATCCACCCGAGGCGATCGAGGCCCTCGAGGCCCTCCGTGTCCGGCTGTGGAGCGGGCCCACCGAGGGCCGCGTCCGGGTGCTGAGCCCGTATCGGGTGCGAGCCGCACGGGCCCGCCATCTCTTTCTGGCCTCCCTCCAGGACGGCGACTTCCCGGGCGGCGAGGCGGCCGATCCGCTGCTCGGTGAGGAGCGGCGCGCGCGGCTGGATTTGCGGGCGCTCGCGCGCCGCGACGTGGTCCTCGAGGAGCGCTACCTCTTCCATGCGTGCGTCTCGCGCCCCACCGAGCGCCTGTGGCTGTCGTGGCGAAGCTCCGACGAGGAGGGTCGCCCCAGCAGCCGCTCCCCGTTCATCGACGACGTCCTGGACCGTCTTGGGCCGAGCCCCGAGCCGGCGGAAGCCGAGCTGAAGCGCGTCCATGGGCTCGACCGGGTGGTGTTCGGGCCCGATGCGGCGCCTTCTCGCCGCCAGCTGGATCGCGCCTTGGCTGCGATCGCGCCACGCGTCGAGCCGGTGCTGCCGGGCCCCTTGGCGCACCCGGAGATCCTCGCCCAGCTGGCCGAGCGCGACCCGGTGGGCGCCGGGACGCTCGAGCGGTGGATCGAGTGTCCATACCGCTGGTTCGTGGACCACGAGCTGAGACCACAGGGGCTCGAGCCCGAGCCGGACGCGCTGCGCGCCGGGTCGGTGGTCCACGAGGCCCTCGAGAGGCTCTACGCCGATCCCCCGGGCGACGACCGGATCCCGCGGCCGGAGGACCTTGATCGCTGGCGAAGGCGGGCGTCGGAGCTTTTGGCGGAGGCGGCGGAGGAGCACGGGCTCTCCCCCGACCAGCCGCTCTCCCGCATCGCGCTGGAGCGCATGCGGGCGCAGGTCCACCGCCTGCTCGAGCGGGAGTCGAGATCCGAGACCGACCTTCGACCCGCGCTGCTCGAGGCCTCGTTCGGCGACGGCGCGGACCGGCCGCCGCTGGACCTCGGCGACATGCGCATCCACGGCCAGATCGACCGCGTGGACCTGAGCCCCGACGGAAGCCGGGGCCTCGTCTATGACTACAAGACCGGCTCGAAGGTGTGGGCGGGCGCCAAGCTCGCCGAGGAGGGGAAGCTCCAACTCCAGCTGTACGCGCGAGCCCTCCAGGAGCAGTGGGAGATCGAGCCCGTCGGGGGCCTGTACTACAAGCTGGGCGGCTCCGGTGATCCGGTCCCGCGTGGATTCGTCTCCAAGGACGTCCCCGACACCGCTGGGCTGGAGCTGACGCGCACCGATCGCCTCGAGGCGGACGAGGTCGACGTCATCGTCGAAACCGGCGTGGAGACGGCGCGCGAGAAGGCAGCCGCCATGCGGCGTGGCGCGATCGACCGGGACCCCAACCGCGGCGAGTGTCCCGAGTGGTGCCACTACCAGGCGATCTGCCGGCTCGAGCGGGCGATCGCAACCGAGGAGCGGTCGGGCAACGGCGACAGCAAGGGGGAAGGCTGACCGTGGCCGCCGGGGAGCAACTCGCCCTGGTCCCCTCAGAGGCCGCCACCCTCGCGACCGCCGTCGCGCCGGAGCGAACGCAGGCGCAGCGCGCCGCGATCGAGGCGCGCGAACGGGACGTCTTCACGGAGGCCGGAGCGGGTGCCGGGAAGACCGGGGTCCTGGTGGACCGCTACTGCGACTGCGTGACCGAGGACGGGGTGGCGCCCGACCGCATCCTCGCCTTCACCTTCACCGAGCGCGCGGCCGGAGAGCTTCGCGAGCGAGTCCACCGAGTCCTGGCCGCGCGGGCGAGGAAGGCTGCTGACGACGGCGAGCTCGAGCGGGCGGCGGACATCGCCCGCGCCGCGCGAGAGGGCGAGCGGGCCTGGATCACGACCATTCACGGCTTCTGCCGGCGCCTGTGCGCGATGCACCCGGTCGGCGCCGGGGTGGACCCCCGCTTCCGGGTCCTCGACGAGGTGGAGGCGGCGAGGATCGCGGAGCGGGCCTTCGACGCGGCCCTCGAGCAGACGGTGGCCTCGGGTGGCTCGCCCGCCGCCCGGTTCGCAGCGGCGTTCCACATCCGGCGCCTGCGGGGCATGGTCCACGCAGCTCACGAGCGCCTGCGAAGCCAGGGGGTCTCCCCTGTCCGTCTCCCGGCCCCGGGCCCCCCGGTTCGCTCGGTAAAGGACGGCGACGAAGCCCCCGAGCTGACGCCGGCCGAGCTCGAGCTGGCGGAGCAGGGGCTCGAGACGTTCGGCGCCCTGCTGGCGGCCTTCGACCGCGAGTACGAGCGCCGCAAGGCCGAGCGCTCGGCCGTGGACTTCGAGGACCTCGAGCTCCGGGCGCTCGACCTGCTTCGCCGCGCGGGGACCGGGCGGGATGCCTGGCCCGCGCGCTTCGCTCATGTGATGGTCGACGAGTTCCAGGACACGAACCGGGTCCAGCTCGCCCTGATCGATGCGCTTCGCGGTCCGGAGACGCGCCTGTTCTGTGTCGGCGACGAATTCCAGTCGATCTACCGCTTCCGGCATGCGGACCTCGAGGTGTTCCGGGAGCGCCGCCGCGCGGCGAGGGCCGACCCGGCCGTCGACGAGATACCGCTGCGCGGCAACTTCCGCTCTTCGCCGGACGTGCTCGCCGCCGTGGACTTCGTGGGCGCGGCGCTGTTCGGTGACGAGTTCCCTCTCCTGGAGGCGGGGATCGAGCCCACCGGCGCCCCGCCGGGCGAAGGTCCCGCGGTGGAGCTTCTGATCACCTCCGGGGACGAACGGCGACGGCAGGGCGAGGGCTGGCGGGCGGACGGGATCGACCTCCAGCCACCGCCGGGGGAGTCGAACCCGGCGTACGTGGCCGAGGCGCGCTTTCTGGCGCAGCGCCTCCGGAAGCTCGCCGACGAGGGGATCCCGCGCGGCGACATGGTGGTCCTGCTTCGGGCCTTCACCCACGTGGACGCCTTCGAGGAGGCGCTCGAGCGAGCCGGCCTGTCCCCGTACGTCGTCGGAGGTCGCGGCTACTGGTCGCAACAGCAGGTCGAGGACGCCCTGCGGCTCCTCGGCGTGATCGCGAACCCACTCGACGACGAGCTCCTCTTCGGCGCGCTCGCCTCGCCCGCATGCGGCGTGAGCCCAGACGCGCTCTGGCTCCTGCGGCAGGCCGCGCGGGATCCCGAGGGCAGGCCTCGCCACGTCTGGCCCACCCTCGCCGAGGGCGACTGGCCCGATGCGATGTCAGCGGCGGACGCCCGGCGGCTGCGCGAATTCCGGGCGAGGCTGGATCAACTGCGCTCCGAGGCTCCGCTTCATCCGCTCGACGCGTTGATCGACCGGGCCATCTCCGCCTTCGACTACGACCTCGCGATCCTGTCGCTGCCGAACGGAGAGCGCCGCATGGCGAACCTCCGGAAGCTGATGCGGCTCGCGTCGGAATACGAGGAGCACGACGGCCGCGACCTGCGCGGCTTCATCGACTTCGCGCGGGAGCGCACCCGTCGCGACGAGCGCGAGGGCATGGCCGCGGTCCAGGTCGAGGGGCACGACGGGGTGCGCGTGATGACCGTCCACGCCGCCAAGGGACTTGAGTTCCCGGTGGTCGCGGTGGCGGATCTGGGGCGGGGCCCGACGGCGGGGTCTCGTGCGCCCGACATCGCCCTCGGCCGTCTTCGGGGCGGTGTGGGCGATCCAGACGGGGCGAGGTTCGGCATGCGGCTTCCGGTCGCCGGCGGCAAGTCCCTGCGACTGTGGGAGCTGGTCTCCCTCTGCGAGGAGGACGAGCGCGAGGAGGCCGCGGAGTCGCTGCGCCTCACCTACGTCGCCGCCACGCGGGCTCAGCGGCGCCTCATCCTCAGCGGGGCGCCCCGCCACCCGAGACCGGATTCCGTCGCTGAGGCACCGGCCTCCGCGACCGTGGTGGACCTGCTCCTCGCCGGGCTCGCCGAGCGCGGCTGGTCGCCGGAGGACGGGGAGGCGGAGCTACCGCCCCCGCCCGCGGTCGGGGGGGGCTCCGTTCCCGGTCCCGCGCCCAGGCTCGCGGTGCGGATGCAGCATCCGAGCGCCGAGCGCGCGGCGGAGCTTCGGCGCCGGTGGCCCGCGAGGTTGCCGGCGGACGAGTACCCCGGCGAGCCCCGCCCTCCCTTGCTGTCCGAGCCCGTCCGCGCGGCGAGCGCGGGGCACCTCTCCTACTCCGCCCTCGCCGACTACGCCGGCTGCGGCTATCGCTTCTACGTCGAGCGGGTGCTCGGCCTCGCCTCCCCCCTTGTCCCGGCCCACCAGGAGGGCGACGCCCCCGACGGCGACCCGGACGCCGAGGCCGACGAGCTGATCGACCCCGAGCTCGGTTCCCGCGAGCGGTCCCTGGCGATCGGGAACTGCGTGCACGCCGCGCTCGAGCGGAGCGTTCGGAGCTCCTGGGCCCTGCCCGCCGGGGACGAGCTGGAGGCGATCCTGGCCCGCGAGGGGATCGCTCGCGACGCCGAGGCGCGGGCGCGCGTGCAGGCACTGCTCGAGGGCTGGCTCCACTCCGAGCTTCGGGCGGAGCTCGAGGCGGGGGGCGCGCGGCCGCGTCCGGAGGTGCCGTTCGTCGTCGAGCTGGCCGGGACCATCGTCCGCGGCAAGATCGACCTCCTGTGCGAGACGCCTCAGGGCATGCTCGTGGTCGACTACAAGACCGACACCCTGCGGGGATCCGATGAGGCCGAGCTCGGCGAGCGCTATGCGACGCAGCGCGACCTCTACGCGGTCGCGGTCGACACGGCCGCTCCGACCGGACGTCGGGATGCGCCCATTCGTGCCGCCTATTGCTTCCTGGAGGCCCCGGATCGCACCGTCGTCGAGCGGTACGACGACGTCGGGCTCCAAGCCGCGCGGGGGCGCCTCGAGCGGCTCATCGGCCGCATCGGTGCGGGCGAGTTCCAGCGCACCGAGGCGCCACACCGTTCGCTCTGCTTCGGCTGTCCGGCGGCCGCCCGCCTTTGCGGCGATCCCGCCTGGCGGCCGCAGTGGGCATCATCCTCTCCGTGAGCCCTCGGCTCGCACTGTTCGCCTATGGGTCGCTGGTCAGCCTGACGAGCGCCGAACGGACGCTCGGGCGCCGGGTCACCGACGTTCACCCGGTGCGGCTGCCCGGCTGGCGCCGCCGCTGGTCGCAGGTCCGCGACAACCGCCGCTGCGAGAAGACCTTCGCCCGCCCGGATGGATCGACTCCCGCCTACTGCCTCGGTCTGAACCTCGAGCCCGACGCCAAGGCCCCCGAGCCCAATGGAGCGCTGTACGAGGTGACCGCGTCGGAGCTCGATCGCCTGGCCGTGCGGGAGATGCGCTACGACCGCGTGGACGTCACCGAGGCGATCGGGCCGCAGGCCCGGGCAGGGTTCGAGCGCGTCTACACCTTCACCGCCAAGCCGGAGAACTTCGCCCCCTCGCCGCCAACCGGGGCCGTGATCCTCGCCACCTACGCGCTCGCCGTCGAGGAGGCGTTCCGGGCGCTCGGCCCGACGGAGCTCGAGGGGTTCCGCCAGAGCACCGAGCCGTATCCCGTCGATGTGGTCGAGGCGACGCTGGTCCGGGACCGGATCCCGCACGGCAACCCCCGCAACTGGTAGGGCAGCTAGCCCGAGGGAACCGCGGCCGGGGCGCGACCCACCGGTCGGCACGGATCGTCCGGGGACCGCTGCGAGGGGTCGTTGACCAGCGCCCCGGGCGGGGGAACGATGGGACCCTCACGCAGCGGATCGGCGGTCTCCTGCATCCAATCGTCGAGCCTGCGGCGCAACGCCGCCAGAACGTCGGCGTGGCCCGGATCGGCTGCCAGGTCGTCTGCCTCGTTGGGGTCGAAGATGAGGTCGAAGAGCTGCTCCTCGGGGATCACCTGGTCGCCCCAGCCCTGCCCGACCAGAAGCTCCTTGGTCGCGCTTTCGTCGCAGTTGGCCAGCACGGGATGCGCGTAGTCGTCGAAGCGACGGACGTACTTCCACCTTTCGGTGCGGACCGCCCGCAGCGGCTGGTAGGCGGCATGGAAGGTCATCTCGGCGAAGATCGCGTCGTGAACGCTGTCGACCTCTCCGCGGACCAGAGGCATGAGCGATGCGCCCTGTAGCCACGGCGGGCGCTGCAGACCGATCAGGTCGCAGATCGTGGGGAAGACGTCGAGGTGGCTGACCATCGGGTCGAACACCTTTCCCCCCGTGAAGCCGCCCGGCCCGCGCATCAACAACATGACCCCGATCCCGCGATCGAACATCGTCGCCTTGGCGCCGGGAAATGCCAGGCCGTGGTCGGTCGTGCAGACGATGAGGGTCCGCTCGGTGAGGCCGTGCTGGTGGAGCCCGTTCAGCACCGCCCCCACACCCTGGTCAAGCGACCGGGCGCTCGCCTTGAAGGCAGCCATGTCCTGGCGGGTGCGCGGGGTGTCGGGCAGATTGGGCGGCGGGAGCGAATAGAGGCTGTCGCGAACCGACGTCGGCGCCGAGAAACGCCGGTGTGTCTCGAAGAAGCCGACTGACATGAAGAATGGCTCGGGTGCCCTGCGCAACGTCTCGATGGCGATCGGTGCGACATCTCCAGCGTGGTTGCTCTCCACCTCGATCACCTCGTCGTAGCCGATCACCTCGGGATCCTCGGAGAGATGCTGCTCGCCGATCAGGGCCGATCGGTAGCCGGCGGACCGAAGCGGATGGACCCAATGATGCCGGTAGTCGTTCAGCGTCCAGCCGCGATGGGCGAGGCCCAGCATGCCGTTGTTGTGGCAGTACTGACCGGTGAGCAGCGACGCGCGGCTTCCCGAGCATGTGGGGGCGGCGCAGAAGGCCTTCCGAAAGAGGACACCCTGGTCGGCCAGGTGCTGGATGTTGGGCGTCGGCACCTGGTAGCCGTACGGCTGCACGTAGCGCCCGGTGTCGTGCGAGTGGATGTACAGGATGTTCAGGGGGTGGCCGGCTTCCATCACTCCGTCACCCGCGCCTCGACGCGGGGCTCGATTGTGATCTCGGCGACCGTGGGGACGAGGTCGAACTCGGTTCCCAGGCGCAGCTCGCTGTACCTGCGGGCCCAGTCGTCGTTGAGCCCATCGGACTGACGCCTCATCTGTGGCTTGAAGCTGAACTCCGAGGGCGCCGTGATCCCGAGCCTCTCCAGCAGGTTGACGGTGCTTGTCTCCGGATCCGCCGCGAAGTTCTCGTACAGAACCAGGATCGGCCTGATCCCGGCGTGCTCGAAGAAGGCGTCCCACGCGGCCTCCTCCGCCAACACCCCCTCCAGGAGGTGGGCGATCGCCCGGTAGTGGAATCGCAGCTGCGGCCGGTGCTCCCGGAGAAACTCGCGATACGGCGGGGAGTCGCCCCCAGTGAACTGAGACGACCCGCTCGAGGGCTCGCTCTCCTTCCACGTCGCGGTCTGCACCGCCTTCCAAAGGGAGACGGCCTGGCGCACCTTGCTGGCGCGAACCACCCGGACGAAGGTCAGGTCCGGGAACGCCGCCGGCAGGAGCTTGGCGAGAGGAAGGTCCCGGAACTGGGGGATGTTCCTCAGCAGGCTCACGAAGTCCCCGAAGTACCCCCACATCAGCTTCGCGCCGAAGACCCCGTTGGGGGTGGTACCCGCCTCCATGGTCCACTGGAGGTAGCGGTCATAGGCCGTCCTGCTCCAGAGCGGGTGACGCGGCGGGGGGTCGTCGCCGACCCCGCGCTCGCCCAGGTGGTCAAGGATCGAGCGGTCGTCTACGCCGACGAAGTACTCGTCGGGACGGCGCGGGCGCCCGCTATGGAGCAGCGCCTCGAAGTACTCCTCGGGTCGCCCCGCCACGCCGCTCTCGGTGAGGGCCTGGCAGACGAGCGTGCTGCCGCTTCGAGGCGTAGCGCAAACGAGAAATGAGCGTTCCGGCTCCACTATTGTTTACGATATCAATCAAGATACTCGATTATGGTCCCGGGATGGCGCCCGTGGGTGATGGCGCCTTCTTCTCGGCCGCGCCTAGTGGCCGTTCCAGCGCTGGGCCCAGGCGCGGAGCTCGTGGATCGCCGGGCGCAGAGCCGCGCCCTTCTCGGTGAGGGCGTAGGACACCCGCGGCGGGTTGCCCGCGTGAACGGAGCGCCTCACGACGCCCTCTTCCTCCAGCTCCCGCAGGCGGCGGGAGAGGAGCCTGTCGGAGAGGCCGGGGACGGCCTCCGACAGCTCGCCGAAGTAGTGGGGGCGCTCCGAGAGCGCCCACAGGATCGCGCCCGCCCACCGCTTGCCGATCAGCTCGACGGCGCGGTGGTAGTCCGGACAGACCCGCGCCGGGGGGCCGTCATGCCAGGCGCGCTCTGCTTGCGAAGCCGCAGGTTCCACCCCGAGCTGAGGTTACCGAAGGCGATTGCTCCGCCGGCGGGGCGCCGGTCACAGCGCGCAGGGGCCCGTGCCGGTCGGCTGGAGTCGGCCTGCGAGCGCCCGGCGGACGATCGCGGCGGGGACGCCGAGCCCACCGCTCGGGCCCGGCCCTTGTTGCGCGGCGAACACGGTCGTGAGCACCCGGCCCGCCCGGTCGACGGCGGGGCCGCCGGAGTTTCCGCTTCGCACATCGCCGCGGAACGGCGTCATCGTGCGCCGGATCGGGCCGCGGCCATAGGAGTCCTCCGTGATCGCGCTGCCGGTGCGGCCGATTCGGGCGGGCGCGATCGCGAATGGCCCGTCCTCCGGGTAGCCGAGGATGGCCGCGGGCGTCCCGCTCGAGACGCGACCGGCCAGGCGGAGCGTGGGCAGGCCAAGCCCGGGCACCCGGAGGATCGCGAGGTCGTTGTGCGGGTCGTAGTGGACCGCGGTGACGCCGTACGAGGCGCCTGAGCGAGTGGTGACGGAGGTGTCGTCCTCACCCGCCACGACATGCGCGTTGGTCACCACGAGGTCGGGGCCCGCGACCCAGCCCGAGCCCTCGAGCCCCAGCCCGCAGGCGGTCCCAAGCACCTTCACGACGCTCTCGCCGGCGCGCTGGACGTCGGGGTCGCGCGCGATCGCCGCCTGCGGAGCCCGCACGTCGGCACGCGGGCCGATGACGGTCTTCACCGGGTCCACGTGCCGCAGCAGGTTGAGGATCGGACCGCTCGGCGGAAGGACGCCGTTCAGCGCAATCAGGATCCGGGACCGCTGCAGAGCGTCGCGCAGGTCCCGCGACCCCGTTCCCGACGCGTTCAGGACCGCCGCGCCGAACGCCCATGCCAGGACCAGGCCCAAGGCTCCGAGCAAGAGCGCGCCTCCCACCCCGTCCAGTTGTCCCAGCGCGGCGCCCTGTCGCAGCAGACGAACGCGGAGGGCTGCCGCGATCCCCTCCATCACCACCGCGATCGTCACCCCGAGGACGAGCCCGGCGAGGACCGTCACCAGCGGCGCGTAGGGAGACTCCCCGCCCTCGGCGAGCAGGGCCGGCCCCAGACGACCGCCGATCAGAGCGCCGAGCACGAAGCCGGCGAGAGGCAGGGCGCTCCCGATCAGCCCCCGTTCGTACCCGGCCACGGCGAGGGCGACCGCGAAGACCACGATGATGACGTCAACTAGGTTCATTCAGCCACTACCTTTTCTACCTGCTTGAGCACCATCAGCCGCGAGGCGGCGCGCCGCCGTCGCCTTGTAACCCGGGCCCTACCCGTTGCCGCAGTCGCCGTGGCGGCGTTCATCGTCGGTGCGACGCTTGCCGCCCGTCGGACCGAGCTGCCGTCCGTCCAGCGGTTCGCGGACGCCTGGGAGAACCAGGACTTCGCGGACATGTACGCGGAGGTCTCGCCGGCCAGCGCTGGGCGCTACACGCTGACCCGATTCACCGACGACTACGGCCGCGCACAGGAGACGGCCACCGTGACCGAGGTGAGTACGGGCGACGTCTCGGCATCCGACTCCGGTGGGCGCGAGCTTGCCGTGGTGCCCGTGAGCTTCGACACCAAGGCCTTCGGCGAGGTGTCCGGCGAGATCCAGCTGCCGCTCGACGGAGATCGCGTGGCGTGGGCGCCAAACCTGGTCTTTCCGGGCCTCGCCGAGGGAGACCGCCTGGTCCGCCGGACCAGCGTCCCCGAGCGGGCGCCCATCCTGGCCCGCGACGGAACTCCGCTCGCCCAGGGTCCGGCCACCGCTCGCACCTCGCCGCTCGGGTCCGCCGCCCAGGCCGCCGTCGGTGAGGTCTCCTCTCCCAGTCCCGAGCAGGACCAACAACAGCTCGAGCGGGGCTTTCCTCCCGGCACGCCGACCGGAACGAGCGGTCTGGAGCTCGCGTTCAACGATCGGCTGGCCGGGCAGCCGGGAGGACAGCTCGTCGCCGTCCCCGCGAAGTCGGGCAAGGGCGCCGGCCCAACCCGGGCGCTCGCTGACAGCAAGCCCGTCCCCGGGACACCGGTGCACACGACGATCGATCCCGCGCTTCAGCGAGCCGCCGCGGCCGCGCTGGGCGGCCAATACGGCGGTGTGGCCGTGCTGAACGCGACCAGAGGCTCGGTGCTGGCGCTGGCGGGGCTCGCCCTCTCAGGGCCCCAGCCGCCGGGATCCACCTTCAAGGTGATCACCACGACCGCCGCGCTCGATGCCGGGGTGGTGAAGCTCACGGACGAGTTCCCGATCCAGACGTCCACCGTGGTCGGCGGGCGCGAGGTGGCCAACGCGCACAACGAGGCGTGTGGCGGGACCTTCGCCGAGGCGTTCGCCGAGTCGTGCAACAGCGTCTTCGTCCCCCTCGGCCCGAAGGTGGGCTCCGATCGCCTCGTGGGCGCCGCCGAGCGGTACGGCTTCAACTCGCCGCCGAGCCTTTTCGACGACCGGGCCCTCCAGGCCATGAACCCGCCACAGAGCACGATCCCGACCTCGATCCCCGACGAGGTCGACCTCGGGGTGACCGCGATCGGCCAGGGACAGGTGCTCGCGACGCCGCTCGAGATGGCGTCGGTCGCGCAGACGGTTGCCAACGGCGGCGTTCGGAGCCCCACCGCGCTCGTCCGCGACCCGTCCCTCCAGCCGGCCGCCGCGCCCGTCCGCGTGACGTCCGCTGAAACGGCGGCGACTCTGCGCGAACTGATGATTCGCGTGGTGACGAGCGGGACCGGGACGGCGGCGGCGCTCTCCGGCATCCAGGTCGCCGGCAAGACGGGGACGGCCGAGTTGGGACCGAAGGCGCTCGAGCCGGGCCAGGCGCAGTCCGGCGCCGTCGCCGAGCAGAACGTGGACGCCTGGTTCACCGGATTCGCGCCGGCGAGCCAACCGAAGCTGGCCGCCGCGGCCATGGTCGTGAACGCCAACGGCGACGGCGGTACGGTCGCGGCGCCGATCGTGCAGCAGGTGCTCGCCGCGGGGCTGGGTACCGGATAACGACGAGGTCGCGATACGAGCGAGTACGACCTGCCGCCCGGCAACGCGCCCTAGCCCGCCGGCAGCGGACGCGGAGCGGAGCATGCCGGCGGAGTTATTCCTAGATGTCCAGCTCGACCTCGCCGGCCGGACCGGACGGGGCCGGGATGTGGAGGACCAGCGGGCGGTCCTCGAGCGCCGAGCGGGAGACCAGGAACAGGACCATCGCCCCCTGGATCGGACCATTCGCGGCCGTCGTCTCGGGTTTCGGGAGCTGGCCATCCGCAGGGACCTTCCCGCCTAGGTCCAGCGCGAACAGGCTGTCACTCGCCACCGGCTTGAACCTGGTGCCGACGGTGTCCTCCACGATGAAGTCCGTCGGCACTGCCTCGGGGGTGCTCCCGTCGTTGGAGACCTGCATGAACACCCCGAGGTAGAACTCGTCGTTGGGCGGCGGGGGCTGGCCCGCCAGGTAGGCCTTGTCCTCGTCGTCGTTCGGGTTGAGGAAGCGCGAGATCTGCACGTTGTAGACCAGGTTGCCGAGCTTCATCGGCTCGCCCTCGTCCACCTTGAGCGTGTCCTCCGGGTCCGACCCGCATCCCGCCAGCAGCAGGCCCGCGACGAAGGCGACGACCAGCACCGAAACGGCGCCAAGACGCGTTTTGGGTCCGGCGGCGCGCACCATGGCGGCGGAAGTCTACGTCACCGGCAGCCGGTCGCCACCGGCCACGGTGGCGCGCTCGGGGGCCTGGCCCGACTCGATCAGGTCCTTGAGCTCGGACAGCGCGATCGACCACTGGCGCCGGTAGAAGCGCCCTGCCAGCGGCCCCTCTCGGAGCTTGTCGACGGGGTGGGAGGTCTGAGTCCAGAAGGTCAGCCTCACCTCGCAGCCGCGGCCGCCCGGCGCGTCCACGAGCTCCCAGCCGGTGCTCACCGGGATCCGGTCCCAGCGTCCGCCCCGGCCCTGCTCGAGGATCCGGTGGGGGCTCGAGGCCTCGACGATCACCGTCTCCATCCAGAGGTGGCGCTTTGGGATCCGCATTCGGGCGGACGCCCCGACGCCCCTGGACTCCAGGCGCTCGAGGCGGAACTCGCTGATGAAGTGGTCGGTGAAGCTCGGTCTGTTGGCGAGGTCGCAGATGAACTCGAAGACGTGCTCGCGTGGCGCGTCGATGGATCGCGTGACCGAGATCGGGCCCATGGGCGGGCGATTCTATTGCCCGACACCGGTCAGCAATCGACCAAATTGCGGACGTTTCGGGTCAGGACACGACCTGAGGCCACGCAGGAGATCGTTAAAATTGTCACCAGTTTTCGGGATGTCAATACCTCTTTTCGGGATGGACGCAGTCGTAGACGGTGGCGCCGACGTAAGAGAAACCGGCGAGTTCGCGGTCGTCGGGTCGCTCGTCTGCGTCGGTTGCGGCTACTCGATCTCCCTGGCCGCCGGCGACGCCCTCCCCACCTGCCCGGCGTGCGGGGAGTCCCGCTTCCGCCGGGCCTCCATGTTCGAGTCCTCGGCGGTCGCGGCCGAGGCGATCACAACCGCTCCGTCGCCTCCCGGCTGGCTGGAGCAGGCGCGCTCGGAGCTCGAATCCGCCGGCCACTACCTCGCCTATGAGGAGGACGGCGAGCCCACCGTGGTCGAGCTCCAGGACGGCTGGACGCGGATCGGCCGCTCGGGCTCGGCTGACGTCTGCCTGGACGACGCCACGGTTTCCCGCCGCCACGCGCTCGTCGTTCTCACCCCCGAGGAGGAGCTCCGCGCGCTCGACGACCGCAGCCTCAACGGCCTGTTCGTCAACGGCGAGCAGGTCGAGTGGGCGCCGCTCTCCGACGGTGACGAGCTCGAGATAGGCCGCTACCGGCTCTACGTGCTCGAGGCGTAGACCAGACGCTCAAGAGGCGGCTGGGTTGGGGAGGCCAGCGTCTCCCAGCCGTCCGTTGTCGCCTAACTCGGCCATAGGCCGAGTAATCCGACAACCGAATTCATCCATGCTTGCCTCTCCGCTACCCAGCGTCAGAACGCTGGGGGCGCGGCGCCGCCTGGGCGCTCGCCCCTACTCCGTCGAGATGTTCGGGTCGGCCTGGACCCGGTGCGGCACGATCATCAGGAAGCTCTCCCGGGCGGCGGCCGCGAGCGCGCGCATCCGCTCGGCCTCCTCCTCCTGGCCGGTGACTCGAAGCTCGTCGGCGTAGTGGCCCAAGAGCTCCTCGAGGTCGAGCACGCCCTCGGGGTCGAGCTCGGAGAGCTCCACCTTGGCGCCCTCGCCGAGGCGGCGCTCAATCGCGTCGCGATCGAGGTTCCACTCTGGGTTGACCCGCGCGTAGACCCTGCCCCCGGTCATCCCGGCGCACGCCCAGGGGCCGATGTCGCCGAGGACGACCGCACGGCCCGCCGTCATGTACTCGAACGCGAACCCCTTGGCGTTGGCGCGATCGGCGATACATCCTCGGGAGTCGGCGAGCGGCTCAGCCGGCTCGCCGCCCAGCACGACGTCGGCTCCTGAGAGGCGGATGCAGAAGCGGGAATCAGCCGAGCCCTGGACGAAGAGCCGACCGCGCTGGGCGCCGTATGCGAACGACTTGCCAACCGAGCCGTTGACGCGTCCGCCGCTGGCGTTCACCCCCTTCATGATCGACACCGTGCCCCCGAGCATGGCCTTGCCCACGCCGTCCTGAGCGCCCCCCTCGACCCGGACGACAACGCCCCAGGCGTTGAAGGCGCCGAAGCCCTGGCCCGCCACCGACCCGCCGTTGAAGCTGAGCTCGGCCAGCACGTCGAGCGCCTCGCCCTCCGGGGCGCCCTCGTAGATCCGGGCCCGCGAGATGGCGCCGGCCAGCTCGGTGCCGAGGACGCGGTCACGCGCGTCCGTCGAGCGCGGGAAGCGGTCCCGCACCACCTCGCCGGAGAAGACCTTGTCGGCCAGTCCCGCGAGCCGGGCAGAGGCCTCCTTGGGCTGCATCCTGATCGGCCGTGCCCGGACCAGCCCGGCCTCGGCGCGCGCCTCCACCAGCTCCTCGGCAGCCACCGGGAGGTCGATCGGCTCCAGGTCCAGGAACTCCTCCAGCGGCGTGATCAGCTCCGCCAGGTCGAGGCTTTCCGTGTGGGAGGCCTGCTCGAGCAGGTCGTAACGCCCGACCAGGTCCTGCGCGCGCTCATAGCCGAGACCGGCGACGACTTGCCTCACCTCCTCCCCCATCGACTCGAAGAACCGAGCGCAGCTCTCGGCGGCGGAGTCGACGCGCTGCGGCGTGAACTTCTTCAGCCCGTGCTCTTGGGCCTGCTCCACCGTCTCGATCTGGGTGGCGATCCCCACGTGGCAGGTGTCGAGCTGACAGCCGCGGCAGATCGTGCACCCGAGCGAGACCATGGCCAGGGTCCCGAAGGCCACCCGGTTGGCGCCCAGGCAGTGGAGCTTGACGATGTCCTGGGCGTGGCGGTAGCCGCCGTCGGCCCAGATCTCCACCCGGTTCCGGATCCCCGCCTCCATCAGAGCGCGGTGCACGGCCCGCGTGCCGATGTCCGATGGCAGCCCGACGTGCCGGAGCGCGTGCTGGCGCGCGGCGCCGGTGCCGCCCTCGAACCCCGACAGCGTGATGATGTCCGCCCCGGCCTTGGCGATCCCCAGCCCGATCGTGCCGATGTTAGGCACCACCGGGACCTTCACCGAGACCCGCAGGTCGGGGTTGACGGTCTTGAGCTCGTCGATCAGCTCGGCGAGGTCCTCGATGGAGTACAGGTCGTGGTTGTTCGACGGGGAGATCAGGTCGGTGCCGGGCGACGCGTTCCGCGCCTCGGCGACCTTCTCGGAGACCTTGCGGCCGGGCAGGTGGCCGCCCTCGCCGGGCTTGGCGCCCTGGCCGATCTTGATCTCGGCCACATACGATGAGTTGAGCATCTCCGCCGAGACGCCGAAGCGGCCCGAGGCGACCTGCTGGCCGCGCCACTTTCGATACTCGCCGTACATGTCCTGGATCTCGCCGCCCTCGCCGTTGATGCAGAGGATGTTGATCGCCTTCGCAGCCTCGGCGTAGGCGCGAAACGCCGGCTCGGACTGCGAGCCGAAGCTCATCGAGGAGATCACGACCGGGTAGGCGTGGTGCCCGATCGAGGCGTCCACGGAGTCGGGGTCGACGGGATCCCGATCGCCCCGCAGCCCCATGACGTGCCGCATCGAGATCGGGCTCTGCCGCTCGAGATCCCGCACCTTCTCGGAGTACTCGTCGTAGGAGGAGGTGCCGTTGGCCGCGGCGATCGCCGCCTTGTAGACCTTGGGGTAGAACCGGAACGTCTTCGCCGGCTTCGCCTCTCCCTCGCCGGTGAGGATCTGGTACCGCTCGTCGGCGTCCCCGTCCAGCTGCGCATAGCCCACGCCGGCGCCCTCCGAGGCGCAGAAGGTCTCGCACTGGAGGATCTCGGCGAGCTCGGGCTGGACGCCGATGGAGGAGAACTGACGCGCGTAGCCGCGCAGCTCGTGGATGCCGATCGTGGAGATCACCTTCTCGATCCCCTTGCGAAGCGCGGAGCACAGGTTGGAGACGTCGGTGTCGTAGTCCTCTACGCAGATCACCTCGACCATCACGTACGGACAGACGCCGTTCGCCCCGAGGCCCAGAGCCATGACGACGTCGTGCACGTTCCGGATTGCCGCCGAGCGAAGGACGATCGAACAACGCCGCCGCAGGTTCTCCTCGCCCGTCTCCCCCAGCTTGAGCTGCTTGAGCGCCTGGTCGACGGCGGAGGTTGCGAGATGCGGGTCGAGATAGCGACGCTCCCCGTCGTAGACCGTCCGATCGGTGAGCACGACGAGCTCGGCGCCGTGCCGCACGAGCTGGACGGCCTCCTGCTTGATCCGCTCGATCGCCCCGTGCGTGGTCTCGGACTCGAGCAGCGCGATATCGATCGCGGCGGCGCGGTCGCGGAACTCCTCCCACAGGTCCTCCAGGAGGTAGGTCTCGTGCTCGCGCGCGATCCGCCGGTAGGTCGAGTCCCCCAGCGGCGCCAGGTCGTGGTGCCCTCCGAGGATCACCGGGAAGCACGTCTCGACGGTCCGGGTGTCGGTGCCGGGGGCGTGGATGGAGGGGCGCCTGCCGAACACGGCCCTGGTGGAGAAGTGCTCGATCTCGCGCTCGCGATCGATCGCCGGGTTGGTGACGACCGCCACCGTCTCCTTGAAGTAATCGGCAAGGTTCTGCCGCTCGGGCGACAGCGCGGCGAGCGGGCCGTCGTAACCGAGCGAGCCGATCGGCTCGGCGCCATTCGATCCCATCTGCTGGCAGAGCTTCACGTCGTCGCGCTGCCAGCCGAAGCCGGCGAGGACCCTGTCCTCCACCTTGACCGGCTCGGACGGCCCAGCCGAGGTGTAGCCCGGGATCTCCGTGCCCTCCAGCGGGCCGCCGGTGTCCAGGGCGCGGTCGTAGGCCGCCGCCTCGTCCATGCCGGTGCGCTCCAGCCAGCGCTGTGCGACGGCGTGCTGCATCTCCCAGTGCTCGTGCAGGCGGGACGACCGATGGGCGCGATCGATCGTGACCATGAACTTCTCGCCCGGCCCGAGGGGCTTCGGCTCGGAGACCATCTCCCCGCAGCCCACCACGCCCGGCTCGGAGCTGAAGATGAAGTCGTTCGCCGTCTCCAGCTTCCACAGCGGCCGCAGCCCCAGGGCGTCGGCCGAGAACACGCACTCGTCGTCGTGGCGCGCGATCAGCGCGACGGGCCCCTGGGCGAACGGGCCCATGGACTGGCGCAGGTACATGTAGAACGGGTGGAGCTCGGCGGGCAGCGAGCGGATCTCGTCGACGATCGGCGGCACGACCATCTCCATGGCCTCCGCCAGCGAGAGCCCCTCGACCCGGATCAGGGTGTCGACGACGCGGTTGAGGTCCTGCGAGTCCGAGCAGTCGGGCTGGATCGGCACCCCGAGCATGCGCGCCTCCTGGCGGAGCTGCTCGATCGTGTTGATCTCGCCGTTGTGCCCCAGCACCGTGAAGGGCTGCACGCGCCGGAACGACGGCCAGGTGTTGGTCGAGTAGCGGTTGTGTCCGAAGCAGCCGATCGTCTCGAACCGCTCGTCCCTCAGGTCGGGGTAGTACTCGCCGAGCACGCTCGGCGCCCCCATGACCTTGTAGACGCAGGTCGAGGCGGAGAACGAGGCCACATGACAGCCCAGTTCCTCCTCGAGCGCGATCGTCAGGCCGAAGGTGAGCAGATCGCGTCGCTTGGCGTCGGGCAGCACCCCCGCGACCTGCCAGAAGTGCGGCTCCTCCTCGCGTGCGGTCGCGCCGAGCGCGGCCGAGTCGACGGCGCCGAGTCGCTCGGCCAGGATCCGAAAGCCCCCTCGGCCGAGGATCTCCCGCGCGTCGTGTCGAGCCCTCTCGAGGTCCTCGGAGCGGTCGATGAACAGGTGGGCGACCGCGAACGAGGGGTCTCGCGCGAGCGCCGGGTTGTGCCCGCCGGCCCGGACCTCCTCCGCCCAGATCCTGCTGGGGATGTCGACCAGGATCCCGCAGCCGTCGCCCTCGCCGTCGACGTTCCCCGCGCGGTGGAGCATCTTCTGCAGGTTGGCCAGCGCGAGCTCGACCGGCGCCCGGTTGGGCGTCGCGTCCTTGCGGACCGACGCGTAGATCGCGCACGCGTCTCGATCCTCGACGCTGGGCGGCGGAACGCGAGGCCGATACGCCCGCTCGGGCGAAAGGCGACGTCGCTGGGGGGACGGCGACGAACGACTTTGACGGCCGGACATGCTCACCTCCCGGGATCCACGCCTTCTTCGAGCGGGCGCGCGACTGGGGGAAAC
>DATBFS010000098.1:0-9879 GCA_036558385.1 Solirubrobacterales bacterium | reverse complement strand
CCTGCTCGGCTGGGACCCTGGCATCACCGTGCCGCTGCTTCCCGACTAGTCGCTCGCCTCGAACCCGGTCGCCTTGCGCGCCAGCTCGTGCCGGTCCACGACCCGGTCGGCGAGCCCGTACTCGACCGCCTCGGCTGCGGTGAAGTAGCGATCGCGCTCCATGTCGCGGTGCACCTTTTCGCGCGGTCGCCCGGTGTGCTCGGCGTAGATGGCGTCGATCCGCTGGCGCTGCTCGAGCACCTCCCGCGCGTGGATGCCGATGTCGGTGGACTGGCCCTCGAAGCCGCCGGAGGGCTGGTGGATCAGGATCTTGGAGTTCGGCAGCGCCATGCGCTTGCGCTCCGCGCCGCCCGCCAGGAGCAGCGCCCCCATGGACATCGCGATCCCGAAGCAGATGGTCTGAACGTCGGGCTTGACGTACTGCATCGCGTCGTAGATCGCGAGGCCCGCGTAGACGGAGCCGCCCGGGGAGTTGATGTAGAGCGAGATGTCCTTGTCGGGATCGTCGGCCTCCAGGTGGAGGATCTGGGCGACGATCACGTTGGCGATCTCGTCGTCGACCGGCTGGCCCAGAAACACGATCCGCTCGCCGAGCAGGCGGGAGTAGATGTCGTAGGAGCGCTCTCCGCGGGCCGTCTGCTCGACCACCATCGGGATCAACGCCATCGGGTCCTCCTTCGTCGTTGCTAAAGTGCAACTCAACGGTTGCGTCTGAGCCAGGCTAGCAAAGCGCAACTCATTAGTTGCGGACTACGAGGACGAGGAGGAAGCGATGGCCGATCGAGACGAGCGCACGGCCGAGGGCCGGTTGGCGGCCGTGAACGGCCTGGACCGCACGGTGCGACGCGAGGCGGTGCTCGACGCGTCGTCGGGGGAGGTCTGGGAGGCGCTGACCGACGAGCGGCTGCTCGGCGAATGGCTCGCTCCAGAGGCCGAGCTGGATCCGGTGCCGGGCGGCGTGGCGAGCTTTCGCTTCGCGGACGGCGAACGGCGTGAGGGCACGGTCCTCGAGGTCGAGGAGGGGCGCTCGCTGGCGTTCGCATGGTCACGGGAGGACGGCTCGGCCTCCGTGGTCAGCTTCAGCCTCGAGCCGGCGGCCGGCGGTACCCGGCTCGTCGTCGTGGAGCGCGGGCCGCAGGCGACCATGGTGCCGGCGGGCCCCGAGTGGACCCGGCGGCTACGGGCGTTCGTCGCCGCGCTGTCTCTGGTCGCGTCCTAGGCCGAGCGAAATGACGGCCGCGGGCATCGATCGCGTCTTCAAGGCGCTCGCGGACCCCACCCGCCGCCGCGTGGTCGAGGCGCTGGCGGGCGGCTCGACCGTGACGGCGAGCGCCCTCGCCGCGGACCTGCCGATCACTCGCCAGGGGGTGGCGAAGCACCTGGCGGCGCTGCGCCGGGCGGAGCTGGTCCAAGCCGAGCGGGTCGGCCGCGAGACGCGCTACCGACTGGACGGGGCGCCACTTGAGGACGCCGCACGCTGGATCGCCACGGTGGGCGCGGAGTGGGACGAGCGGCTCGGGGCGCTCGAGCGCCTGCTGGACCGCCGCCGATAGCCGTCGGGCCGTCCGGGTGGCGCCTAGAGTCCGAACGAGCGACCGATCACGTCCAGCATGATCTCGTCGGTGCCGGCCCCGATCCGGTTGAGGCGCACGTCGCGATAGGCGCGCTCGATCTCGTACTCCTTCATGTAGCCGTACCCGCCGAGGATCTGGACGCACTCGTCGGCGACCTCGCAGCACATCCGGGAGGCGAACAGCTTCACCTCGGTGATCTCGCGCACCGGGTACTCGCCGTTCGCATAGCGCCAGGCCACCACGTAGTTGAACTGCTTTGCGGCCTCGATCTTCGTCGCCATCTCGGCGAACTTGTGGCGGATCGCCTGGAACCTTCCGATCGGGCGGCCGAACGCCTCGCGCTCCTTCGCGTAGGCCAGGGTCTTCTCGAACAGCCGCTCCGCCCCCGAAACGCAGCCGGCGGCCGCCACCATCCGCTCGCTCTGGAGCTCCCAGGAGATGTGGTAGAAGCCCTTGCCGATCTCGCCCAGCACGTTCTCCGCGGGAACGCGTACCTCGTTGAAGGCCAGCTCGCCGGTGTCCGAGGCGTGCATGCCCATCTTCTCGAGCTTCCGCGACACCTCGAAGCCGGGCACGTGGTTGCCGTCGTCATCGCGCAGGTCCACGAGGAAGAGCGTGATTCCCTCGTGACGCGCGTCGGGGTCGGTCTTCGCGACCAGGAGGATGAAGTCCGCGCGCGGGCCGTTGGTGATGAATGTCTTGGAGCCGCTGATCAGGTACTCGTCGCCGTCGCGGATCGCCTTGGTTCGGATCCCCGCGACGTCGGAGCCGGCCTCGGGCTCGGTGATCCCGAGGCACCCGATCCTCTCGCCCTTGATCCCCGGCACGAGGTAGCGCTGCTTCTGCTCCTCGGTCCCCAGGAGGTGGACCGGGGGCAGGACCATGTCCGTCTGGACCGCGAAGCCCATGTTGGTCCCGCCGGAGCCCGAGTAGCTCATGCACTCGGCGCGGACGAGCGAGTAGTAGTAGTCGCCGCCCTGCCCGCCGTACTCCTCCGGAAAGCACAGGCCGAGGAACCCGAGCTCGCCCGCGCGCCGCATGGCCTCGTTCGGCCAGGTCGTCTCCTCCCACTCATTGCGGTGTGGCCAGAGCTCCTTCCTCACCCACGCCTCCATCGATTCGCGGAGGTCCTCGTGCTCGTCGGTGAACAGCAGGTGCTTGCGGGTCGCCTCGTGCTCCGGCTTGATCACGGTCGCTGTGGCCACTGCTTCGCTCCTTGTCCGAAGGGGATTCCTCACGCCCGCGGCGTGCCTGCGCGCAGCATAGAGTATTACTTCGTACTTTGTGCTACGGTGGCCGCCGGTGGCCGAGCAGCTCGTCCTCTACCGGGTGCAAGACGGCGTCGCGACGGTGACGCTGAACGACCCCGAGACCCGCAACTCGCTCTCCCCACCGCTGCTCGAGGGGCTTTTGGGCGCGCTCAGCGCCGCGCGCGACGACGACGCCGTGCGGTGCGTCGTCCTCGCGTCGTCGCACGAGAAGGTCTTCTCCTCCGGGGCCAACCTCGGCGCCTTCGGCGCCGATGCGCCGCTGATCGACCGGCACCGGGGAAGCCAACGGTTCGTCGAGGTGTTCAAGACGCTCGGCGAGCTCGGCAAGCCATCGATCGTCGCCGCCAACGGCCACGTGCTCGCCGGCTCGCTCGGGATCGCGCTCGCCTGTGACCTGATCGTCGCCAAGGAGGGAGCGGGCTTCGGGACGCCGGAGATCAACGTCGGCCTCTTCCCGTTCATGATCATGGCGTTGATCTATCGCAACGTTCCGCGCAAGAAGACGAACGAGATGCTGCTCCTGGGCGAGCGCCTCACGGCGGAGGAGGCGAGAGAGGCGGGCATCGTCAACAAGGTCGTCCCGGCCGATGAGTTCGAGGCGGCGGTCGACGAGTGGGCCACGAAGCTGGCCTCGAAGTCGCCGGTCGTGATGAAGCTCGGCAAGGACGCGATGTGGCGCCAGATGGACATGCCGTTGACGGATGCGCTCGACTACCTCTGCTCGCAACTCACGATCGAGCTTGCCACCGAGGACGCGATCGAGGGTGTGACAGCGTTCTTCGAGAAACGCGAGCCGAATTGGAAGGGCAGGTAGGGGGAATGGCGAGTTTCCTTCACCCGGCGAAGGAAACGCGCCATCCATGCCGCGCGGCTTCCTCCTCAATGCCCGGAAGGGGAACCAATGGCGACTGAGGAGACGGTCGGAGCGGAGCACAAGGGTGAGGCGGCGGAGGCGCCGGACCGCGTGGATGCCGGCGAGGGCACCGGCATGCGACCGTTGGTCGAGGACCTCCACGCTCGCCGCGAGAAGGCGAAGCTCGGCGGCGGCGAGGAGAAGACCGCGCTCCAGCACGAGCGCGGGAAGCTCACCGCGCGGGAGCGGATCGATCTCCTCGTGGATTCCGGCAGCTTCGTCGAGATCGGCATCCAGGCCGGACCGCACTCCTCGCAGCGGGCGATGGAGGGCAAGGAAGCTCCGGCCGACGGGGTGATCACCGGCTGGGGGGACGTCGACGGCCGTCGCTGCGCGATCGCCGCCTACGACTTCACGGTCATGGCCGGGTCGATGGGCATGACCGGCGAGTTCAAGGTCGGACGCCTGCGCGAGATGGCGCTGCAGAAGCGGATGCCGCTGATCTGGCTGCTCGACTCGGCGGGGGCGCGGATCCAGGAGGCGGCCGGCTCGATGTTCGCCGGCTCCGGACACCTCTTCCGCGAGGAGGTGACGATGTCCGGCGTCGTGCCCCTGGTCGCCGGAATGCTCGGCCCGTGCGCGGCGGGCACGGCCTACATCCCGGGCCTCTCGGACTTCGTCCCGATGGTGGTCGGCCAAGGGGCGATGGCCCTGGCGGGACCGCACCTCACGAAGGCGGTGACGGGCGAGGACATCTCGATGGAGGACCTCGGAGGAGCCCGCGTCCACTGCCGGGTCTCGGGAGTGGGGGACCTGGAGGTGAAGGACGACCACGAGTGCATCGCGGCGATCAAGTCCTATCTCTCCTACTTCCCCTCCAACTGCGAGCAGAAGCCGCCCGTCCGCGAGACCTCCGACCCCGACGACCGGATGTCGGAGGGGCTGCTCGACATCGTCCCTGAGTCCTCGCGCCAGCCCTACGACATGTACGACGTGATCCGCGAGATCGTCGACGACGGCGAGTTCTTCGACATCAAGCCCAAGTTCGCGAAGACGATCATCACCTGCCTGGCGCGCTTCGGCGGCCAGTCCGTTGGGATCGTCGCCAACCAGCCCAAGCAGCTCGGCGGCATCCTCGAGAACGACTCCGCGGACAAGGCGGCGCGGTTCATCAACCTCTGCGACGCGTTCAACGTCCCGCTCGTCTTCGTCCAGGACGTCCCCGGGTTCATGGTCGGCTCGAAGGTCGAGCACGCGGGGATCATCCGCCACGGCGCGAAGATGCTCTTCGCGGTCTCGCGCGCCACCGTCCCGAAGATCACCGTGGTGGTGCGCAAGGCGTACGGCGCCGGCTACTACGTGATGTGCGGCAAGGCGTACGAGCCCGACCTCATCGTCGCCTGGCCGAGCGCCGAGATCTCGGTGATGGGGCCGGAGGGGGCCGTCAACATCATCGGTCGCTCGGCGATCGAGGCGTCAGAGGACCCCGAGGCCACTCGCCGGCAGATGCTGGAGACGGTGAAGGCGCAGATCGACCCCTACCTGGCCGCGAGGAACGACCTCGTCGACGACATCATCGACCCCCGGGAGACCAGGCCGACGATCATCCGCGGCCTGCGAATGGCGGCCGACAAGCGGGTGGACCGCCCCTTCAGGAAGCACGGGGTGATGCCGGTATGACGGGGGCGTGTTCCGCGAAACGGCGGGCAGGCAGGGGGGGCCCGCGCGCGTCCGGTCGCCGCCGAGCGTCGGTTGTCGGGTTACTCGGCCATAGGCCGAGCAAGGCGACAACGGACGGGATGGGGCCGTTTTTCGCGCCCCCAGGGGCTCTCGCATGAGCCGCTTCGAGGACCCCGTCATCCTGAGCTGCTCGATCTCCGGCGCGATCGCGAACCGCGACCAGTGTCCCGCGATCCCCTACACGCCGTCCGAGTACGCGGCCGAGGCCCGGCGGATCGTCGACGAGGGCGGGGTGCAGATCCACATCCACGCCCGCACGCCGGAGGGAGTCCCCTCCTACGAGGTGGAGGACTTTCGGGCGATCACCGAGGCCATCCGGGCGGAGGTCGACGACGTGATCGTCAACTACTCCACCGGCGCGATCGGGGTGCCGATCGAAAAGCGGATCGAGTACCTGCGCGAGCTCCAGCCGGACGTGGCGGCGCTGAACATGAGCTCGATGAACTACGCGAAGTACTCCCGGCGCCGCAAGGAGTTCGTCTTCAAGGCGGTGTTCGAGAACTCCTTCGACACGATCATCGAGTTCCTGACCGAGATGCGGGAGCTCGGGATCCGGCCCGAGCACGAGTGCTTCGATGCCGGCCACATCGCCAACCTCGATCCGCTGATCGACATGGGCCTGCTCGCGGAGCCGCTGAACGTCTCCCTGGTGATCGGGGTCAACGGCGGCATCCGCCCCAATGCCAGGAACGTCGCCTTCATGGCCGAGCAGATACCGGGAGGTGCCGAGGGCCCGAACAACTGGCAGGTGATTGGGATCTCCCGCGACCAGTGGAGGCTGATCGGCGCCGCGCTCGCGCTGGGGGGAAACGTCCGCGCCGGCCTCGAGGACAACTTCTACCTGCCCGATGGCGAGATGGCGCGATCCAACGGCGATCTGATCGCCAAGGCGCGGCAGATGGCAGAGGACGTCGGGCGACGTCCGGCGACCGTGACGGAGGCCCGGGAGCTCCTGGGTGTGCCGAGACGGGAGGCCACGACGCGCCGCGAGATGCTCTCGCATCCGATCGAGGCATCCGAGGCCTCGCCCGAATGAGCGCCTCCGCCCTCGACGACATTCGCGTCCTCGACCTGACGCGGCTCCTGCCGGGGGGCTTTTGCTCGCTGCTTTTGGCCGACTTCGGCGCCGACGTGGTCAAGGTCGAGGATACGGCGATGGGCGACTACGTCCGCTGGGCCCCCCCGTACTACGGCTCAGAGGACCAGCAGCCGCTCGGCACCCGCTCCGCGCTGTACCTGGCGCTCAATCGGGGCAAGCGCTCGGTCCGCCTCGACTTGAAGGCCGATGACGGCCGCGAGGCGATGCTGAGGCTCGCGCGTGAGTTCGACGTCGTGCTGGAGAGCTTCCGCCCCGGCGTCCTGGATCGGCTGGGCTGCGGATACGAGGCGCTTCGCGAGGTGAACCCGAGGGTCGTCTACTGCGCGATCACCGGCTACGGGCAGACCGGCCCCGCCACGAACCGCGCCGGGCACGACATGAACTACCTCGGGCTGAATGGGCTACTCGGCCTGACCGGGGAGCGTGGCGGCAGGCCGATCCAGTCGGCCGGGCAGATCGCCGACATCGGCGGCGGCGCCCTGATGGCGGCTTTCGGGGTGATGGCTGCCCTCCGCGAGCGCGAACGGTCCGGCGAGGGCCAGCTCGTCGACGTCTCCATGACCGACGGGTCGCTGGCCTGGCTCGCGATGGTCGCCGCGCAGTACCTGTGCGACGGCCGGGTCCCGCGGCGCGGGGAGGGTCAGCTCAGCGGCGGGATCCTCTGCTACCACCCCTACGAGGCTGCCGACGGCTGGGTCACCTGCGGGGCGCTCGAGCCGAAGTTCTGGCGTGCCTTCTGTGAGGGCGTTGGGCGCCCCGAGCTCGTCGCCGCCCAGTTCGAGGCGCCGGGCTCCGATCCCTGGCGCGAGGTGGCAGAGATCTTCAAGGGCCGAACCCGAGACGAATGGCTGGCCTTCAACGACGAGCACGACGCGATGATCGAGCCGGTGCTCGACCTGGACGAGGCGCTCGACTCCGAGCTGGTCCGCGACCGCGAGATGGTGGTCGACCTCGACCAGCCGGGCCTCGGCACGGTGCGCCAGCTCGGGGTGCCGGTGAAGCTGTCGCGGACCCCGGGGGCGGTGGAACGACCGGCGCCGGCCCTCGGCGAGCACACCGAGGACGTGCTGCGCGAGTCGGGATTCGGCGACGACGAGATCGAGGCGTTGATCGAGAGCGGCGCTGCGGCCGGGACGAACGAGGCATCCCAACAGCGGGAGTTCCTCGCGTGAGCACGCCTCAGACGAGCAACGCCGAGCTCCTGAAGATCTCCGAGCTCGCTGAGCGCTCCGGGGTCCCGGTGGCCACCATCCGCCATTACCTGCGGGAGGGGCTCTTGCCCGAGCCGGTCAAGACGAGCCGCAACATGGCCTACTACCCGCCCGAGTTCGTCGACCGGATCCGGCTGATCAAACAGCTGCAGGAGGAGCGGTACATGCCGCTGCGCGTGATCCGGGAGCTGCTCGAGCGCGACGATGCGGAGCCGCAGCGCCTGCGGGCGATGCTCGACCTCGAGGACCGGATCCTCGAGCGGGCGCTTGCCGGGGAGCGGGAGCGAGTGCCGAGCGGCGAGGTGCGCGACCGCTACGACATCCCCCGCGAGGTGCTTGACCGGCTCGCCGAGCTCGGCATCCTGAGCCCGAACGGGGTCGGCTACTCGCCGTCCGACGTGCGGATCATCGAGGCGATCACCCGCTTTCGCGCCGGCGGCTACGACGAGCGCCTCGGGTTCACGGTCTACGACACCCTGCGCTACAAGCAGGCGCTCGAGCCCCTCGTCGCGGAGGAGGTGGACGTGCTCACCCAACGCCTCGCGGGCGACCTCGATCCCGATCGGGCGATCGAGATCGTCGAGGCCGGTGTGGGCCCGTTGAACGACCTGATGGCGGCGCTTCACACGAAGCTGCTCGTCGCCGAGCTGGAGCGCCAGCGCGACTGGCGAGGCTGATCGGCGGGCGACGCCGATGGCGGGCCCGACCGAGGACCGCAGGCAGATCTCGTCCGAGACTGTCGTCCTCGGCGGGGCGGCGATTGCCGCGGTCGGCCTGGCGCTGGCCGGCGTCACCGGGCCTCCCTACCTGAGCTCCACGGGAGTCAACGGCTGGATCGTGGTCTTCGCGGCGGCGCTCTTCGCCGCCCTGGTCGCGGTGCCCTTCGGCGTCGAGGTCAGGCTGCGCTCCAGATTCCCGGATCGGGACGCGCGTTGGGATCGCGCCGTGCCGATCTGGGGAGCCATCGGCCTCCTGGTGCTGGTCGTCGGCGCTCTCGTCGGCGTCAGTGGGAGCTTCTCGGGCGACTCGCTGGCGGGCACCGGCGGGTTGCTTGCGGTCGTGGAGGGCGGGCTGGTCGTGATCACCACGCTCTCGATGCTTCTCGCGGGCTAGATGAGTGATCTAGGTTTGGGGGATGAGGGCCGTCTTGATCACCGGGGCCTCGGGAGGCATCGGCCGCGCCTGCGCCCTTCGCCTCGCGCGAAACGGGTTCCGGGTCTTCGCCGGATACCGCAGGGAGGCCGACGCCGCAGGCCTCGCCGCGCAGGCCACGGGCGAGCTCGAGCCGCTTCAGATCGACGTCACCGACGCGGCCCAAATTGCGAGCGCGGCCGGCGAGGTGGAGGAGGAGGTCGGAAGCGCGGGCCTGTGGAGCCTCGTCAACAACGCCGGCGTTCCGGTGCCGGGACCCGTCGAGTCGCTGCCGATCGACGACTTCCGCCGCCAATTGGAGGTCAACCTCGTCGGCCAGGTCGCGGTCACCCAGGCGCTCCTGCCCGCGCTGCGGCGCGCACGCGGGCGCGTCGTGAACATGACGTCGGTTGGCGGCCGGGTGGCGACCCCCTTCATGGGCGCCTACCACGCCTCCAAGTTCGGGCTGGAGGGGCTCTCCGACGCCATGAGGCGCGAGCTTGCGGGCGTCGGGGTCGACGTCTGCGCGATCGAGCCGGGGAGCATCGCCACGGACATCTGGGATCGCGGTCGCGAGAATGCCGGCGGCGTGGTCACCGGGATGTCGGCGGAGGCGAGGGACGCGTATGGCGACGATCTGCGCGCGGCTCTCGAGACCGCGACCCGGACCGGGGAACGGGGCATGGAGCCCGACCGGGTGGCGCGGACCGTGGAGCGCGTGCTCACCGTTCGTCGGCCGCGCCCGCGCTACATCGTCGGGGCCGACGCGCGGGCGATGATCGCCGCCCAGGCGGTGCTACCGGCCCGGACGTTCGATTGGCTCATCCTGCGAGCGATGGGCCTTCGGCGCCGCCGAGGGCGGCTCCGCGGCTGAACCTATACTTCTCCTAGATTGACTGGTCAATCAGCCGGCCGGTCAGGTGCAGATGGAGATGCGCGCCGCCGCCGTACAGCTCAACTCGACGGCCGACAAGGCCCGCAACCTCGAGACCGCCGAGCG
>DATBFS010000097.1:0-9253 GCA_036558385.1 Solirubrobacterales bacterium | reverse complement strand
ACGATCCCGATCGAGCACGGGCGCTGGACCCATAACGCCGTTCCGGGGAGCCACTTCGTGACCCTCCCCCGGGCGGCCCATTTTCCTCATCTCGAGGACCCCGAGGGCCTCGCCGACGCGCTCGGCGGCTTTCTTCAGAGCACCGAGCCGGCCCGGATCGAGGACGCCGACTGGGGTGGCCTGCTGGCCCCGCGCGCCCGCCGCCGCCAGCGCGACGAGCGCGTCGCGGCCTGAGGTCCCGCGCGCGAAACGGACAAGGGGCCGGATGGGGGTGGTGCGTCAGTCAGCACAGACAGGCGGCTCACGACGCGACGATTTCGCCGAGGAACTCGCTGAACACGTCCAGGTAGCGGTCGACGTCCGCCTCCGTATGGGCGACCGAGACCGTCGGCCCGAGCCACCAGCCCGACTCCCACACCCCGCGGTTGGCCATGAACACCCTGATCAGAGCTCGCAGGCCGGGGTCGTCGGCGGCCCGTGAGCCGGCGCCGTCGTGCGGGGGGTCCGGGGTGAAGAAGTAGTAGGCGTGCCCGCCCGCCCGGGCGACGCTCCACCCGAGTCCCGCCCGCTCGATCGCCGAGCGAAGCCCGACCGCCATGCGCTCGCCCAGCGCGGCCGTGCGGTCGAACGCCTCCTCCGTGAGCACGTCCGAGAGCGCTGCCCGCGCGGCGGCCATCGAGAGCGCGTTCGCGAACAACGTGCCGCCCGTGGAGACCTCTCCGACCACCACGCCCGAGACGACCCGCGAGTCGGTCGGCGGCGCGATCAGCGCGCCGATCTCCGCGGTCATCCCGTAGGCGGCGAGTGGGACCCCGGCCGCGACCGACTTGCCGACCGAGAGGAAGTCGGGCTCCAGCCCCCATGCTCCCGCCAGCCCCCCGTGGGCGCAGACGAGGCTGTGCACCTCGTCGATGGCCAGCAGGGTCCCGGTGGCCCGGGTGAGGCGACGGAGGCCCTCGTGAAAGCCGTCCTCGGGCAGCAGGAAGCCGGCGTTCGTCATCGCCGGCTCGGTCAGGACGAGGGCGACGTCGCGTCGCTCGAGCACGGCGGCGACCGCGTCGAGGTCATTGAACGGGACGACCCGTGCCTGGCCGGACACCCATCTCGGGAGCCCGCGCATCTCCGGCACGACCTCGCCGTCCTCGAGGACGACGAGCGTCGCGTCCCCCTCCCCGTGGTACTTGCCGTCGAAGAGGAGGACGGCCTCGCGCCCGGTCATCTCGCGGGCGAGGCGGATCACCTCGGTGTTGGCCTGGGTGCCGGAGAGCGTGAACTGCCACTGCGGCAGGCCGTAGCGACCGGCGAGGTGCTCGGCGACCGCAACCGCGTCCTCGGACGGCAAGAGGAACTGGTTCCCCCGCTCCATCCGCCGGGCGACGGCCTCCACCACCGGATCGGGCGCGTGGCCGCAGAACCCGCTCATGTCCGCGACGTACATGTCCAGATACGAATGACCGTCGACGTCCGTGAAGCACGCGCCCTTGCCCTCCGCGACCCAGATCGGCGGGTGCTCGTAGAGATCGTCCATCCACGCCATCGGGACGCCGCGGGGCATCGACTCTCGCCCCCGCTCGAGGAGGGCCATCGACCTTGGGCGCTCCGCGACGAAGCGGGCGTTCTCGACCTCCTCCAGCGCCTCGACGCGCTTCGGGTCGATGCCCGTGAGGTCGGCCGTCACGGGCCCACTCCATCACAACCCTGGGAGGGCAGAGCCCTCCGGCCCGCCCTCTACGTCACCGGCCGAGCCCGCGCGTCGACGGCGGCCGGCCCCCGCCGTGCCGCGATCACGCTGGCCGCCGCGAAGATGACCCCGGCGACGAAGATCAGGGTGCCCATGACGAAGACCTGCGGCGGGATGCCCACCTTCACCGAGCCGTAGACCCAGAGCGGGAACGTGAGCGTCTGGCCGGCGACGAAGCTGGTGATGATGAAATCGTCGATCGAGAGCGCGAAGGCCAGCAGCGCGGCGGCGAGGATGCCGGGGAAGATCAGCGGGAACGTCACCCTCCAGAAGGCGATCCACGGGTTCGCGCCGAGGTCCTGGGCCGCCTCGACGAGCGACTCGTCCAGGTCGGCGAGCCTCGCCTGGAGGACGACGATCACGAAGGCGACGTTGAAGGCGACGTGGGCGATCAGGATCGTCGTCAGCCCTCGCGGCACCCCGAAATAGACGAAGAACCCCAGCAGCGACGCACCCACGACGACCGAGGGCGCGGCCACGTCGGCGAGGATCACCAGGTCGCCGGCGCCCCGGCCGCGGAACCGGTAGCGAGACAGCGCGATCGCGGCCGGCGTGCCGAGGGCGGTGGCGATCAGCGTGCTGAGGACCGCGATCTCGAGCGAGTGGACCAGCGCGGTGGTCAGATCCGGGATGTCGAACAGGTGCTGGTACCACTCGAGCGTGAACCCCTTCCAGGCGAAGGTGAGGCGATCCGAGGGGGCCTGGTTGAAGCCATAGAGCACCATCACCCCGATGGGGATCAGCGTGTAGAGGATCACCAGCGCCGAGTAGGCCGGCAGGATGAAGCGAGTCCACCGTCGGCGTGGGCGGGGAACCGCGGCGGGAGCGGGGGCGGCCTCCGTCGCCGCCTCCATCACACGTACTCCTGGATCGATCGCGTGCCGAAAGCCCGCGCGTAGAGGTACATCCCGGCCAGCAGGGTCACCATCAGGATCAACGCCAGGGCAGAGGCGACCGGGTAGTCCGAGTTCTGGACGTACTGGGTCTGAATGATGTTGCCGATCATGGTCGTGCTCGGCCCGCCGAGGATCGCGGCGCTGACGTAGTCGCCGATGTTGGTGATCGCGACCAGCAGGATTCCGGCGTAGATCCCTGGAGCGGATAGCGGGAGGATCACCCGCAGGAAGCGCTCGACGGGGCTCGCGTAGAGGTCCGCGGCAGCCTCCACGTAGGAGCGGTCGATGTTCTCGAGCGCGACGTAGAGCGGGAGCGCCATGAAGGGCAGGGCGTCATAGGTGAGCCCGGCGACCACCGCCGTGGGCGTCGAGAGGACGTGGAGGCTCTCCGGCACCAGGTTCAGGTCCTTCAGCGTGCCGAGCACGATGCCCTGGTCGGCGAGGATGAACTGCCACGACAGGATCCGGATCACGAACGAGACGAAGAACGGCAGGAGCACCAGGAACAGGAGCGTCGACTTGTAGCGGCCGCCCCGAAACGCGATCCAGTAGGCGACCGGGTACATCACGACCAACGAGATCACCGTGGACAGCGCCCCGTACAGGAACGAGCGCCCGAACTGCGTCGAGTACTGATCGATCACGTCCGGGTAGACGCTGAAGTTCCAGGTGAGCGTGAACCCGTCCACCGAGTTCCCGGTCATCAGCGAAACGGAGAGGATCGCCACCAGCGGGACGACGAAGAAGATGGCAAGCCAGGCGCCGGCGGGCAGGCTCAAGAGGTACGGGACCGAACGCCGGCGCAGTTCGGCGGCACGGGCGGTCATTCGCGGGCGGTCACGACTGGAAGATCGGGTCGAAGATCGAGGTGTAGAGGGCGTGGTCCTCGACGCCCTTGAAGTCGTAGTACTTGCGGAAGCGCGCCTGCATCGACTTCGGCGGGAAGACGAGCGGGCTGTTGGCCACCGTCGGGTCGTCGAGGCGGTGGGCGATGATGGGCTTCGCCGCGGGCACCGGACAGAGGTAGTTCACCCAGTCCTCGATCATCGCCTCGATCGGAGGCTGGTAGAAGAAGTTGATCCACTCCATCGCGTCCACGGGATGCGCGGCGTGCAGCGGGATCAGGCAGTTGTCGTGCCAGAGCATCGCCCCCTCCTCGGGCACGACGAACTTCAGGTTCGGGTATCCGGACAGGTTGGCCTGGAAGATGTCGCCGGACCAGGCTTGGGTGATCCACGTGTCCCCGTCCTCGAGCGCCTTGATGTAGCTCTGGTCGTAGTACTGGCGCACGATCCCGGCGTCCCGCTGCTTCGTGAGCAGGTCCGCCGCCCGGCGCCAGTCGTCCGGGGTCGACTTCGTCTGATCCGTGATCCCGAGGGCGAGCATTCCGACCGCGCCCAGCTCCGTGTCGTCGGCCATCATCCCCACCTTCCCCTTGAAGGCGGGGTCCCACAGGTCCTTCACGCTGGTGATCTCCCGCCCGGTCATGTGGGGGTCATAGGCGATGCCGGTGAGCCCCGATTGCCAGGATGCGCTGTAGCGGTTGCCGGGGTCGAACGGCGGGTCGCGGGCGATCGCTCCGGCGTAGCGGTGGAAGTTGGGCATCCGCGACTGGTCGAGCGGGATCAGCCATCGGTTCTGGATCAGCTGGGTCAGCTCCCAGCCGTCGCTGATCACGATCAGGTCGTACCCGATGGACTGGCCGGCCGCCAACACCGGGCTGATCTGAGCGAAGAAGCTCGGGTTGTCCTGGATCACCGCCCTGTAGTTGACCTTGATCCCCGTGCGCTTGGTGAACAGGTCGATCGAGGGGTGGTCCCCCCCGTGCTGGCTGTCGATGTAGAGCGGCCAGTTGGCCCAGTCGAGCACCCCGGCCTTGTGCTGCTGCGCCCAGAACACCGACCAGTTCACGTTCTCGGCGCCGGTGCCGCGTGTGCCGGCGATCCCGCACGCGTCCAGGAAGCCCATCAACCCGGCCCCGGCCGCCCCCGCTCCGGCGGCGCGGACAAGCCGCCTCCGCGAGAAGCGCGATTCGGTCAGGCCCCGCAGGAACGCAGGATCAATATCGTCGGTCATGACTGCGCCTCCGTCACTGATCGTACCTCCACCCGCTCCAGTGGGACACGCTCAAGACGATCGCAGGGCCCTCCGGCGGCTGCTCGCGGTACTGGTGGTAGCGCTCCCCCAGAAGCTCGACCGCACGGCGATGCTCGGGCGAACCCGGATCCACAGCACGCGCCGCGCCGTCGGCGCGGGCCCACCAGAGGCGCGTCCAGTCGTCCTCGTAGGCGTCGACCAGGGCGCTCGCCCTCGGGTTGGCCTCGATGTTCCGGAGCCGACGGAGCCCGGTCGTGCGCTTGGGCTTGTGGTCGACCGCCGTCACGATCCGGTCGCCGTCGAGCGCGAAGCAGATCGGCACCAGATGCGGCCGCCCCTCGGCATCGGCGGTCGCGAGACGCGCCACGCGCGCCGGCTCGAACAGCGCCCGGGCTTCCGCGCGCCTCATTCGGAGCGCCGGTAGCCCGCGGCGACCTCGGCGAGCCGGTCCAGCCGGGCCTCGGCCTCGTCCCGCTCCACGGGAGGCACGAACAGGATGCACCGCGTGACCCCGGCCCGGTCGTAGTGCGAGTAGTAGTCGGGGAGCTCGCCGCCGCCCACAAAGGGCGTCCGACGGCTCACCGGAATGTGCGTGCGCTCGGGGAAGAACAGCGACTCAAAGCCACGCTCCTCCACCATTCGCGCCAGCTCGTCAGGAGCCACCGCATAGTCAGCGGGGAACATCAGCACCCCGAAGTCCATGGCTGGACCCTACAGGTGGGTCGCCGCCTCTTGACAGACTGCGCGGCGTGCTCGATGAGCCTCTGGTCAAAGCCCTGCACGTGGAGGCGCTCCGACGGCAGCAGTTGCACGCTGAGCGCGCCCCACACGTCCTGTTCCAGGCCTCGACGATCGGGGCACTCCTGGAGGGCGCCTACGACGGGGACGTGACCTTTGCCGAGCTCGCTCAGCATGGCGACCTCGGGTTGGGGACGCTGAACGCACTCGACGGAGAGATGATCGCCGTGGACGGCGGCTTCTTTCGCGCCGACGTCGAGGGGGCGATCACCGAGATCGAGCCGGACGCCCGAACGCCGTTCGCGGTCCTTACCTGGTTCGCGCCGACGGTTGACTTCGAGCTGGGCGGCCCGCTGACGCACGACGCCTTTCTGGCCTCACTCGATTCCCGCATGCCCGGTGGGGGCTCGGCCTTCGCGATCAGGGTCGACGGCGAGTTCGAGTCGATCAGGGCGCGCTCCGTTCCCCGCCAGAGCCCGCCGTACCGGCCATTGACGGAGGTGGTGGGCGACCAGCACGTGTTCGAGCTCGCGCAAGTCGAGGGCACGATGGTGGGCTTTCGCTTCCCGGACTACAGCGAGGGCATCGAGGTCGTCGGCTACCACCTGCACTTCGTCTGCGCCGATCGCTCGCGCGGAGGCCACGTGCTCGAGTGCACGCCTCGCCGGGTTCGCGCGCGGATCGATCCGTCCGCGGACCTCCACGTCGAGCTCCCGGCGGGCGTGGACCTGTCCGCTGCGGCGCTCAGCCGCGAGACGCACGAGGCGATCGATCGCGTCGAGCACGCCGGGTAGCACTCCGCCGCCGATTCGGAGATCATTTCGCTGACCCCGTGCCCGTCGCGGCCCCCAGCCCCGCTCGCACGAAGCTGCTGATCGCGGCCCTGACCGTGCTCGTGGCCGGCGTGGCCCTGTGCGTGGACCGCAGCCGAAGCGGCGACCTGTACCTCCAGCTCTTCACCGGACGATTCGTCAGCGCCCACGGGTTCGTCACCCACGATCCCTTCCCGACGATCGGGCAGGGGCGACCGTGGCTGAACCAGCAATGGCTCTCCGAGCTCGGGTTCTACGCGGCCGCCAAATCGATCGGCATCACCGGGCTCACCGTCCTCTACGGGGCCCTGATCGCGGCTCCGCTCGCCTTGGTCCTGTACTGCATCCGCCGCAAGGGCGCGTTCCTGATGATCGCCACGGCCGCGGTCTACATCCCGGGGCTCCTGGCGATCGTCCACCCCCGCGCGGCGGGCTTCACGCTGCTGGCGTTCTGCGTGCTCGTGGCCCTCGTGCTCGCCGTGTGGCGACCCCGCCCGATGGGAGTCGGCGATCGGCGGCTTCGCTGGGCCCTGATCGGGATCCCGCTCCTGTTCGGGCTCTGGGCGAACCTCCACGGTGGGTTCGTCGCCGGGCTCCTCCTGATCGCCCTGGCCACCGTCGGGCTCGTGGCCGACAGGTGGCGAGGGCTCCCGGACGCGATCGCCAGGCACCGCGTCGTCCTGTTGGCGTTGGCGGGGATCGCGGGCGCGGCCATCGTCACCCTGGCCACCCCGCTGGGGACGGCGATCTGGGCCTATGTGTTCAGCTTCCGCAACCCTGCGATCTCGTTGGCGACGACCGAGTGGGAGCCCGCGACGCAGTCGCCGCCCGCGATCGCCTACCTGTTGATCGTGGCGGCTCTCGCAGCCTGGTTGTGGTGGCGATCGCCGAAGCCACGGCGACTCATGCCGCCACTCGTAGTCGTCGGCTTCCTCGTCTTCGCTGCCGTGTCGATGCGCAACCTGATCTTCGTCGCCCCGGCGCTGGCTTTCTTGATCGCCTGCTCGGCCCCGGATCGCCCCACGCCCCACCCCCGGGCGCTGGTGGCGCTCGCCGGGGCCGCGGCGCTCGGGGCCGTGATCACCTACGCCGCGGTGCTCGGCCCGGCGAAGAACGACGCGCCCGGGTTCGCCGCCGTCCGCTACGCGCTGAAGCACCCTCCCAAGCACGGCAGGATCGCCGCGTACGCCGGCGCCAGCTCCTACGTGCTCTGGCGCTCGCCCAGGACGCCGGTGGTGATCGACGGCTGGCTCGAGCACTTCAGCCCCGCGGAGCTGCGCGGGAACTACGGCATCCTGCGCGGCTGGCACGGTAACCCCACCAGACAGGTGAAGCGCCTGCACGTGGGCGGGGTGATCGCCCATCTCCCCGGTGCGATCCAGGCGCTGGAGGCGCATGGCTTCGAGGTCGCCTACGAGGGCGGGGGCAGCGTTTACCTGGTTCGCACCTCTTAGCTCAAGTTCGGGCCACCGAACGCCGATATCTGGATCGTCGGCCCGCCCGCCTGCGGGCGGATCGACGCACCCGAAGCGAGAGAGCCGATCGTGTCCCCAACCGAGCGCTCAACCGGGGTCGCCGCCCCGCCTCCGATCCCGGCAGAGGCCCCACCTGCCCCCGCCGCGTCGCCGCGGACCGCGCGCCTCTCCCCCGCGCTCACCTGGCTGTTCGAGGGCGAGGGATTTCTCTATGTGACGCTCACGGTGGACGCGCTGCTCCTCCTCGCGGCGCTCGTGCTCGCCGACGCGGTCAATCCGAACCCCCCCTACGCCGGCGCGCTCCTCGTCAGCCCGCTGGCCGTGGTACTGCTCGCCGCGTTTCGCATGTACGACCCGCACGCCCAGATCCCCCGGCTCGACCGGCTGGCGAGGATCGTCGGCGCAACCGCCGCTGCCGCCATCGCGGTCGCAGGCGTGATCCAGCTCATCCGCCCGCCGACCACCGACTCCGACCTGATCGCGATCCAGCTCGTCTTCGCCACTGCGCTCCTCGTCGCCTGGCGGATCGGCTGGTCGACCTTGCGCCTTCACGCCCGGCGATCCCGCGTCTCGGGCCGGCTCGCGCTGATCGTCGGCGCGGGAGAGGTCGGATCCCGCCTCGAGCGGCACCTGCGCGATCTATCCAATCTCGGCTTGATCCCGATCGGCTTCGTCGACTCCGACCCCGTCTCCGAGGACGAGTCAGGACGCCGTGGAGCGCCGGTCCTGGGGTCACCGGCGGAGTTCGACGCGATCGTCACCGAGACAGGCGCCCGCCACGCGATCTTCGCCTTCCAGATCGAGCCGGACGTCACCCTCAGGCGCCTGGTGCGGCGCTGCCGCGACCGTGAGCTCACTATGGCGGTCGTCCCACGGCTGTTCGACGACGCCACCAACCGGATGGTGCTGGAGCACGTCGGCGGCATCCCTCTGTTCGAGCTCCGTCAAGTGGACCCGCAGGGCTGGCAGTTCGCGCTCAAGCACGGCCTCGACCGCGTGCTCGCGGCGTTCATGCTGGTCCTCGCGGCCCCGTTGCTGGCGGCGGTCGCGGTCGCGGTGCGCGTCTCCTCCCCCGGCCCCGTCCTCTTCCGCCAGCGCCGCGTCGGCCGCGACGGGCGGGAGTTCGACCTGCTCAAGTTCCGCTCCATGCGCGCCGCGCCGGACGGCGACCGCCTTCCGGCGCTCAACGGGGAGATGGCGCCGGGCGGCGTCGAGGGAGATGATCGCCGCACCCGCGTCGGGCGCTTCATCCGGGCTTGGTCGCTGGACGAGCTGCCTCAGCTCGTGAACGTCGTTCGAGGCGAGATGAGCCTGGTCGGCCCCCGGCCGGAGCGACCTGAGCTCGCCGGCGACTTCGCCGAGCGGGTCCGCCGCTACGGCGAGCGCCATCGGGTCCGCTCCGGGATCACCGGCTGGTCACAGGTCCACGGCCTCGGGCCCGGGACCTCGCTCGCCGACCGCGCCGAGTGGGACAACTGGTACATCCAGAACTGG